>JBIQLU010000130.1:0-9247 GCA_044463985.1 Gemmatimonas aurantiaca | reverse complement strand
CGTGGGAGTCGTGATAAACGACAATATTGACGATATCGTTGATATTCGTCAATATCAATGCAATTGCCCGGACGCATTGATAAACGCGCTCTTGCCCGGATCGATCGCTTCGTCGTCTTTCTCGCTGCTGCGCTCGCAGCCGGCCAGGCCCACGATTCGACTCGGGGTTGAGCGGGATCGGGTCCGAAATCCGACATCGCGATCCACTATTCCGACAGTCGTCAACTGTCGGCTCACTCCGACTGATCCGCCAGCTCCTCGAGCGCGCCCAAGTCGATGGCCTCGCCGACGCGCCCCTCCTGGAAGTTGGCTATTGCCTCGTCCATCTCCCGCAGGGCGTTCCGGGAAATCGCCGCGTCGACGAGCAACTGCGGCAAGAGTTCGATGCGTCCGTCGTCGTATTGCATCATGTGGAAATGCGCGTACTTCACGTCAGCCGGGAGGGTGATGCGGTTCCGGCTGTCCTTCTTTATGTACGCCTCGGCGACCAGCCTCATGGCTACCCCCTCGGAAAACCATACCCAACCAGGTCGAGACACCCACTGGAAAGTAGCAGTATGAAGACCGGAGGCGACGCGGACGAACCCGAAAGGAGGTCGCATTCCAACAGTCGCTTGACGAGCTGCCGTGTATGCCTCTGGATGACCATCCTGTATCCCTGACGGAGATGTGGGAAGTTGGTATACTCCCACCACGGCAACTGTCATCAATGGAGAACTGGATGCAGAGCGCAACGCTCGGTTTCTTGACGATCGACGCAAAGGGGCGCGCCACGTTTCCGCGGGAACTTCGGCGCGAGCTCGGTCTGGGCGAGCATACGCAGCTCCGGATCGACCGTACTGCGGATGGGAGCTACGAGCTCGTTCCCGTGGAACTCATCCAGCGCGATCAGCTCTGGTATCATAGCGCAGAGGGACGGGCCCGCATCGAGCGCGCAGAGGGCGACTTCGAGAGTGGCCGCTCGACGCGCACGAGTGGCGAGGCGGCGACGCAGCGCCATCTGGACTCGCTCAAGGAGCGTGCGACCAAGGGCGGCTCGTCCGCCAAACGCTGACGTTTCGTGGCGCGCAAGCAGGGCTTCCTCGACGCCGATTTCTCCACGCAGTTCGACGAGAGCTATGCCGCGCTGCAGCACCAGCAGCAGACCGGAGCTGATAAGGTGATCCTGGCCCTGCTGATTTCGGACACATCCCCGAGTTGCGCTCAGTGCTCCCTCGACTCTGAACCCGGCTGCTGAGCGGGGTGTAGATCGGGGGCCGAACGTGCACCTGGTTTACTATGTACATGTCGTGTACTTCTCAGTGGCCGCTTCTGCCGAAGGACCATCGCTTGGAGTCAACTACCATGTCCACCATCACCGCCCGCCTCGATAGCTGGCTCAGGGACGACCTCGAACGCATCTGGAAGAGCCACGGCGAAGGCCCCTCCACCGGTCTGAGGCGCATCGCCGAGGAGTGGTGGGCCATGGAGCATTATCCGGCCATCGCATTCCGCGACGGTGTCTCGGGCCGCCGCGCGATTCTCCGCTCCGGGCCCGACGTCTGGGAAGTCGTGATGGTGGCGCGCGATTATGGTGATGATCGCAAGGCACTCCGCGAGCATTTTGGGGAGTCGGTGTCGCGCGAAGCGCTGGATCAGGCGCTGGCCTACGCCGAGCGATTCCCCAGGGAGATCGAGGCGATGATCGCTGACAACGAGCGAATGGAACGGCTGCTCGCCGCACCCAGTGTGTCGCGATGAGCGGTGGCCGTGAGTGATCCAGCGCGCTCGCGTTACATCGCTGACATTCCTGTTCGACGAGCACGTCGACCGGCGCAGTCTCGAGATGCTGCGGGCGGCGGACGTCGACATCGTGCATGTTACCGATGTTGGGCTGGGGGGCGCCGATGATCCCGTAGTCCTTCGCTGGGCCCAGTGCGAGGGCCGGATAATCGTGACGCGCAACTATCGGGACTTCGCACCTCTGGCTCGGGCGCTGGCGTCACGGGGCGAGCACTCCCCGGGGGTGCTTTTCTACCCGACCTCCATACGGCACAGCGATGTGGACGGGCGCGCGAGCGCTCTCCTCGCATGGATCCGGACTGCCGTGGCGGCGAGGGCGAATCCGGTGGCGGACGGTTATGGCTGGATTCCAGCACGTCAATGAATCGCTGTTCGATGGCGGACGCGCTGGCGACGATTCCGCTTCGTCGTGTCCGAAAAGCGTGTACGCCTTCCGGACACGACAAAGCGTGAGAGCCGACTCGTGCTATCGCGAGGTCAGCCCGCTCGGCCCGGAGATCCGAACGCTCACGAGCCGGCGGCGTCCGTCGCCATCACGTTGCTGTGCGGCGGCTGCACGTCGAGGAGGTTCTTCACGAAGTAGTCCCACCTGCGCCGCACCACGTACGGGATGTAATCGATGTCGTGATGCCCGTTCGGCACAATCAGCAGATCGAAATCCCGGTCCGCCTTCATGAGCGCATCCACCAGGCGGAACGTGCTCGCTGGAGGGACGTTCTCATCGAGCTCGCCGTGCACCAGCAGCACCTTCCCGCGCAACCGGCCGGCCATGTCGATGTTCGACTGCTCGGCGTAGTGCTTGTCCACCGGGAATCCCATCCACGTCTCCACCCACGATGCCTTGTCCATCCGGTGGTCGTGGTTCCCGGATGTGGACACGGCCACTTTGTAGAACTCCGGATGCGTCAGCATGGCGTGCATGGAATCGTAGCCACCGGCCGAATGCCCGAAGATCCCGACGCGCGTGATGTCCATGTACGGATAGCGCTCGGCGAGCTGGCGCAGCGCGGCTATGTGATCGGGGATCCCGCCATCGCCAAGATTCTTGTACGAGAAGTCGCGGAACTCGCGCGAGCGGCCGTTGGTGCCGAAGCCATCGACCATCACTACTATGAACCCGAGCTCCGCGATGGGCCGCACCAGGTCGTCGCCCGGCCAGCTCCGGTTGCCGCGCGCCTGGAAGCTCTTGGGAACGTGGAAGCTGTGCGGACCGGTGTAGATCTGCTCGATCACCGGGTAGCTGCGCTTGGGGTCGAAGTTGGACGGGCGCCAGATCACGCCGTAGATGTCGGTCTTCCCGTCGCGCGCCTTCGCCACGAAGGGCTCGGGCTTCGTCCACCCGGCCGCCAGCAGGTCGCTGATGTCCGAGCGCTCGAGCTCCCGGATCACCGAGCCATCGCTCGCCTTCCGCAGCACCGATACTGGCGGCAGATCCACGCGCGAGTACGTGTCCACCACGTACTTCCTGCTCGGCGATAGCCACACCGAATGGTCCGCGCTCTCGGGGGTGAGGAGCCGCAGGTCGCTGCCATCGAGCTTCGCGCGGTAGAGATGCCGGAGATACGGGTCCTCACCGCGCTCGCGGCCGCCTGCGGTGAAGTAGACGACGCGCGCCTTCTCGTCGACGCCCACGATATCCCGCACGGCCCACGCGCCGCGCGTGATCTGGTTGACGAGCTTGCCGGTTTTCCCGTCGTACAGGTAGAGGTGGTTCCACCCGTCGCGGTCGGATGTCCACACTACTTCGCTGCCATTGGCGAGGATCGCCTGGTCGTGGATCCAGGTATCCACGCGCGGCTTCACGCTCTCGCTCACCATCACGCTCGTCGCGCCGGTGGCGGGGTCCACCGAACGAAGCTCCATCGTGCCCAGGCCCCGCTCCGTCCACGTGAACCAGGCGGCGGAGCCGTCGGAAGCCCACTCGAATCGCGGCCCTCCGTAGTACAGCAGGTCGAGCGGCTCGGTAGCGATGGGCGTGACCTTGCGGGTCGCGACGTCGAAGATGACGGGCGTGGCCTGCGCTACGCCGACATCGCCGGGGAGCGCGTACGGGTACGTATATGACACCGGCCGGTAGCCCTTCGCCGGTGTGCTCTGCACCAGCGTGATCGTCCCTGCCGAGCGCGTGTCTATTCGCCAGGAGATCAACCGCTTCGAGTCGGGCGACCAGACCGCCGCGGGCCGAACCGGCAGGTCCTGCGTGCCGGCCTTCGCCATCGCCACTGGATTGTCGAGCGAGGCGCGGTAGTCGAAGTCCGCTTCGCCGTCGTCGCTGAGCCGTACTTCCTCACCCGTCTTCGTCTGCCGGATCCAGAGGTCGTGGTCGCGTACGAACGCGGCCCATTTCCCATCCGGCGACTTCACTTCGGTACGCGACGCCGTCGCGTCGCCCGTGTCACGCGCGCACGCGTAGTCGGCGAGCGTGCAGCGCCACGCCGTGTCGCGAATCGTGAGCTTCAACGCCCGCGCCGAGTCGGCGAACGCGATCCGCTCGAAGGGGAGGCGACCCTTTGTGTACGTGGTGTCGAGCGCACTCGAGAGCGCGGCGGCGAGTCGCGCGTGGTCGAAGGCGGGACGCTGCTCGCCGCTGGCCGGGTCTACCAGCATGAAGACATCGCCCTCGCGGGTGTGGCTGCGATACCAGAATTGGTCGGATTCGCCAATCCACCCTGGGCGCGCCTCGGAGTGGTAGACCAGGCTGTCCACCCTTTCGGGGAGGAGCTGGCGCGCACGCGCGTAGTCGGCCGCTGTGCCCTGCGCTGCGAGCGACGCCGGAAGCAGCGCGATCAGTGTTGCGAGCGTGGCCGTGCGACTGATTGTTCTCAAGACCTCATTCTCCTTCCGATGCGTGGATGTGGACATGGCCGGCACGAGGGCCGGCCATGTCCGTTGGAGGGTCACATGTTCGGGTTGTTCTTCCGCTCCGAATCGGGGAGTGGGAAGCATGTCTGGCTGCCGTAGCTCCCCGTGCCGGTGCCCACGTACGGCGTGCCGGCCGCGGGATAGAACGGCAGCTCGTACCGGCGCATGTCGCCGAGGTGCTGCGACTCCAGGAAGAACTCTGCCTGACGCTCGTAGATGATCTGCTGCTGGATCTCCGCCGGATCGCTGCTGCTGAAGTGCGGCAGGCCGGCGAGGTCGTGGAGCTGGTTGATGATTCCCACCGCCACCGACCCTCCGCGCGCCTCCGCCACGATGAGCTGCGCCTCGACCCAGGTCGCGAGCTCGATGTCGGCTCCCTGGTCCGAGTACTTCTGCGCAACGTAGAGCGGCGTCTGGTTGTCGGAGCCCAGACCATCCTGCACCACCGCCACGCGCGGGTCGGGCGTGCCCTGAAAATTCACCGAGCGGAAGGGGACGTCCACGCTCATCCCCCCATCGAGCTGAAGGCTCTCGTACACGTAGTTGGTGCGGCTCGACGGCGTGGCATCGTACTGGGCATACGCCACGAAGCCATTGGGCACCTGCTCCGCAATGTCTGCCGCCTCGCTCGCGCGGCCGAGATCCAGGAGCGCGCGCGCGTAACCCACCCGCGCGAGGTTGAGCGTGGCGTCATCGCCGGTCGCACTCGCGGCGTCCATGGCTCGCCCGAAACGCTCGGCCGCCCGCGCGAAGGCGGAGTCGGGCTGCAGCTCGGGCCCGCCATCGAACGCCACGGTGCACATCCCTTCGCCGAGGAGCACGTACGAGTAGCCGGCGTACGCCGACGCCTTCGCGATCAGCGCCGTCTTGTTCGGTACATCCGCGTCGGTCCAGCTGTCGAGAAGCTCCAGCACGTGGTCGTTCATCCACCGCGCCGTGGAGAGCGGCTTGTACACCGAGAGCCCGCTGGAGCAGGTGTACATGCCGTACAGGCCGGTGGTGGGGTTCATGGTGCGCAGATCGGTCTCCTTTCCCCACGGGCTGTTGGAGGACCAGCGCAGCTCGCTGCCGAGGAGTCCGGCCATGACCGTGTAACGGCCGAAGGCGCACTCGAACTCGTTGATCGCGCCGTCCACGAGCAGGGCGGCGTTGCCCGGCGTCTCGGCGTCCTTCGCGATCACGCGCGAGGGAGAATCTTCCACTCCTATGATCTGATTGCATGCCGCGGTGAGCACCGCGAGGGCGAGCAGCGCCCCTCTGCGGAAGCCCGACTTCCAGCCGCGGCATCTCGAGAATGAAGCCTTGTAGTTGTCGAACATCGCTTGCTCCCCTGTTCCGGTCGATTTGAATGAAGGCATGGCTCGGTCAGAAGCTCATCCGGAGGGTGAGCTGAACGGAACGAAGCGGTGGGATGGTCTGGTCGTCTTCCGCGAGATTCCTGTGCGAGAGGACTCCACCCTCCGGATCGAAGCCGGAGTACTTGGTCCACGTGTGCAGGTTGTGGCCCGAGAGCGTGAGCGAAGCCTGGCTCGCGCCCGCCTTCTGCGCCCAGCGCGTGGGGAGCGAGTAGCTCACCGACACCTCGCGCAGCTTGGCGTAGCTGGCGTCCTCGATCGTCTCCCAGGCGTAAAGCGTGGGATCGGTCTGCACCTCGGCGACCCAGGTGGGGCTGAACTTCTCGGGGCTGTAGTTCACCTCGCACGTCTGGTAGAACGCGCCGCACGCCACCCAGCGGTTCACGTTCCAGAGACGGTGGCCGGCCTTGAAGTCCACGAGCGCGTACACCTTGAGGCGATCGAAGATCGTGAAGGTGTTGGACAAGGAGCCGGCATACTTGGGGTCCGGCCGTCCGCGGTACACCTGCGGCGCGTCGGCGCACGCCACGCTGCCGCCCATCCCATCCGCGCACATCATGGACGATTCAATCACGTGCCCGCTGCCATCCAGCTCGGCGGCCACTATGTGCTTGCGGAAGAAGGCATCGAGCGGATAGCCGGCCTGGTAGCGGTTCTGCAGGTAGTCCACCGTCAGGTACTCCTGGTCGCCCGAGAGCTCGAGGAGCTTGTTGTCGTTTACCGAGCCGCCCACCTGCATGTCCCAGCGCAGGGCGGGGGAGCTGAAGACGCGCCCGTTGAGCGAGAGCTCCACGCCGCGATTGCGGATCTTCCCGCCGTTCACCCACTGCTCGCCTTCGAGCCCATCGCCCGTGGCGTAGCCGTTGGACGGAGCCACGTTGCGGAGCACCAGCGCATCGGAGGTGGTCTTGTTGTACACCGTGAAGTCCACGCCGAGACGATCGCCGAAGAGCCCTGCCTCGAAGCCGCCCTCGAACTCCATGCTGCGCTCGGGCTTCAGGTCCGGGTTCCCGGGGGCGCCGGGCTGCAGCACCGAAGCGCCGTCTCTCCCCGTGACCGCCGCGTAGGTGCGCGTGGCGGAATACGCGTCGGGCTGCTGGCCCGAGGCGCCCCACGCCGCGCGGAGCCGGAAGGTGTTGACCCAGGAGACGTTCCAGAACGGCTCCTCGCTCATGACCCACGAGCCGCTCAGCTTGGGATAGATCACCGCATCGAAGTTGCTGCCGAAGGCGCTGTTGTCGTCGGCGCGGAGCGCGGCGGTGAGGAAGACGCGGTCGTTCCAGCCGATCTGCTCCTGAACGAAGCCGCCGAAGGTGGTGTTCTGGACGAAGTCATCCCACGAATCCGTCTCGCCCGCCGCGGAGATCGCGGTGATCGAGCGGCTCGGGAAAACCCGGCCGCGACGCCACGCCTGATCGAACTGCTTGCGATAGTACTGCGCGCCGACGGTGGTGTTGCTCTTGAAGTTCTCGTGGATGAAGAAGCTCGCCGTGGCGCTGTAGTCCACGGTGGTGTAGCGCGAGTTGGTGGGGGTCACCGTCTTTTGCCCCACCTGGCTGTAGTATCCCCACGATCCGAAGAAGGGCTCGAGGGCGGAGGAGAGGCGCGGCTGCACGTACGTCTTGCTGTCGTTGGTGAGGTCGAGCCCCGTGGTGAGACGCTGGGTGAGCCAGCTCGTGGTGCGGTACTCCAGCTTCACGCTCGTGGTGAAGCGATCCACGTCGTACATGGAAGTCGAGTAGTCTCTGTATTTCGCGGGCGGGATGTTGCTGGACTCGCCGCCGCCCACGCTGTCTCTCCAGAGTGGCAGAGTGACCGGATAGACCGGGAGCTCGAAGCCGCCGGGCGATTCGAGATGGCCTGTCACGAGCGCCGCGGAAGCATTGATGTCGAGATTCGGGCGCGCGGCGATGCTGAGGTTCAGGCGGCCCGAGAAGTTCTCGTTGTAACTGCCGATCTTCGCGCTCTCGTCGTGATTGTAGTCGAGGCCGAGGAAGTAATTCGTCTGGGTGCCGAGCGCGCCACTGAGGTTCGCGCCGTAGCCCTGCGTCCGTCCGGTCTGGAAGAGCGGCGTGCCCTTGGCGTTCTGCTCCGCCGCGAAGTTCTGCGTCACCAGCTCGTTGGTAACCGGATCGCGCGCCCACATGATCGGCCAGCGCGACTCCAGGTCGTTGAAGTACGACGCGCCCTGGGACACGTGGAGTCCGAACTGCGGAGTGCCGTTGCCGCGCTTCGTTATGATCTGGATCACGCCGTTGGCGGCCTCGGTGCCGTAGAGCGTGGCCGCCGCGGGACCCTTGATGATCTCGATGCTCTCGATCTGCTCGGGGTCGATGTCGTTGAGGCGGCCCACGATATCGCTGCGGGCGCCGCGGGCCGGGTTGCGGCCGGCGCCAGCGCTCCCGATGCCCACGCTGTTGTCGACGCGGATGCCGTCCACGTAGATGAGCGGATCGGAGGGGAGCGAGATACTCGCCCGTCCGCGGATCCTGATGCGCGAGCCCGCGCCCGCCACGCCGGGCCCGGAATTCACCACCACGCCGGGCGCGCGTGCGTTGATGAGCTGGGAGACATCGGCGACCGGCGCGAGGGCCACCTGCTCGGAGGCGTTCACGGTGGCGACGGCGTTACCGACCTGGCGCTTCTGCGTGGCGCCCGCCGTTCCGGTCACGACCACCGCCTCGAGATTGATCGCGGTGGCGTGGAGGGCCATGGTGACCTCGTTCTGGTCGGCCGGTACCACCAGCGATTCGGGGCGATAGCCGATGAGGCGGAAGCGGAGCGTGACCGGGCCGTCCGGGAGATTGGCGATGGAGAAGGCGCCGGCATCGTCGGTCACGGCGCCTCGGCGAGTTTCCTCGGCGAAGACCTGGACGCCCGGGAGGGGCCGGCCATCCTCGCCGGTGACCTTACCGGAGATCGTGCGTTCGAGAGGAACGTCCGCGATCCGTACGTGGTTGGCCGGCAAGGGCGGGGCGGCAGCCGGAGCGGCCGCTCCCCCTGCCAGGGTGAGTAACATCAGCGCGACACTGTGGAGCATACGTACTCCTCCGGAAGGTTGGTCGTGGGGAGACAACGGACAGCGGGCGCGAAGGCGAGTGCGGCACTCGCGCGGGTCGGGGGAGTTCTGTCGTTGGAAGTCGGCGGACCGTGGCGGATAGGGGGTTCGGGGCGGCGCTACCTCCGGGCTCTCCGGGATCCTGTAAAGTGGAGACAACATATTTTATACAATTTTCAGCGTCAATAGC
>JBIQLU010000129.1:0-9314 GCA_044463985.1 Gemmatimonas aurantiaca | reverse complement strand
TCGCCTCGATGCCGTGGCTGCGCTCGGCGCTTTCCTGCCCTAGATTCAGTGCACATACTCGAGACCTTTATCGACTCCACCCACATTTCGGACAATGCTGACTGTTGACGCTCTTCCGAAGGTGCAGGCCGCACTCGCGGATGCAGGACTTGATGGCTGGCTGCTCTACGATTTTCAGAGCACCAACCCGATCGCTGGTGGAGTGCTGGGGCTGAAGGGGATGGTGACCCGGCGGATCTTCGCGTTCATTCCGCGCGAGGGGGTGCCGGTAGCGATCACCCACAACATCGAGCAGGGCCCGTGGCGCGAATGGCCGGCGGAATGGAAGCGCGAGCGCTACAGCACGTGGCGTGAGCTCGAGGGAGCCGTTGCGCAGCTCGTCGCGGGGAGGCGTGTCGCGATGGAATACTCGCCCGGCGACGCCGTCCCTTACCTCGACCGCGTCCCGTCGGGCGTTCTCGAGATGGTGCGCTCCCTCGGCGCACAGGTCGCGTCGTCGGCGGATCTCGTTTCCCGTTTCTACGCCGTGTGGTCCCGGGAGCAGCTCGCCTCGCACGAACGCGCCGCCGAGATCGTCGCGAACGTGGCGCGCGAGGGGATGGCACTCGCCGGCTCGCGCTCGAAGGAAGGCTCGCCGATCCGCGAGGACGAGTTGCAGGAGTGGATCTCGCGGCGCTTCACCGAGGCCGGGCTCGAGTTCGACCATCCGGCGATCGTCGGCGCCGGTGCCAACGCCGCCGATCCGCACTACTCGCCTTCTTCCAAGCGGCCGCGCAGCATCGAGCGCGGCGACGTTCTTCTCATCGACCTCTGGGCGAAGGAACCGAACGGCGTGTACGCGGACCAGACCTGGATGGGCGTGCTCGGCGAGCCGAGCGAGAAGGCGACGCGCGTATGGGAAGCGATACGCGATGCGCGTGATGCGGCCATCGCGCTGCTGCGCGACACGATAGGCAGCGGCGAGCCGCTGCGCGGCGGCGACGTGGACGATGCCGCACGGAACGTGATCACCGAACGCGGCTTCGGAGCGTACTTCACGCATCGCACTGGCCATTCGATCGACCCGCGTCAGCTCCACGGCTCGGGCCCGCACATCGACAACTTCGAGACGCGCGAAGAGCGGCTGCTGATCCCCGGCGTCGGCTTCTCGATCGAGCCTGGCATCTACATCGCCGGTGACATCGGCATGCGCACCGAGGTCAATGCGTACATAGACACCGATGGCGTGCTGATCACCCCGCGCGAGTACCAGCGCGACCTGATCCTGGTCTGACGCCGGTGCCTTCCGGAGAAGGCGTGGCGCAGCCTGCCACCGCGCTCCGCCGCGAGCTGGGCGTGTTCTCCGCCGCGATGCTCGTGGTGGGCGGGATCATCGGCAGCGGAATCTTCTTCACACCCTCGGAGACGGCGCAGGCGCTGCCGAGCTCCGGCTGGGTGCTCGCCGTGTGGGCGTTCGGCGGCGTCGTGGCGTTCGCCGGCGCGCTCACGTACGCCGAGCTGGGGGCGCTGATTCCCGAGGCGGGCGGCGCCTACGTCTACATCCGTGAGGCGTTCGGCGGACTGCCGGCGTTTCTGTACGGCTGGATGTCGCTCCTCCTCATCGCTTCCGGCGCGCTGGCCGCGGTGGCGATGGGATTCGCCGGCTACGTGGAGCACTTCGTGTCGATCGATGCAGTGGGCGGGCGAATCGCGGTCGCCGCGATCACGATCTCGATACTCGCATTGATCAACTACTTCGGCGTCAAACCGGGCGCGATCGTCCAGAACATCATGACGGTGGCGAAGGTGGCGGCGCTCGGAGCGCTGATACTCGCCGCATTCGTGCTCTGGAACCGCCTCGCCTCGCCGCTCCCCGTACCCAACGCTCCGCCACCGCGCGCGTCGCTCGTCGCGGGGCTCGGCGCCGCGTTCGTACCGGTGCTTTTCACCATCGGCGGCTGGCAGCAGATGAACATGGTGGCCGGGGAGATCCGCGACCCCGGACGCAACATCCCGCGCGCTCTGGCCATCGGGATCGCGATAGTGGTCATCTGCTACCTCGGTGCGAATGCCGCCTACCTGCGCGCACTCGGGCGCGATGGGCTCGCGGCATCGACGGCCGTGGCGGCCGATTCCGCGTCGCGAATGCTGGGACCGGCGGGCGCGACTTTCATCGCGGCCGCGGCGATGGTGTCGATCTTCGGATTCGTGAACGTCACGATCCTCGCAAACTCACGGATCGTGTACGCGATGTCGCGCGACGGTCTCTTTCTGGCGGCCGCGGGTCGCGTGCACCCGCGCTACGGCTCGCCGCACGTCGCCATCATCGTCATGGCACTCTGGTCGCTCGCGCTGCTCTTTCTTTCGCGCGGCGACATCGGCGTGCTGCTGAGCGGCGTCGTCTTCGCCGACTGGATCTTCTTCGGGCTCGGGGCGGCGAGCGTGTTCGCGCTCCGGCGCAGCAGGCCCGATGCCGTGCGGCCGTACCGTGTGCCGGGCTACCCGCTGCTCCCGGCCTTTTTCGTGTGCGCCGCCGTGGCCGGGATCGCGAGCTCGTTCTACGAATCGTTCCGGATGTCGCTGCTGGGCTGCGCGATCCTCGCGCTGGGCGTGATCGTCTACCAGCGCCGTCCGAAGCGGAACGCCGTCGCCGCACTGGTCGCGCTTCTCACGCTCTCGCTCGGGACTTCCGCATGCGCCGCGGCGGGCGACGCGGCGCACGACGGCGGTGACAGCGCCTCGAGCGAGGAGGCGCCGCTGCCACCGTATCGCGTTGCCGACGTCGCCGAGCACGGCACGATAGTGGGGCGGGTGAGCATCGCAGCCGACGCGCGGCGCGACACGACGTACGTGGCGAGTGACAGCGCGGGCTCCTTCTGCGGCTCCAGCAGAACCGTGGCGCTCGTGGGCGGCCAGGGCGATTATCTGGCCGACGTGCTCGTCTGGCTCTCCGATGCGAGAGTGGGGAAGGCACTTCCCATAGAGCGTCGCTACGAGCTCACGAACACCGATTGTGCACTCGAGCCGCGCGTGCAGGCTGCGGTCGTGGGCGGGATGCTCAACGTGCGCAACGCGGACCGCTCGGCGCACCGCGCGACTTTCCTGCGCGGGGCCGATACCGTGGCCTCGGTGCGCGAGACGGAGGCGGGGCAGGTCGTGCCCACGGAAAAGCCGCTGGCCGCCCAGGGACTGGTAGCCGTGAGCAGCGACCGCTACCCGTGGTCGCGCGCGTGGATCCGCGTGTTCGACCACCCGTATTTCGCCGTCACGAACCGCGACGGAATCTTCACCATCGACTCGGTGCCGCCGGGCGACTACACCCTCGAGATGTGGGAGCCGCGGCTCGGCAGGCGCGAGCGGGAAGTGCACGTACGGGCGGGCGACGACAGTAAGCTGGATATAAGGTTCTGAGAGGCGTACCGCTCCCTGTTTCCGGGTTGACCCGTCCTACCGCGGCGGTCAGTTTTCACCTGCAATCTCGCGCGCCGCACTAGGCAGGCCGCGCGGGCTCTCTTCGGAAAAATTCTGGCTCGTAGTCTGGTGGATATCCTTTTCTGGATCGCCGTGCTCTGCTGCGTCGTCGCGCAGGTAGCGATCGCCCGTTCCACGCTCGGTACCCACGTCCCGAGTGGAGGTGCGCGTCCCGGCGTACCCCGTCCCCGCCGCTCGATCGAGATCGCCTGGACGGTGATACCGGCGGTCGGCCTGGCACTCGCGCTCGTGATGACGTGGCGAGCGATCCATGCGCCACCGACTCCGGCGTCCGATGCGGCGCCGTTCGTGCTCGAGCGCGTTTCGTCGAGCAGGTAGCCAGTGACCTCACTCCGGCGGCTCTCCTACGTCACGCTCGGAATCGCGCTCACACACCTCGTGTTCGGCGCGATCGTGCGGATCAGCGGCTCGGGAATGGGATGCGGCGACCACTGGCCCAAGTGTTACGGCCACTGGTTCCCCCCATTCGACCAGCCGACGTTGATAATCGAGTGGACCCACCGGCTCCTGGCGGCGCTGCTCATAACGGCCGTGGCCGCGCTGGCGGCCACCGCGTTCGCGAAGCGCGCGCTTCCGGCGGTCGGCGGTCGTGGCGGCGTGCTGCGCGCCGCGACGCTCGCGGCCACGACGGTGGTGGTGACCGCTTTCTTTGGCGCGATCACCGTGTGGCTCGGCAACGTGTGGTGGGCGACGCTGGTACACTGGTTCCTCGCAGCCGTGCTGCTTGCGGCGCTGGCCGCGGCGGTGATCCGTGGCGGAGGTCTCGGTGGGCGAAGCGTGCTGACCCAGAAGGGGACTTCGCGAGCCGCGCGCGGCGCGATGGCCGCCGCGGGGCTCGCGCTCGTAGTGCTCATGTTCGGCGGGATGACGGCGAAGTATCCGGGCGCTTCCGGTGCATGTCCCTCGTTCCCGCTCTGTGGAGCGCCGCTGTCGCTGCCAGCGCAGCACGTGCAGATGACGCACCGTATAGTGGCGTTTCTACTTTTCTTTCACGTGCTTGGATTGATGATCTCGTTCGCGCGGAAGCATGAGGCGCCGATCGTGGTGCGCACGGCTCGCATCGCGTTCGCCTTCGTCTTCCTTCAGATACTCGTGGCTGGCGCCATGATCGGAATGCGCATGCCGCCGGAGTTGCGTTCGCTGCACCAGGCGGTCGGAGTGGGCATCTGGCTCAGCATCTTCACGCTCGCGTACCTCGCTCGCATGGCGGCGCGCGAGCTCGATGCACGCCCCATCTCGCCGGCGGATCTCGCGGCGTCGACGCCGCGCGGCGGCGGCATCCGGGCGGGGGCGGGGGGCGGGAAGGGCGACATACCGGCGGTGGCAAGCCGAGGAGTACGGCCATGACTGGAGCTGCGGTGACAGGTGCGCGAACGGAGTCGCTCGCGCACGACCTGGTGATGCTGACCAAGCCGCGCATCATCTCGCTTCTGCTCGTGACGACGGTGGCGCCGATGTTCGTGGCCGGTCATCCGAGTCTGATGCTCGTGGTACTGGTGACGATCGGCGGCTATCTCATGGCCGGCGGCGCGAACGCGGTGAACATGTACATCGATCGCGACATCGACGATCGGATGGCGCGCACGCGGCTTCGTCCCATCCCGAGCGGACGGATGGAGCCGCGCGCGGTGCTGGCGTTCGGGGTGATGCTCGCCACCGCCGCCACGGCGCTCTTCGCTTTCACGGTGAACGTACTCACCGCGGCGCTGGCGCTGGCCGGTTTCTACTTCTACGTGTTCATCTACACGCGCTGGCTCAAGCGCCGCACGCCGCACAACATCGTGATCGGCGGCGCCGCCGGCGCCTTCCCGCCGCTCGTGGGGTGGGCCGCGGTCACCGGCCGCATCGATCTCACGGCGATCTATCTCTTCCTGATCATCTTCTACTGGACGCCGCCGCACTTCTGGGCGCTCGCGCTTCTCAAGCAGCACGACTACGGCCGCGCCGGCGTGCCGATGGCACCGCTGGTATGGGGCGAGCGCGAGACGATGTGGCAGATGCTCTGGTACACGCTCATCCTCGTGCCGCTCACGCTCCTTCCCGTGGCGTTCGGCGCGTTCGGACTGATCTACTTCGTGTCCGCCACCGTCCTCGGCTGCATCCTCTTCGCCGGGATCGTCAAGATCATGACGAAGGAGCAGTGGACGGCGAGTGCGTGGAAGCTCTACAAGTTCTCGCTCCTGTACCTCGCGCTCCTCTTCCTCGCCATGGCCATCGATAGAGGCATCGGACGTTGATGGCTGGTACGAAGGGGCCCGCAGGAGCTTCGGGGGTGGGCCCTGCCGCAGTTGCAGCGACGGAGTCTCCCGCACCGGAGCTCGGCGTGCTGATCTCAGCGGGTGCCGGCAAGCCCGATCGGCTCCTCCTTCTCGCGCGTCCGGCGAACGGCAAGGTGCACGTGCGCGAGTGGTCGACGCACAACTGGTCGAGCGCGCCTGACGAGCGCGAACTTCCCGTCGCGGATGCACTCGCGATCTTCAGGAGCGCGTACGATGAGCGCCGGCGCATGAGCGTCTCGATCAAGGGAGTCGAGGCATGGCTCGCAGGCCGCACGGCGTGACCCGCGGATCGAACGGGGCGGCCAGGGAGAGCGGGAAGACGACAGACTCGAGCAGGCACGGCGAAGCCAATACCACTTCGGCTGGCGACGGACGCGCCAGGGGAATCCCATCGCCCGCTGCGCTGCGGCCGCTCCTCGCGCGGATGCGCCCCTACGCCGGGAACCTGTTCATCGGCGGGCTCGCGCTTCTACTGAGCGGGGCCATCACGCTGGCCTTCCCGCAGGTCGTGCGCTACCTGCTCGACGCCGCTTTCGTGAAGGCGAGCGCGGGGCTGCTCAATCGCATCGCGATCTTCCTTCTCGCCCTCTTCGCGGTGCAGGGCGTGCTGAACTACGTGCAGGTGAAGCTCCTCACCACCGTTGCCGAGAAGGTGATAGCGCGGCTGCGCGAGGATCTCTTCTCGCACCTCGTTCGCCTCTCCCCCGGCTTCTTCACCGAGCGCCGCTCCGGCGAGCTCACGAGCCGCCTCGCCACGGATGTCACGCTGCTGCAGTCGGTGATGAGCTATCAGATGACGGAGCTGTCGCGACAGCTCCTCTTTCTGATCGGCGGGATCGTGCTTCTCACGATGACGCACTGGAAGCTCACAGTCACCACGCTCGCGGTGGTTCCGGTGGTGGTGGGAGCGGCGTGGGGCTTCGGCCGCTCGCTGCGGCGTGCGAGCACCGGCGTTCAGGATCGCATCGCCGACGCGATGGGAACCGCCGACGAAGCATTCGGCCAGATACGCACGGTTCAGAGCTTCACGCGCGAGGGCGAGGAGTCTCGCAGATACGGCGAGCAGCTCCGCGACGTGGTGAACGCCGCGATCCGACGCGCCGGGATACGCGGGATGTTCTTCGGCGTGATCACCTTCTGCGCCTTCGGCGGCGTGGTCGCGGTGCTCTGGCAGGGCGGGCGGCTGGTGCTCTCGAACCAGCTCACGGCGGGCGCGCTCGTGGCGTTCCTCCTCTACGCCATCTTCGTGGCCGCGGCCGTGGGATCGCTCGCATCGCTCTTCGGCAGCTACCAGGAGGCGATCGGCGCCGCGCGCAGAGTGTTCGAGCTGCTCGGCACGCAGCCTACGGTCGAAGACCCCGCGCACCCGCAGCCGCTCGTGAAGCCGGTGCGCGGCGACGTGGTGTTCGACGGGGTGAGCTTCCGCTACGGTCCGGAGCTGCCGGATGTGCTGCACGACCTCTCGTTCAGGATCGCGCCGGGCGAAGTCGTGGCGCTCGTCGGTCCATCCGGCGCGGGGAAGACTACGGTGGCGTCGCTCATCCCGCGCTTCTGGGACGTGGACGAGGGACGGATCACTCTCGACGGCCACGACATCCGCGGGCTGTCGCTCTTCGATCTCCGCAGCGCGATCGGCATCGTGCCGCAGGAGCCATCGCTCTTCAGCGGCACGGTGCGTGACAACATCGCCTACGCGCGACCCGACGCCAGCGACGCCGACGTGCACGCCGCCGCGCGCGCCGCGCACACGCTCGAGTTCATCGAGCGCCTTCCGGATGGAATGCAGACGCGCGTGGGCGAGCGCGGCGTGAAGCTCTCCGGCGGCCAGCGGCAGCGCATCGCGATCGCCCGCGTCTTCCTGAAGAATCCTGCGCTGGTGGTTCTCGACGAGGCCACCTCCAACCTGGACAGCGAGAGCGAGCGGCTGGTGGGGGAGGCGATGGAGGATCTCCTGCGTGGGCGTTCGACTCTCATAATCGCGCATCGCCTCAGCACCGTTCGGCGCGCGGATCGCGTGATCGTGCTCGAGTACGGTCGGATCGTGGAGACGGGGACTCACGCGGAACTGTTGGCCGAGGGCGGGATATACGCCAGATTGTACCGCGGCCAGTTTCCGGACGAGCCGATCGCGGCCGCTCCGCGGCCTGTCGGAGCCGACTGAAGGATCCGCACTCGCCCCATTGCGTGCGGGGCCGTAGGTTGTACTACTCGCAGTTCGCGCCCGCCCGTCGTCCCCGCGAAAGTGGGGAACCATGTCCGGTCGTGCCACATGGATTCCCGCTTCCGCGGGAATGACATAGGTCCCCGGGCCGTGCCATGCACGGCCACAGCCTCCCTCCCTATGCCCGAATCCAAGCTCCCCCGCCGGCTCGGCTTCCTCAGCACGACGGCCGTCCTCGTCGGTTCCACCATCGGGTCCGGCATCTTCCGCTCGCCGGCCGGGATCGCCGATCGGCTCCCCGGGCCGCTCCCATTGATGATTGCCTGGGTGGCGGGCGGCCTATTCGCACTCTGCGGCGCGCTCTCGCTCGCGGAGGTCGCGGGCGCCTTTCCGCATACGGGCGGCATCTTCGTCTATCTGCGCGAGGGGTGGGGAAGGCTCACCGCCTTCCTGTTCGGCTGGGCCGAGCTCGTCGTGATCCGCGCTGCGGCGCTCGGTGCGATCGCCACCACCTTCGCCGAGTATCTGCTCCGTGTGCTCGGCTACGATCCCAGCGTCGCGCCATACGACTGGTACGTGCACCTCGTTGCCGCAGTCGCGATCTTCGTGGTGTCGGTCTTCAACTACGTGGGACTCCGCTGGGGCTCGCTCGTCCAGAACGTCACCACCATCGGGAAGTACGGCGCGCTCCTCTTCATAATCATCCTCGCCTTCGCGATCGGCCTCCCGCACACCGGTGGTCACTTCACGCCCGCCGCGCCGGCGGGAAGCTTCAGCATGACGGCGTTCGGGCTCGCGCTGGTGTCGGTGCTCTGGGCTTACGATGGCTGGGAGGACGTGACCTTCGTTGGCGGCGAGGTGAAGAACGCGCGCCGCAACCTTCCGTGGGCGATCGTGGCCGGCACGCTCGCCGTGGTGGTGATCTACCTGCTGGCGAATCTGGCGTATCTCGCGGTGCTTCCCGTGGAGACCATCCGCCACTCGCCGCTCGTGGCGGCCGCCGCCGCCGAACGGATCATGGGGACGCCTGGCGTGATCTTCGTGGCGTCGACGGTGATGCTGTCGACGTTCGGAACGCTCAACGGTTCGGTGCTCACGTCGCCGCGCATCTTCTTCGCCATGGCGGACGAGGGACTCTTCTTCAAGAAGGTCGCGTCGGTTCATCCGAAGCATCAGACGCCGTACGTCGCGATCCTGCTCGTGGCCGCGCTGGGAATCGGGTTCGTGCTCGTGCGCGACTTCGAGCAGCTCGCCGACGCGTTCGTGATAGGGATCGTCCCGTTCCTCGCGCTGAGCGTCGCCTCCCTCTTCGTGCTCCGCCGCCGCGCCGACTACGACCCGCCCTTCCGGGTTCCGCTCTACCCCGTGGTCCCCGCGCTCTTCGTGCTCGCGACCATATCGCT
>JBIQLU010000128.1:5881-9342 GCA_044463985.1 Gemmatimonas aurantiaca | reverse complement strand
CGGCTAGTTTTCCCGGTGGACCAATACTGACCACCCATAGCAACGTCATGAAAACATTCAAGAACTTCATCGCTGGCAAGTGGACCGAGCCGGAGACTGACAAGTACTTCGACAACGTCAACCCGGCGGATACGTCGGACATCATCGGGCGCTTTCCGAAGTCGGGGAGAGGGGACGCGGAGCGCGCGATCGAGTCGGCGCAACGCGGTTTCGAGATCTGGCGGCGGACGCCGGCGCCGGCGCGTGGAGACGTGATCCGGAAGGCGGGCGACATCATGGTGCGCCGCAAGGATGAGATCGCGGACCTCATGACACGCGAGATGGGGAAGCCGCTCAACGAGACGCGCGGCGACGTACAGGAAGGAATCGACACGGCATACTACGCCGGTGCCGAAGGACGCCGCCTGTTCGGACACACCGTACCGAGCGAGCTGCGGAAGAAGTGGGCGATGAGCTACAGGCGTCCCATCGGCGTGGCCGGGCTCGTGACGCCGTTCAACTTCCCGATGGCGATTCCCACGTGGAAAATGTTCCCGGCGCTCGCCTGCGGAAATTCCGTGGTCTTCAAGCCGGCTGAGGATGTGCCGCACACCGCGACGGTGCTCGTCGAGATCATGCTCGAGGCGGGGCTCCCTCCCGAGGTGATTCAGCTCGTGCACGGCTTCGGCGAGGAAGTCGGTGCCGCGATCGTCGAGCATCCGAAGGTGCCGCTCGTTTCGTTCACCGGATCCACCGAGACGGGTAGCATCGTGGGCGCGATCTGCGGGCGGATGCACAAGCGGCTTTCGCTGGAGATGGGCGGGAAGAACGCGCAGATCGTGATGGACGATGCGGATCTCGACCTCGCGCTCGAGGGTGTGCTCTGGGGCGCGTTCGGCACCACGGGCCAGCGTTGTACGGCCACGAGCCGGCTGATCCTCCAGTCGGGGATCCACGATGAATTCCTGAGCCGACTCGTGGAGCGCGTGCGCGCTCTCCAGCTCGGCGACGGTCGCAAGGATGGCACCGACGTGGGACCGATGATCAATGCCGCGGCCGTGGAGAAGACCGAGCGTTACATCGACGTCGGCCAGCAGGAAGGCGCCGACCTGCTCTGCGGCGGACGCCGCGCGAAGGGGAAGGGGCTGGACGGCGGGTACTTCTTCGAGCCGTCCATCTTCGCCCGCGTGAAGGCGGGTTCGCGGCTGGAGCAGGAGGAGATCTTCGGGCCGGTTCTCTCGGTGGTACGAGTGAAGGACGCGGACGAGGCCTTCGCCGTGAACAACGACGTGAAGTACGGTCTCTCGTCGTCGGTGTACACGCAGAACGTGAATACGGCGTTCCGCGCGCTAGAGGAGCTGGACAACGGAATCACCTACGTGAACGCGCCCACCATCGGTGCCGAGGCGCACCTCCCGTTCGGAGGTGTGAAGCAGACCGGCAACGGCCACCGCGAGGGGGGCTGGGAGGTGTACGAGTTCTACTCCGAGACGAAGGTGGGCTACGTCGATTTCTCCGGCCAGCTTCAGAAGGCGCAGATCGACAACTACCTGGGCACGCCCGACTGAAGGGTGCGGAGCAGCCGGCGTTGGCGGCCGGCTGCTCACTCTTGCATCTGGCTTCCCACGCGTCTTACTTAATTGAACGAGCGCCCTGTGCGGTGGCGGTGCGATCATCACCGCGCGCAGGGATGGAGCAGCACCATCGTCACGAGCATCACGTCGACGCCCGGCAGAGCAGTACATGAACGATCGCGTCTCCGCCGAAATCCCCGCCACCATCCGGACCGTTTCGGAAGAACGGCGCGCGGAAGCATTGCGCGCCACCAACCGGACGGACTGGCGGGCGCAGGTCTTCTGGAGCTACGTGCGCGCAGTCGTCGCCGTCGCGGCGCTCTTCTTCGGATTGAAGACCTTCGTGATCGAGGCGTTCAAGATTCCCACCGGGAGCATGGAGAACACGCTGCTGGTGGGCGACTTCCTCCTCGTGAACAAGGCGGTCTACGGCGCCGAGATCCCGTTCACGAGCAAGCACCTTCCTGCATTTCGCCACCCCGATCGCGGCGACGTGATAGTTTTCAAGTGGCCGCGCGATCCCAGCAAGAATTTCGTGAAGCGGCTCATCGGACTGCCCGGCGACACGGTGGAGATGCGCGGCGGTCGAGTGTATCTCGATGGTCGCCTCCAGCAGGAGGAGTACGTGGTGCGCACCGAACCGAATACCGACCCTGCAGGCGAGGAGTTCCGCTGGCAGCGCGACTTCCTCGTGAAGGGCGCCGAGGCGAGCGACGGTGGGCATCCTTCGCGTAACAACTGGGGTCCGTTGGTCGTCCCGGAAGGAAGCTATTTCGTGCTCGGCGACAACCGTGACAATTCATACGACAGCCGCTACTGGGGTTTCGTGCCGGACTCCCTCGTCACCGGCCAGCCGTTGATCGTGTACTACAGCTATCGGCACGACGCATCGCACGATTATCCGTGGATGACCGACGTGCGCTGGGCCCGCCTGGGGACCCACATCCACTGACTCCCAACGCCGCATCCGACCTTCGGTCGGGTCCGTTCCCGTGCCGCGCGATGCCGCGCGGCAGAGTCGTCCGTTCGCAGGAGCCGCCTTCCGCATGGCAGTGACCACGCACAAGAAGTCGTCGTACGATGAGGGCTCGCTGGACCAGTACCTCCGCGACATCAGCGTCTACCCATTGATCGGGCGCGACGAGGAAGCACGGCTGGCGCAGCGGATCCGCCAGGGAGATCTCGACGCTCTGGACAAGCTGGTGCGCTCCAACCTGCGCTTCGTGGTTTCCGTGGCGAAGAAGTATCAGAACCAGGGCGTGGCGCTCGCCGACCTGATCAACGAGGGAAACCTCGGACTCATTCGCGCTGCGCACAAATTCGACGAGACGAAGGGGATCAAGTTCATCTCCTACGCCGTATGGTGGATTCGCCAGGCCATTCTCCAGGCGCTCGCCGAACAGTCGCGCATAGTGCGCGTCCCGCTCAACCGCGCCGGCACTCTGCACAGGATCGGAAAGCGCGCCAGCGCGCTGCTGCAGGAACTCGGTCGCGAACCGACGCACGAGGAGATCGCCGAGGAGATGGACATCAGCGAGGACGAGGTGGCGAAAACCATCTCCATCTCGCAGACGCACCTCTCGCTCGACGCCCCTCTCGCGCCCGGTGAAGACAATCGTCTCCTCGACTACCTTCCGGACAACCTCAACCCCACGCCCGACGAGCAGACGTTCGAGAAGGCGCTGACCGAGGCGATCGAGGAATCGCTCTCCTCGCTCAAGGAGCGCGAGGCGAGGATTCTACGCCTCTACTTCGGTCTCGACGGCGAAGAGCCAATGACGCTGGAACAGATCGGCTCCCTCCTGGGCATCACCCGCGAGCGCGTCCGCCAGATCAAGGAAAAGGCTCTCTCCCGCCTGCGCCACGTCTCGCGCGCGCGAGCGCTGGAGTCGTTCCTGGGCTGAGGCG
>JBIQLU010000128.1:0-5781 GCA_044463985.1 Gemmatimonas aurantiaca | reverse complement strand
CTGCTTTCTGCTTTCTGCTTCCTTTCTCGAATTCATCCATGGCTCAAACGAACTCATTCGACGTATCCACCGGCGTCGACCTCCAGGAGGTCGACAACGCGGTGAACCAGGCGCAGAAGGAGATCGCGCAGCGCTACGACTTCAAGGGGTCGAAGGTCAGCATCGACTTCAAGCGCGCCGAGAACATGATCGTCCTGGTGGCGGATGACGACTACAGGATGCGCGCACTGTTCGACGTGCTGCAGGCGAAGATGATCAAGCGGGGAGTGCCGGTGAAGAATCTGGAGCTCGGCGAGGTGAAGCCGGCGGGCGGCGATACCGTGCGGCGCGAGATCAAGCTCAAGACCGCGCTCGATTCCGACACCGCGCGCAAGGTGGCCGCCGCGATCAAGGAAGCGAAGCTGAAAAAGGTGCAGGCGGCGATCCAGGGCGATCAGGTGCGCGTGAGCTCACCATCGAGGGATGACCTGCAGGAAGCGATCGCGCTTCTCCGCTCACGCGACTTCGGCGTCGAGCTGACCTTCGGCAACTATCGCTAGCGGCCACGCCGCCGCTCTCTCTCAACTCCCAATGAGTCGGTACCCGTGAAGGTGGGATTCATCACGCTCGGCTGCGACAAGAACACCGTCGACAGCGAGCGCTATCTCGCGCGCCTCGCGCTTTCGGGCGCCATGCCGGTGAGCGATCTCGAGGAAGCCGATGTCATCGTCATCAATACCTGCGGCTTCATAGATGCAGCGAAGCAGGAGTCGATCGACGCGATAGTGCGCGCGGGGAGGCTCAAGGAATCCGGCTCCTGCCAGGCGGTCGTCGCGCTCGGCTGCATGGTGGAGCGACACCGCGCGGAGCTGGCCGCCGAGCTGCCCGAGGTCGATCTCTTCCTCGGCACCTCGGACGTGGACCGGCTGGTTCCCGAGCTCGAGCAGCGCGGCGTTCTGGGGAGCACCGATCCGATTCTCGATCACCCGGGCGTGCGCATCTACTCGGGGGATCTGCCGCACGTGCGCTACCTCAAGATCAGCGAGGGGTGCGATCACGGATGCGCATTCTGCGCGATCCCTCTCATGCGCGGGCGGCACCGCTCCTTCCCGCTGGATGAGGTGGTGCGCGAGGCGCAGCTCCTCGAGCTGCAGGGTGCGCGCGAAATAAATCTCGTGGCGCAGGACCTCGCGCACTACGGGCGCGATCGCCGCGACGGCACAGCGCTCCCCGAGCTGCTCGAGCATCTCCTCGAGAATACGTCGATCCCCTGGATCAGGATGCTGTACCTGTATTCGGCGGGGATCACGCCGCGCCTCCTGGAGATCATGGCGCACGAGCCGCGCATCGTGCCGTATCTGGACATCCCGATCCAGCACGGTTCGGATGCCGTGCTGCAGAGAATGCGGCGCCCGGAGCGCGCGCACACCATCCGCGAGCGGGTGGCGCGCGTGCGTGAGAGAGTCGACGGGATCACCATCCGAACGACGTGCATCGTGGGGTTCCCCGGCGAGACCGAAGAAGATTTCCGGCGCCTCTGCGAACTCCTCGAGGACGTACGCTTCGACCGGGTCGGCGCCTTCACCTTCTCGCCGCAGGAGGGAACGCGCGCGGCCTCGCTAGAGGATGACGTTCCGGAGATGGTGAAGCGCGAGCGTCTGGAGCGTCTCACCGAGCTGCAACGCGCCATCACTGCGGAGCGCTACGAACGGTTCATCGGGCAAAGCACGGTCGCGATCGTGGACCGACCCGGCGAAGACGGAGGACCGGCGCAGGCGCGCCTGGCCTGCCAGGCGGATGACGTCGACGGCATCACGTGGCTGCACGGCGAGGCGCCGGCGGGCGCGATCGTGGAGTGCACGGTACTGGACGTGGTGGACGACTACGATTTCACCGCGCGCACCGACCGGGTGCTGCACCAGCCGGCCGCGCCCGCGACCGCCGCGTCTCGACCGCGCTCGCTCCCGGTGCTCTCGGGTGTCGTGAGCGGGAGCTTCGGGCGTTGATCGAGCGCGCACGACGCTCCGACGCATCGCGCGCCATCATGGAGCGCGCGCGTGCGGTGATGCCGGGTGGAGTGAGTTCGCCGGTTCGCGCCTTTCGCGGTGTGGGTGGAGAGCCTTTCGTCGTGAAGAGTGGCGAGGGTGCGTGGATCCGCGATGTGGACGACAACGACTACATCGACTTCGTGCTCTCGTGGGGTCCGCTCGTGCTGGGTCATGCTGCGCCGCCTGTGCTCGATGCCCTGGCAAGCGCGATGGCGCGCGGCACGAGCTTCGGTGCGCCCACCGAGCTGGAAGTGGAGCTGGCCGAACTCGTGACGGCGCGGATGCCGCACGTGGAGATGCTGCGCTTCGTGTCCAGCGGCACGGAGGCCACCATGAGCGCCGTGCGGCTCGCACGTGCGGCCACGCGGCGCGACGCGATCCTGAAATTCGATGGCTGCTACCATGGGCACGCCGACTCTTTCCTGGTTCGGGCCGGCTCCGGCGTCGCCACGCTCGGCCTCCCGAATTCGCCGGGCGTGCCCACCGCTCTCGCGGAGCTGACGCTCACGGCGCCGTACAACGATGCCGCTGCGGCACGCGCCCTGGCCGAGGCGCACGCGGACAGACTCGCGGCGATAATCGTGGAACCGGTGGTCGGGAACGCGGGATTCATCCAGCCCGATCCGGCTTTCCTCCCTGCGCTGCGCGAGCTCGCGACGGAGCTCGGAGCGCTGCTCATCTTCGACGAGGTGATGACCGGCTTCCGCGTGGCGCCCGGTGGTGCGCGCGAGCGCAGCGGCGTCACGAGCGATCTCACCACGCTCGGCAAGGTGATCGGCGGCGGTCTGCCCGTGGCGGCGTACGGCGGCCGGCGCGACCTCATGGAGCTCGTGGCGCCGGTGGGGCCGGTGTATCAGGCGGGCACTCTCTCGGGAAATCCGCTGGCGATGGCTGCGGGGATCGCGACGCTGCGCTCGCTCACGCCGGAGCTGCACGAGCGCATCGCGCGACGCACGGTCCGTCTGGTGCTCGGCTTCCGCGAGGCGGCGGCGCGCGCCGGCGTGCCGCTCGTCGCCGAGTCGGCGGGTAGCATGTGGGGCTACTTCTTCAGCGCGGAGCCGGTACGCGACTTCGCCGGCGCGAAGCGCTCGGATGCGGAGCTGTTCCGCCGCTTCTTTCACGCGGTGCTCGAGCGCGGTGTGTACCTCGCGCCTTCGCCGTTCGAGGCCGCGTTCATGTCGGCGGCACATTCGGACGACATCGTCGACGATGCGCTGCAGCGGATCGAGGATGCGTTGCGTGCGGTTCGAGGCTAGGGTGAGGCGCCGCTTCGCTGTCGCGGCGAGCGTGGTCGTCGCCGCGAGCGCGTGCAGCACGGGCACGCGGGGAGGTCTTCCCGAGGCGCCGGTGATCCTGCGCGACACCTCGAGCCACGCGGGGAAGGAGCCGCCGCCGTGGTCGATCGATGAAGTGGCGCCCGCGCCCGATGTCTCGCTGGACATCGGACAGCCGGTTCGGATCGCGCTGGCCACGGGCGATCGCAGGGTCGCGATCTCCGGTACCGGCGAATGGCGCCTGTACGACAGCGGCGGAGAGAGCACGCTCCTGCGCGCAGCCGCGGGCGAGGTGTGGGCGGTGGAGGCGCGCGGTGGAGCGCTGCACGCCGTGGGCGACGACGGCACCGTGATGGCGCTCAGGCCCGCGCCGTTCGTTGCGCGTGCGGGCTCGAGCGGCACGTTCATCACCGTGAACGGCAAGAGCTACAGAGGGGAGGTGTGGCTCTTCGCGGATGGCTCGGGCGTGACGGCCGTGAATCGGCTCGCGCTCGAGAACTACCTGCGCGGTGTGGTGCCGCTCGAGATCGGCAACCGCGCCGAGTCGGAGCGCGCGGCGGTGGAGGCGCAGGCGGTGGCCGCGCGCAGCTACGCGTACACGCACCTCGCACCCTCCGCCACCCGCCTCTACGACATGGTCGCCACCGTCATGGATCAGGTCTACGGCGGCGTGCGTGCGGAGACGCCGATCAGCGATGCCGCGGTGGCATCCACAGTCGGGCTGGTTCTGACCTATCGCGGCGTGGTAGTGAACGCTCCGTACCATTCGACGTGCGGTGGAACCACTTCGCGCGCCAGCGAGGTGTGGCCGCGCTCCGGCGACGAACCGTACCTGGTGCCGGTGAGCGACAGGATCCCCGGCACCGACAGATACTACTGCGACATCTCGCCGCGTTTCCGCTGGACGCGCGACTTCAGCGAGCACGCGCTGCGAACCGTGCTCGATCGCTACCTCCGCAACTACGCTTCGTCCGTGCCGCGCGGTGGGCCGGGTCGGCCGGTGTCGGTGAAGGTGGCGTCGCGCACGCCCACCGGGCGCGTGCGCGACCTGGTCATCGCCACGGATCGCGGACGCTACACTCTCCGCGAGAACGACATCCGCTTCGTTCTCCGCTCCAGCAGTGGTGAGATCCTCAACAGCACGTATTTTTCCGTGGAGGAGAAGCACGAGGGGGGCGCCCGCGGCAGATTGAGCGGTCTCCTCGTGACCGGCTCCGGGTACGGCCACGGGATCGGGATGTGCCAGTGGGGAGCGATCGGCCGCGCGCGCGCCGGTCAGGACTTCCGCCAGATCCTGCGTACCTACTATCCAGGCACGGTCGTCACCATGATGGCGGCCGACTGAAGCACGGGGAGTTCGGTCGACCCGAGCACTTTCCAGGCGAGCGAGATGACATCTTCAGTACGAATCGGAGTGGTCGGCGCCGGCGCCATCGCGCAGGTGGCGCATCTTCCATCTCTGGCGCGCCTGCGCGGCGTACAGCTCGCGGCGCTCTGTGACAACGATCGACCGAAGGCGCGGGCGCTCGCCGAGCGTTTCGGAGTGCGGGATGTGGTGACGGACATCGAGGATCTCCTCGCCATTCCCGACATGGACGCGGTGATCGTCTGCACGCCGAACCACCTTCACGAGCCACACGTGCTGGCCGCGCTTCACGCCGGGCTTCACGTCCTGTGCGAACGGCCGCTGGCCCTCAGCACGCGCGGCGTGGAACGCATCATCGCCGCGGCCGAGCGCGCGGGCCGCAAGGTGGCGGTCGGGAACAACCACCGCTTCCGCGCCGATGTGCAGGCGCTGAGTGCGTTCCTCCGCGGCGGCGAGCTGGGAAAGCTGCAGGGACTACGGGCGGGTCACTTCCAGCAGCGGCGCACCCCGGAAGGGTGGCGCTACCGCCGTGCCGAGGCGGGCGGCGGCGTCTTCACCGAGCACGGCCTCCCGCTGCTCGATCTTGCGCTCTGGCTCGCCGATTTCCCCGAGCCGACGCGCGTGTGCGCGCACATGGAGCGCGCGCGCGGCGCGAGCGCCGTGGAGGAGTCGTTGACCGCGCTCGTGGAATTCACCGGCGGCATGACGCTCACCCTGGACTTCAACTGGGACTACGTGGACCGAGAGGATCGCTGGTGGTTCGACGTTCTCGCTTCACGAGGCAGCGCTCAGCTTTCGCCGCTTCACGTGGTCAAGGAGCTGAACGGCCGCGCCACGGACGTCACCCCACGCGGCGCCGCGGCGCGCGAGAGCGCGTTCATGCAGTCGTATCGCGCGGAGCTCGCGCACTTCCTGGCGATGGTGACGGACGACGCAGCCTACGAGCCGCCCACCGACCAGCTCGCGGTACAGCGTCTTTCCGAGATGATCTACCGCGCGGCGGAGGGGAAGTAGCCGGGGTCAGGTACTTCAAGTAGAGGTGCGGGCAGGTTTTCTGCCGGCTCCTCCACTTTAAGTACCCTGCCCCCGGCGGTCCCGCGTTTATCCCCCGGGC
>JBIQLU010000127.1:0-9516 GCA_044463985.1 Gemmatimonas aurantiaca | reverse complement strand
CTGAGTGCCGAGCCCGATTCGCACAGTCCTTTCTTCGATGCGGGAACATGGCGTGCGGCATCTGCTGATGGGCGGGCAGGCGTGCATTCTGTACGGAGGCGCGGAGTTTAGCAGGGATACGGATCTGGCCGTCCTCGCGAGCCGCGACAATCTCGATCGGCTGCGTGCCGCGCTTACCTCTCTGAACGCTCACGTCGTGGCGGTGCCGCCCTTCGAGATCGAGTATCTCGAGAGAGGACACGCGATTCACTTAGTTGGAGCGGTATTACCTCGACGCCACGCTCGCGCCGACGCTGGAACGCTTTCGATTCTGGCGCGATGGCGCTGAGCCGAATTGAGTCGCACTGCGGCACTATGATGGTGCTTGACGCTGGCCTCCACGTATCTTTACGTGTAATAACGGCACCGAATACGAATGGCGTTTCGTAGGGTGCGCCCGACCAAGGCCTTGGAGCTCAAACGCATGCCCGCGAAGGACTTCCGACTGATCAATCGAGGTGTCTACTCGATGCGCGAAGCGCACCGCCTTACGGGTGTGCCAATTCGCCGCATCAGGCGGTGGGCCAGGGGCTATTACTTCGACTCTCGAGGGAGGCGTCGCTACTCACCCCCTGCCGTCACAACCGAGATTCCCAAAGGGATGGGCCCCTCGGCCATCACGTTCGCCGATCTCCTCGAGGTGCGGTTCCTGAATGCGTTCCGCGAGAGTGGCGTGAGCTGGCCGGCCATTCGAATCGCGTCGAAGCGAGCTGCTGACATCCTGGGCATCTCACATCCGTTCTCGAGCAGGCGCTTCAGTACCGACGGACGGACTATCCTGGCCGAGTTCGTCAGCGAGACGGGGGACGAGGTCCTGCTCGATCTCGTCAGGAATCAGTATGAACTCCGGCGAATCATAGAGCGGTACCTCCATGGTGCCATCGAGTTTGACAGTCGTGACGAGCCAGTGCGGTGGTGGCCGGTGGCAGGGAGCAACAGGATCGTCATCGATCCACGTCGCGCTCTTGGCGCTCCGATCGTGGATGTGGAGGGTGTCCCGACGAGTGTTCTCGCCCGATCGGCCGAAGTGGAAGACTCTGTCGAGGTCGCCGCGGTTCTTTTCGATGTCGATCCGGAATCAGTTGCCGAAGCCGTGGAGTTCGAGCTCTCGCATCGCGCGTAGGTGCGACTCTTCTTCGATAACTGTGTATCCGTCGCTCTGGCCCGCGCCGTGTCCGAGCTCGCACGAGCTCAGGGCATCGAGGTCATTCACCTGAGTGATCGTTTCGCGCGCAATACGCCGGACGAGGAATGGATGCTTGCTCTACGGTCTGAAGGTTGGGTCATCATTTCGGGCGACACACGAATAACTCGCGGCAAAATCGAGCGAGCGGCGTGGCACGAATCAGGATTGACGGCGTTCTTTTTCGGTGACGGCTGGTCGAGTCGAAAGTACTGGGTTCAAGCGACGGAGTTGGTTCGCTGGATTCCGATCATCGTCAAAATCGCCAGCGACTCTCGCCCGGGATCAGGGTTCCTGCTTCCATTCAAAGGAAAGGAACCCAAGCAGATCTACGAGCCGTGACGCGCGTTAATGATGCGCGCTCCGCGAGATCGTCAGCCCTATCGGGATGCTGACCAGCACGATGGCGATGAGCAGCCGGTAGCCGTACAACAGCCACCGCTTCTGCCCCGCGTGCCCCCGCACTCCGAGCAGAAACAGCACCAGCGACACCGCTAGCAGTACCCCGCCCAGATCCACCAGCCCTACTCGACCCAGCAGCGTTCCCGCTATCACCCCCGCGTTCCCGATGTCCCACGTCAGGAGCTCGGCGGTGATCAGTCGCGATGATGGCGTCTTCGGTGCGAGCAGCGCCTGGCCCATACCTATCCCGAGCTGGGCGACGCCCACCACCAGCACGAGATACGCCGCCGCCCACGTAGCATGCCGTGTGGGCGCGATTGCCGTCACCGCGGCCACGAGTCCGCCGGCGATGATGGATATCCCGCCCATCGCCATGAATGGAAACGCGGGGAACCATCGAGTATGGTGTGGTGCGGTGGTAGCGACGTGCGATGGCATCGGTCGTCAAATGAGTATGTTGGAAGATTAATCCGTCTCTCCCCTCAGAGTCATACCCTCCGTAGTGACGTACAAACCCTGGAAGCGCGCCATCGACTTCACAGCCGCAGCCGTCGGCCTCGTCGTCATCTCGCCGCTCCTTATCCTCCTCGCGCTGTTCATCCGCGCGAAGCTCGGCGCACCCATCCTCTTCTGCCAGACCCGACCCGGTCTCCACACGCGCCCGTTCACCATCCTGAAGTTCCGCACCATGCGCGACGCGCACGATGCCAACGGCGCTCCGCTTCCCGATGCCGACCGCCTTCCGCCGCTCGGCCGCTTTCTTCGCAGCACGAGCCTCGACGAGCTCCCGGAACTCTGGAACGTGCTCCGCGGCGACATGAGTCTCGTGGGGCCGCGTCCGTTATTGATGGAATACCTTCCGCTCTATTCTCCCCGGCAGGCTCGCCGACACGAAGTGCGACCCGGCATCACCGGATGGGCGCAGGTCAACGGACGCAATGCATTGGGCTGGAACGATCGCTTCGCGCTCGATGTGGAGTACGTCGATCGCATGTCGCTCGCGCTCGATGCTCGCATCCTTCTCCTCACCGTGTTGAAAGTCTTTCGTCGCGAAGGGATCAACCAGCAGGGCTCCGCCACGATGGAAAAGTTTCGCGGCAACGCAACGTGACCATCTGTGCGTAATGATAGGTCAGCTCCCGCCGAACATCCCGCCGCATCGGTTCTATCGATGAAACATGAACGCTTTCTAATCTGGGGTGGCGGCGGTCACGGAAAAGTCGTGGCCGACATCGTGCGCGCGGCTGGTCACACGCTCGTAGGTTTCGCCGACCGCGACCCCGCCAAGCTCCACACCATAGTGGAACCACTCGGTGGCTCGGTCGTCATCAGCGAGGCAGATCTCGTCTCGCTCCTCTCGGATGGCGGCGTTTTGTCCGACGTCGAAGGAGCGACTGCCATCGCGTTTGGCATCGGTGACAACGTGTCGCGCATCACATCCTTGCGTATCGCATCAAATGTATCTATTTCTTCGCTCGTCCATCCTTCCGCCGTCATCAGCGCTTCGTCGGTCATCGGGCGCGGGTCGGTGGTGTTCCCTCTCGCGGTGATCAATGCCGCTGCGTGCGTGGGCGAGGGTGTGATCGTAAACTCCGGCGCTATCATCGAACACGACTGTACGATCGGGGACGGTGCGCATATTGCTCCCCGCTCGGTTCTGACCGGCGGTGTGCGCGTTGGTGCGCGTTCCATCGTCGGCGCGGGCGCGGTTCTGCTGCCGGGTGTCAGTGTGGGATGCGACGTTGTGATTGGGGCGGGTGCGGTGGTGACGAGGGATGTGCCGGATCTGGCCACGATGGCTGGTGTACCGGCGAAACCGCTTTGATGCCTGGCGAGCGCGGAACTCGCTCTCTGAATGACGACTAGATCGAGCAACGGACGGATCTTCCTCTCGCCTCCGCACATGGGGCCCATGGAGCAGAGCCTCATCGCCGAGGTCTTCGAGTCCAACTGGATCGCTCCGTTGGGACCCCATGTAGATGCGTTCCAGAAGGAGTTCGCCCGCACCGTGGGCTCCTCGCAGGCTGTCGCTCTCTCCTCCGGTACCGCCGCGCTTCACCTGGCGGTGCACCTAGCGGGCGTGGGCCCCGGCGACGATGTGCTGGTGAGCACTCTCACCTTCGCCGCCTCCGTGAACCCGATCCGCTACGTGGGCGCCACTCCCGTGTTCGTCGACAGCGAGCGCGAGTCGTGGAACATGGATCCCGACCTCCTCGAGTCGGAGCTCTCGAAGCGCGCGCACGACGGGAAGCTGCCGAAGGCGGTGGTGCTGGTCCATCTATACGGCCAGTGCGCCAACCTCTCGCCCATCCTCGACGTCTGCCGCCACTACGGCATCCCGCTCATCGAGGACGCCGCCGAAGCGCTCGGCGCCAGCCACGAGGGGAAGCACCCCGGCACCTTCGGACGGATGGGGATCTTCTCCTTCAACGGGAACAAGATCATCACCACCTCCGGCGGCGGGATGCTGGTAACGGAAGACGCGCTCCTCGCCGCGCGCGCCTTGAAGCTCGCGACCCAGGCGCGCGACCGCGCCCCGCACTACGAGCACAGCGAGGTCGGCTACAACTACCGCATGAGCAACGTGCTCGCCGCCATCGGCCGCGGCCAGCTCCGCATGCTCGAGGAGCGCGTGCGGGCGCGCCGCCGCAACTTCGAGTACTACGTCGAGGCGCTGGGCGACATCCCAGGCCTCGAGTTCCAGCCCGAAGCCCCCTGGGGGCGCCACACCCGCTGGCTCACCACGCTCGTGATCGACCCGGCCGGGTACGGCGCCAGCACCGGCACGCTCCGCCAGGCGCTCGAAACGTCCGACATCGAAGCACGTCCGGTCTGGAAGCCGATGCACCTCCAGCCCGTGTTCCGCTCCTTCCCCGTGGTGGGCGGCTCGGTGTCCGAGGACCTCTTCGCGCGCGGCCTCTGCCTCCCCTCCGGGTCCAGCCTCACCGAGGCGGAGCTGGAGCGAGTGTGCGATGTCGTACGATCGGTGCACCGCATGTCTTCGCCCCGCCGCTTCCCCACCCCCAGCGCCGGAAGCCTGCGCCAGTTGGCCTGAACGGCCACGATGTAGTTATCTTCATCGGCTACGAGCGTCTTGCGAGTGGCGGTGCGCGCTGCGCACCGCCGATGCGCGCCATCCGCGCCACGCGAGAGGGCCTGTCCCGCAGCGCCACCTGACACAAGAGAAGGATGTCCGATCTGCTCCCCCCGGGGCCCAACCCCGGAAACGCGCTCCCCGCCCCACGTGTGGGCACCGCCGCCGGCGTTCCGCTGGCGGCCGACGAGCGCGATGCCGAGGATGTGATCGATCTGCGCGACGTGCTCGGCGTGCTCCGCCGGCACCTCAAGCTGGTGCTCGGCGTGACCTTCGTGGTCGCCGCACTCGCCGGCTGGCTCGCCTACCGCGCGAACCCCGTCTATCGCGCCAACGCCGTCATCCGGATAGCCGACGTGCGCGCCGCGATGACCGCGGGACTCGACAACCCGATCGCCAGTGGGATGGGCGGCAGCATGTGGACGGACCCCGTCCTCTCGCAGATCCAGGTGCTCCTGAGCCGCGGCGTAGCCCACGACGTGATCGAGCAACACCCCCTGGGCCCCCGCGTCTTCACCGACGGCTTCTCGCCCACGCTGCTGAGCGAGGTGTCGCTCGATTCGACAGTAGCGCGCGACACGCTTTCCTTCGACTTCGCCGACAGCGGCTACGTGGTGCGCCACGGCTCGAGCGGTACGTCGCTGCGCGCCTCTTATGGAGTACCGGTGAAGGTGGGTGGAGTGGCGTTCACGCTCGCCGATCGCCCGCAGCGACGCAACGGGACTCTGTATGTCACATCGCTGAACAATGCGATCGATGGACTGATGGCGTCGCTCGACGCGCAGGCGCGGAAGAACACGGACGTGATAGACGTGTCGTACAGCGCGACCTCGCCGGCGATCGCGCGCGAGGTGGTGAACACCGCCGTCTCGGTATTCCAGCGCACGAACGCGTACAACACGCAGCAGCAGTCGCGCAGGCGCCGCGAGTTCGTGCAGGAGCAGCTCGAGGAGACCGACTCCATACTCGCCGCGGCGCAGCAGGCGCTCAGCGACTTCGCCAGCACGAAGCAGGTGTACGGCTCCGAGCAGAAGATCGCCGCCGAGCAGACCGGTCTCATGGACCTCGACATGCGCCGCGGCGAGCTGAATGCGGATCGTACGATGTACCGTTCGCTCCTCTCGCAGCTCGAGCACGACGATGGGAAGCCGCTCGGCGAGCGGCTGAACGCGCTCGTATCATCGCCCGGCGTCGCCGAGAATCCCGTAGTGGTGCAGCTCTACACGCAGCTCGTGACGTACGAGTCGAAGCGCGACTCGCTCACCACCGGCGCCTGGCGCAGCGCGGAGACGAACCCCGACGTGCAGCGGGTGAACCAGCTCGTGGCCACCACCCAGCAGCGGCTGGTGGGCGCGGTGCGCAGCCACGTGGACGCGCTCGACGCGCGCATCGCCGCGCTCGACGAACTGAAGACGCGGAACGCCGAGGCGCTGCAGGCGCTGCCGGCGACGCAGGCATCCGAGGCGCGGCTCACGCAGCGGGTGGAGGCCACGCGCAAAGTGGCCGACCAGCTCCGCGAGGAATATCAGAAGGCGCGCATCGCCGAGGCGGTGGAGGCGGGCCAGGTCGAGATAATCGACATGGCGCCGATGCCGGCGCGTCCCATAGGACGCGGGCCGCTGTTCAAGCTCGCGCTCGGGATAATAGTGGGGCTCATGCTGGGCTCGGGCGCGGCGTTCCTGAAGGAGAACCTGAACACGTCGATCCGCCGGCGCGACGAGCTCGAGTCGCTGCTGCGCGTGCCGGGGCTCGCGATCATCCCGCAGATCCTGCCGCAGAACGGCGCGGGACGGCTGTCGCTGCGCAACATCCGGCTCCCAATTCCAGGAATCGGGAGCGGGAAGAACGGGCATCACCACCGGAACGGCAACGGCACCGCGCTCGTCTCGGCGACGAACATACGGTCCACCGGAGCGGAGGCGTTCAGAACGCTGCGCACCAGCCTGATATTCTCGCAGGCGGTGCAGTCGCTGCGCACCATAGTGATCACGAGTCCGAGCCCGCAGGACGGGAAGACCACCACGGCGGCGAACCTCGCCGTGACCTTCGCGCAGCAGGGGATGAGCGTGGCGCTGGTGGACTGCGACCTGAGAAGGGCGCGACTGCACAACGTGTTCAAGGTGCCGCGCGAGCCGGGACTCACGCAGGCGATGATGGAGCAGGCATCGCTCGAGGAAGTGCTGCACCCCACACTCGTTGAGGGGCTCACGTTCATACCCGCGGGCGCGCTGCCGCCGAATCCGAGCGAGCTGCTCGGGGGGCCCCGAATGAAGGCGATGCTCGAAGCGCTGCAGGCGAGGTTCGACGTGGTGCTGCTGGACACGCCGCCGGTGCACGTGGCTGCGGACGCGATGATCCTGGGCCGCAGCGCGGACGGCGTGCTGCTCGTGGTGCGGGCGGGGGCGACGCAGCGGGACTCGGCGCAGGATGCGATAGCGCGACTGGCGGCGGTGGGGGCGCGGGTGGTGGGGGCTGTGCTGAATGACCCGGATCACAAGGTGCCGCAGTACGGCGGGTATTACTACTACGATTATTACGGGGCGGAGGAGGGGTAGGGGGGAGAGAGCAGGCGGCAGAAAGCAGAAAGCAGATGCTGGATCGAATCTGTCCTTGACAATTCTCCAGATTCCGCCAGTATGACGAGGGGGTCTGACCCCATCATCATAATCTTGGCTTGCAGCGAGGTGTAGTGCATCGGCGATCGAAGGCGAAATGACGCGGCCCACGGGAGCTCCGCGCGGTGCTGCGCTGGGGCCGGACGGCGGCGTTTGGGATACTCTGCTTCGTCTCTCCGAGCCGGTTCTCACATACTCGGGACGTGACAATCCAGCTCCGTATCCGGGATCGTGGAAGCACACGGGAGCGGGGGAGTGGAACTACACCGATGGCAACATGCTGCTGGAGGCCATCGCCGAACCTGGGGAGTGGGAGTCGCAGCCAGCAGGCCGGGCGCTTACTTTGCGCGCCACCGCATCGCGCCCGGTGTCCATCGGTCGTTGCGCGATAACGCTGGATGTGCGCTGTCCAGAGCCGCCGTACATCATCGATCAGTACCTCTGCTGGCGCGAATTGCGAGGCGTGGCCGTGTCGAGCGAGTGGACGCCGCTCCTCCTCCGTTGGCGAGCTGCAGATGGGCGCGTGATGGAGCTGCGCGGGGCCAAGGGAACTCCCGCGGTTCGACTTGCGTGGCGGCGCGGGAAGCTCGGAATCCAGATCGAGCTCGATGTGGCGGCGCTGCATCCGCGGTGGTCGTTCGCGGAAGGTGTGGGGGCCGTATCCACGGCTTCGCCAACACGTGCGGTTTCGTGGCGGGTAGCGGTGCCGCTCCTTCTTTTGGAACGCACGAGTCTATCGGCCACACCCGCCATCTCGGGTCGCTTTCCTGGTGGTGCTGAGGCGGCGCTTACGATCACGGACCACTGCGATTTCGATGCGGTGGAGTCGTTCCGGGTGTTTCTCGGGAATGAACGCGGCGGGCGAGGATGGTTAGGGCGCGGCCTTCGTTTCACCAAAGGCGTGTTCACGATCGAGAGCCGGTCTGGCCCGCGCGCGCCTACTCCCACACTCCAGGATCGTGAATACCGGGCGCTCGTGGAGCGGCTGCGCGACGATGGGAGCGAGATAGCGCCGCATGGAGTCAACGAGCGCGGTAACGTGGAACCCGCACGTTTTCTCGCTGCACTCGACAAGATAGTCACGGACTTCTCGCCGCGTACCTGGATCGATCACGGCTCGACGCTCCACTACTGCTATTCGATGGGAGGAGCCGAGAACCCCGAATATCGTTTGCTCCGAGAATTGCGCGGGCGCGGAATCGACTGCCTGTGGTCGTACCACGATGCGCCTGCGAGCGCGATCGGCTCGCTGAATCTCCTGGCGCCTTCGAGCTCGGATCTGACGAAACTGGCGTGGCAGATGGGGAAACACGTGCTGCGTGGCAATCATCTGGTCGCGGCTCGCTACGGCCGATCTGCGCTGCTCGAGCGGACTACCGGGAGTGTGCAGCGCAGGTTGGGTCGTGTGCTCTCGGCGGCGAGGCGCCGCTACGTGGAAGGTACCGAGTCCGGCCAGAGTGCGTTCCGCTCGGCTGCCGGGATTCCGTGGGCCGTGCTCACGCAACCACCTCCGCGTGGTGCGCCGAACTCCGCGGCGGACTCGGACCATCGCATGCCGTTCTCGCGCAACGACGTACTCGACCTCGCCCCTACTATATATCCGGAACGTGCGGTGTCGCTCAGTCAGATGGAGCCGGACGATACACTCCTCTTCGCCACGCTGGAAGTGCTGCACACGGAGGACGCCTACATTCGCGAGGCGATCGAGAGGCTGATCGACGAGCGGGGACTCCACATCGCGCATTCGTATCTGCTCAATCGACTTCCATACATCGCTGGGATATTCAGCGGTCCCGGTGCGGAGTCTCTCTCCTCGAGCTGGATCGAGGCGCTGCAGAATATCGAGGAGGCGGTCGCTTCCCGACGGCTGTGGAATCCACCCGTGGGGGAGCTCGCCCGGTGGGCGCGTGCGTCGCAGCAGGTCGAGGTGCGGATAGCGTCCGACCACGCTCTCGTACTGAACAACGTCTCCGACGAATGTGTCGCGGACTACACGGTTCTGCTTCCCGAAACCGTCTCCCCCCGAGATGTCCGCTGGGACGGATGTCCTCCATCCGGCGCCCGACAGTGGGGGAGCTGGCTCAGTGTGTGGGGGCGAATACCTGCCGGGCGCGAAACCATGGTGCAGTGGGGTTGAGGACGCCCACGAGACATGGTTGATTGCCTGTGACGCCGAAAGAGCC
>JBIQLU010000126.1:5518-9801 GCA_044463985.1 Gemmatimonas aurantiaca | reverse complement strand
GGGGAATAGACTGGGGACTCCTACTGACGCGACCCGCCCCCGGCGGATGCAATAGTGCTCCTCGCAGTTCAACCTTTTTCTCGAGGAGCACCATCATGAGTACCATCACTACCAGAGACGGCACCGAGCTGTACTACAAGGACTGGGGCGAGGGTCCCGCCGTCGCATTCTCGCATGGTTGGCCGCTGAACTCCGACGCGTGGGACGGGCAGATGCTCTTCCTGGCGCAGAACGGCTTTCGCGTCATCGCGCACGACCGGCGCGGCCACGGCAGGTCGACGCAGACCGCCACCGGCAACGACATGGACACGTATGCCGACGATCTGGCCGCCGTCATCGAGACGCTCGAGCTCCGTGACGTGACGCTCGTGGGCCACTCCACCGGCGGCGGCGAGGTGGCGCGCTACATCGGACGCCACGGAACGGCTCGTGTGGCCGGAGCCGTGCTGATCGCGGCGGTGCCGCCGCTCATGCTGAAGACCGATGCGAACCCCGAGGGGATCCCGCTCGAGATCTTCGATGGCCTTCGCAAGAGCCTGTACGACGATCGCGCGCAGTTCTACAAGGAGTTCGCCATCCAGTTCTACGGCACGAACCGGCCGGGAGCGAACGTCTCGCAGGGCGTTCTCGACCAGTTCTGGCGCCTCAGCATGCAGGCCGGCCTCCTGAACGCGTACGAGTGCGTCAAGGCGTTCTCCGAAACCGACTTCACCGAGGACCTGAAGAAGTTCGACGTCCCCACGCTCGTGCTGCACGGCGAGGATGACCAGATCGTGCCTGTGCGCGACTCGGCGGTGAAGTCGGCGCGGCTGATCCCGGGCGCGAAGGACATCTACTACCCCGGTGCGCCGCACGGAATCACGACCACGCACCAGGAGCAGCTCAACGGGGATCTGCTCGCGTTCCTGCGGAGCGTCACGGCGTCGCGCCGCGAAGGTGCAGCGGCTACTGCGGCCGTCTGAACGACTCGATCAATCGACACCAACTCTCGATAACACTACATAAATGAGGACGACAATGAAGATCGTGATAATAGGCGGGACGGGGCTCATCGGCTCCAAACTCGTCGCGAAGCTGCGCGAACACGGGCACGAGGCCGTGCCCGCATCGCCCGATACCGGAGTGAACACCATCACCGGCGAGGGGCTCGCGCAGGTCGTGGCCGGAGCCGACGTGGTGGTGGATGTGTCGAACTCGCCGTCGTTCGAGGACGCGGCGGTGATGGAGTTCTTCCAGACCTCCACGCGCAACATCCTCGCTGCCGAGGCGGCTGCCGGCGTCGGCCATCACGTGGCGCTGTCGGTGGTGGGGAGCGAGCGGCTTCCCGATAGCGGCTACATGCGCGCAAAGGCGGCGCAGGAGAAGCTCATCGCGAGCTCGAAGATCCCGTACTCGATTGTCCACGCGACGCAGTTCTTCGAGTTCACCATGCGCATCGCCGATTCCGCGACCGAAGGGAACACCGTGCGCATCCCGCCCGTGCTCTACCAGCCGATGGCTGCCGACGATGTGGCGAGCGCGGTCGGCAGGGTCGCGGTGGACACGCCGCTGAACGGCGTGGTGGAAGTGGCGGGGCCTGAGGAGTTCCGCTTCGACGAGATCGTCCGCCGCGCGCTGGCGGCACGCAAGGATCCGCGCGTCGTGGTGGCGGATCCGAAGGCCCGGTACTTCGGCACGTTGCTCGAGGAGCGTTCGCTCCTTCCAGGCGACGGCGCCAGGATCGGCGAGACCACGCTGCGGACGTGGCTCGAGCGTGCTGCCGTGGCGAAGGCGGCTGCCGCTTCCGAACGTGCAGCCGACTCGCCCCCCGCGAAGCGCGGCCGCTCCGCCGCGTCGGGAATGGTCATGGACGGGCAGATCCAGCCGCCACTTCCATGAACGCGGATATTCAGACGACGCGCGCCCCGTTTCGGGACGCGCGTCATCCGCGCGGGCTCATCACTCCGGCTACTCGGATGTCGGATGAACCCGAACGGAAGAAGATCGACTCGGCTGGATGGAGGCCTTCCCTCGCGCAGATGTCGCACGAACTGCGCACGCCCATCCACGCAGTACTCGGTTACGCCGCGCTGCTGAGCGATGGCGCGGGCGGCATCCTTCCACCACCCGCCGCCGACATGGTGGAGAGGATCTCGCGCAACGCGCAGCAGTTGCGCGAGCTCGTGGACGACATTCTGGAACTCGGCAAGCTGGATGCCGGAATGGTGGCGCTCTCGCTCGAGAACGTCGCGCTGGAACCGCTCCTGCGTGATGTCATGGCGTCGGTGGAGCCGCGCGCGCTGGAAAAGCGGCTGGTTTTGCATCTGCGTGCCGCGCGGATCCCCGAGGTGCGCAGCGATCGCCGGCGGTTGTGGCAGATCGTGCTCAACCTCGTGTCGAACGCGGTCAAGTTCACCGAACGCGGCGGAGTCAGCATCGAGCTCGAAGAACGCCCACGATGCATCGCGATACACGTGATGGACACCGGGCCAGGTATCGAGAAGGAAGACCACGAGCGCGTCTTCGAGGACTTCGTGCAGCTCGGCACCACGCCCGGCGGTACGGGACTCGGTCTGCCAATCAGTCGCCGGCTGGCGCGGTTGCTCGGTGGCGATATCACTCTGCGCAGCGCGCCCGGGTTGGGAAGCTGCTTCACTCTCACGCTGCCTGCCGCGCTCTGCGCGGCGCGGATGGAGGATCACCGTGAGCTACTCTGAACGCCGCATCGCGACTTCGGTTCTCGTGATCGGAGCAGGTGGATCCGGTCTCCGAGCCGCGATCGAGCTGGCCGAGCGCGGGGTCGACGTGATCGTGACGAGCAAGCGGGCGAGGGCGGACGCGCACACCTCGCTTGCCGCTGGCGGAATAAACGCCGCTCTCGCGACCATGGATCCTGAGGATAGTTGGCAGCAGCACGCGGCCGATACGATCGCCGAGAGCTACATGCTCGCCAACCCGCTGACCGTGCAGATCGTCACGCGCGGCGCGGCGCGCGGCATTGGAGACCTCGAGCGCTGGGGCATGCGCTTCGCCCGGGAGGACGACGGGAGAATCTCACAGCGATTCTTCGGCGCGCACACCTGGCGCCGCACCGCGTTCGCCGGCGACTACACCGGCCTGGAGATCCAGCGGACGCTGATGAACCGTGCCGTGCAGCTCGGTGTCCCGATCCTCGATACGACCTACATCTCCAGATTGCTCGTCCGCGACAACGTGGTCTTCGGCGCGTACGGCTTCGACATCGAAGATGGAACACGCTGCGTGATCCACGCGGACGCCGTCATCCTCGCAGCCGGCGGCCATACCCGGCTCTGGCGCCACAGCTCGTCGCGCCGCGACGAGAATACCGGGGACTCGTTCCGTCTCGCCGTGGAGGCCGGCGGCCGTATCCGCGATCCGGAGCTCGTGCAGTTCCATCCTTCCGGCCTCCTCGAGCCGGTGAACGCGGCCGGTACGCTCGTGTCGGAGGCAGCGCGCGGCGAGGGCGGCATCCTCCGCAACGCGCTCGGCGAGCGTTTCATGGAGCGCTACGACGCCGAGCGGATGGAGCTCTCCACACGCGACCGCGTTGCGCTCGCGAGCTACACCGAGATCAAGGCGGGCCGCGGCACGCCGCGCGGAGGCGTGCTGCTGGATGTCTCGCATCTTCCGCGCGAGACGATCATGCAGCGGCTGCCACGCGTGTACCACACGTTGATGGAGCTGCAGCTCCTGGACATCACCACCACACCCATGGAAGTCGCGCCCACCGCACACTACTCGATGGGCGGCGTGTGGGTGCGCGCCGAGGACCACGGCACGGGTGTGGAGGGGCTGTACGCCATCGGCGAAGCGTCGAGCGGGCTGCACGGCGCGAACCGGCTCGGCGGGAACTCGTTGATCGAGCTGCTCGTGTACGGTCGGATCGTGGGCGAAGCTGCCGCCGAATATTCGGCGAGCTCGAGCGCGCAACAGCGTTCGGCCGAAGCGGTGGCCGGCGCGCGCTCGGAAGTGGACGAGCTGCTGGACGCCGACGGACCGGAGAACGTGCGCTGGCTTCAGCGCGCGGTCCGCAACGTGATGACCGAACACGCCGGAGTGGTACGCGACGAGGAGGGAATCCTGGCAGGTCTGGCGGAGCTCGAGGAGATCGACGCGAAGATGGCGCATGTGGGGGTCCATCCCGATCTCGCAGGCTATCAGGATCTCGCGCACGCGTTCGATCTGAAAGCCTCGCTGCTCGCCGCGCGCGCCACGCTCGATGCCGCGCTCGAGCGGCGCGAGACGCGCGGCTGTCACAACCGATCCGACTATCCGGCGATGGA
>JBIQLU010000126.1:0-5418 GCA_044463985.1 Gemmatimonas aurantiaca | reverse complement strand
CCGAAGCCGCGCACATCGCCGATCGCCTCGTGCACGCTCTGCAGCTCGCGCAGGCGTTGCAGCAGATAGCCGCCCGTCACCCGCGCGTTCTGCATCAACTCTTCGTCGTCCACGATATCGAGAACTTCCTTGCCGATCATGCAGGAAAGAGTCGAGCCGCCGAAGGTCGAGAAGAACTCGGGCCCGCGGGCGAAGCTCTCGGCGATCTCACGCGTCGTGACCACCACGCCAAGGGGATGCCCGTTGCCGATGGGCTTGCCGAGCACCACGATGTCGGGGATGACACCCTGCTGCTCGAATCCGAAGTAGAAATCGCCAAGTCGTCCGAGCCCGGTCTGAACTTCGTCCGCGATGCAGACGCCACGGGCAGCGCGAACGCGCCTGTACACGCCCGCCAGATATCCGGGCGGCGGGATGATCTGCCCGCCCACACTGGGGAACGTCTCGGCGATGAAACCCGCGAGCCGGCCGCCGCGCGCGTCGATGCGAGCGACGGCGTCGTCCACCTGCGCAGCGTACTTCTCGGCGCGGTCGGGATCGCCGCGGCGAAAGCTGCCGCGGTAGTCGTCGGCCAACTCCACGAGCTGCACCCACTCCGGCCTGCCGCCGCCGCCCGCGGCGTCGAACTTGTACGCCGAGATCGAGATGGCGCCGGTGGTATTGCCGTGGTAGCCGTGATCGGGCGTGATCATGTCCAGTCCGCCCGTGTGAGCGCGCGCGATCCGGAGTGCGAGCTCGTTGCCCTCCGAACCGGAGTTCACGAAGAAGCAGACCGAGAGCGATTCCGGCAGCTTGGAAGTGATCTTCTCCGCGAACGCACTCGGCGCCGGATGCAGATAGCGCGTGTTGGAATTGAGCCGCTCGAGCTGCTCCGTTGCCACCGAGCGGATGCGCGGATGAGAATGGCCGACGTGCGGGACGTTGTTGTAGCAGTCCAGATACGGTCGGCCCCACTCGTCGAAGAGAAAGTGCTTCCATCCGCGCAGGAACATCACCGGATGTGTGTACGACAGCTTCAGGTTAGCGCCGAAGTTCTCGACCCGCTTCTGGAGAACCGTCAAACGGTCCAGCGTGTCGAAGGCGGTGCGCTCGTCCGGGAGATTCAACAGCGGTGCGGGGTTCGGAAAGATCCCCGTCCATAGCGGCAGCTCGTCCGGATCGGCGGCTCCCGGCCAGTCGTCGCCCACGCCATTCGTGGTGAGTGCGAGCTGAAAGTGGAGGTGGGGGTCCCAGCCGCCGTTCCCGGAAACGTCGCCGACATCGGCGAAGCGCTCGCCTTTCTCCAGACGACTCCCCTCTCGCAGGCGAGCGACGGAGTCGGGAGCGAGATGTCCGTACAGCGTGAAGAACGCAGCGCCGTCGGGCGTCTCGTGGCGCAGGATCACGACTCCGCCGTAATCGAGATACGCCGCCCGTACGCCAACGTGTTCCACCGTGGCATCGAGCGGTGCGAGCACCGGAGTTCCCTCGGCCACGAAGACGTCCACTCCCAGATGAACGGTTCGCCGGTTGCCGATCACGGAGTCGCCGCTACGAAAAGCTGGCTCCGTGTAGATCAAGCGCGGTTCACGATAGTAGCCCAGCCAGGTCGTGTCATCCTCGTCGAGAGTGCGATGCCGTGCGCCGGCTGCCGGCGTGCGGGCCGGATCGAAAGAAGCATCGAGCCTCGCGGCCTCTTCGCGCGTGATGGCGAGCGGATTCCGCGGCGTCGCGCTGCTCTGAACCGAGAGCGATCCCATCGGGGCGCCGGAGAGGTCGCGGCCGACGACCGGCGCGAAGGTACCGCGAGCACTGTCGAGCCAGCTCATGACCGCGTTCGCACTGTCGGTCACGGGCAGGGTGCAGGCGGTGCGCAGCCGCGCACCGATCATGGAAGGATCGATCCCGTCGCTCTCGAGAAAATCCCACGCCGCCTTCTGCGTTATCACCACGTACGGGTCGCCGGGATTCTCGATCGCCATGAGCGCCGAGTTGACCACGCTCACCGCGAGACGCATGCGCAGCAGTGGCCAGATGATGTCGACTTCGGCAGGCGTGAGTGGGTAGGCGGAGTGGTAGCCGGACACCAGGCTGCTCGCGGTGGTGCCAGGGTTTGCATCGCCGAGCACGATGTAGGCGCAGGCGATCGCCAGCTCGCACACTCGCGGCGCGGCGCACATGTCGCCGAAATCGATTATCCCCGTAACGCGCGCCCGCTCGAGCAGCGAGCCGCTCACGAGCACGTTGTGATCGTTGACGTCGTTGTGGATCGCTGCGGCGGGAAGTGCATCGAGTCCCGCGCGAACGGTGTGGAATTCGTCGATGATCTCATCCACTATCGCGCTCTTCGCCGGTTCCAGGATTCCGCGATAGCGCCCGCTGATCCAGAGTGCTTCGGGGAGCTTCCACTTGAAGCTCCTGTCCAGGAACGGGTGCTCGAAGTCGGCGAGTGCACCGTCCATGGCGCCGATGGCGCAACCGATACGACGAGCGAGGTCGGGAGTCCGCGGCCGCCAGTGGGCGCAGGGGGTGCCCGGCAGCTTCTTCGACAGCCACACGATGCGCGGATCGCCATTGGCGTCCGCCACCGTCGTGTACGGGTCGCCGCCTCTCGTGGGCACGACTTCCGGCACCGGAACGCGGCCCGATCCGTGCGATACTTTCTCCTTCGCGGCAATGTGCTCGAGCGCGCTGCACTGCATGTCGACGAGCGCCGGGTCGCAGCCGCGGCGCATGATCTTCAGGATGTATCCGTCGCCGTTGGTCGCGAGGAGATTCAGGTCGAACTCGCCATCCAGTTGACGGAGAGGAGCGTCGATGCCCCAGAGCTCGCTCAGCACTTGGCGCCAATGAGCGTGCGAGTTCGATCCCTCCGACGAGGGGTCGTGCGGCGAGGCAGTATCCATCGTGGTTCGCATCGGGGCGATGGTTCGTGCGCGGGACAGTGTTACATGATGGTGGCGGGCGCCGAGCCCAGCACGGAACGGCCGATGGCCATTATACCGATCACGATACAGGCGAGCGCTATCACCACGCCGGCAAGCCGCATGACCAGCTCCTGCCGGTCCGAGCTGGCGCGCGGCGCGAGCATGGCCGCACCATTGGCGGCTACCGCGGCGAGCACCATCATCACCATGTGCCCGGTCACTGCAGGATAGAAGATGCCACCCAGGAGCAGGGCGAAACCGAGCAGGAGCTGGACGTCCAGCAGACCGGTGAAAGCCGCGGTGAGGGCGCCTGCTGCGCGCACCGGCCGGCGCGCGATGAGCCCGTACGCGAATACCAGCAGCGCCAGAACGCCTGCGAGGAGAACCAGGTAGCGGAGGCCCGAGTGTGCATGATAGAGCATATTCATTCGGAGGCAGTCGTTGGATGAGTCGGCGGTTACGTCTCCGCCCGGTTTGGCCGAGCCCTGCTGGTGCGCGCCTTGCTTGTGGTTCGTGCAATGGCGGTGCGCTCCCCCAGCACCTATCGTAGAAAGCAGAATCCCCGACGCCACCAGACACCGAAGAGGGAAGTCATGAAAACGACAGCAACCCGGAGACGCCAGCAGATGAAAGTAGCTTCGCGGAGAGACTCGAGCACGAAGACGGCCGCCTCGAGGGGAAGTCAGGCGCTCGCAGAGCGGCGCAACGCGGCGCTCGAAACGCCCACCGATCTGGAAGCCGATGCGACTCGCGACGTCGCCGCGGCAATGAATCTCGTTCTGGCCGATGTATTCGCGCTCTACCTGAAGACGAAGAATTTCCACTGGCACATGAGCGGGCCGCACTTCCGCGATTACCATCTGCTCCTCGACGAACACGCCGATCAGATCTTCGCGATGACCGATCCGATCGCGGAACGCGTCAGGAAGCTCGGCAGGCTGACGATCAGGTCCATCGGAGAGATCGCGCGTCTGCAGCGGATAGACGACAACGATGCGGAGTATGTCGAGCCGTCGGACATGCTGGCCGAGCTGCGGGAGGACAACAAGGCGCTGGTGGCGCGTTTGCGCGAGGCGCACGACGTGTGCGACGATGCGCAGGACGTCGCGACAGCGAGCCTGATAGAGGTATGGATCGACGAAACCGAGCGGCGTACCTGGTTCCTCTTCGAGTCGGGCCGCCGGGCGGACTCCTCGGGTCACTGAGCCCGAAGTCCCGCACCCCGGCCCCGAGGGGCGGGGTACGGTCAGGAAAGTAGACGGCCGGTAGACGCGTCGGCTGCATAGTGGTCGGTACGTGATCGCGGTGAAGGCTACCCGACTCGCGTACCGACCTTGACGCGCCGAACCGGAGGGACCATCATGACGGCCACATCCCCGACCGCGCGAGTGCCTGGCGACTCGCGCTCGTCCTGCTGCACATCGAGTAGCCCACTCGAGTCGCGGGAGCCACGTGTCGTCGTCGGTAGAGTTTCGACTCAGGGTTCTGGGTCCCGTCACCATGCGCCGGCGCACCGATCCGGCGGTGCACTCGTGCGTGACGCAACCGCGGCAACTCGCGCTCCTCTGCTACCTCGCTCTCGCGCGACCGCGCGGGCTCCACGAACGCGACACGCTCGTCGCCATGCTGTGGCCGGATCATGATGAGCTGCGTGGACGTCGTGCATTGCGCAACGCGCTGCACGGGCTGCGACTGCAGCTCGGCGCGCATGCCATCATCTCGGCCGGCGAGCATCTCGTCGGAATCGATCCCGCGTTCGTGTCATGCGACGCGGTGGAGCTCGAGGGCGGAGCGTGGCCCGCTGACGCGGGGCTGGATGGGACGGGGCCGGACGCGGCTGGCGTCGGGCCCGAACCGTTCCAGGGGCTTCATGTAAGGCGAAGCGCGGAATTCGACCAGTGGCTCTCGGCGGAGCGTGATCGCCTTCGTGCTCTGCTGCAGCGCCACTCGACGCCGCAAGCTCAGAGGCCTGTCAGAGTGTCTTCCCCCCCGAGACGCCCGCACGCGGCCGACGCATCCACGATGTATGCGCGCGGACACTATCTCTTTCTGCGCACGGCGCACGGCGGTCCGGCCGCGGAGTTGCTGCTCAGCCGCGATTATTTCGAGCGCGCGTTCGCGCTCGACCCCACGTTCGCGCCCGCTCTGGCGGGTCTTGCCAACTTCTACGCAGTCGCTGCACGCCGGGAAGTGCTCGTACCATTCTCACAGACGTTCGGCGAGGCCATCGCTCTCAGCGAGCGGGTGCTGGCCATGGACGACACACTCGCGGTGCCGCACGTGCATTTCGCCGTCAAGGCGCTGTACCTCGACGACGACTGGGAGCGCGCGGGTGCGGAGTTCGACCTCGCGGTCGCGAAGGAGCCCGAGTACGCCGAAGGGCACCGCTTCCGCGCCGTGTGGCTCGGCATGGCGCGGCGGCACGACGAAGCACTGTCGGAAGCGGAATCGGCGGCGGCGCTGGAGCCGGACATCCCGCACATGCTCAGCTCGCTCGCTGCGGCCCGTCTCG
>JBIQLU010000125.1:2987-9823 GCA_044463985.1 Gemmatimonas aurantiaca | reverse complement strand
GGCCGTGCATCGCGGCCGTGCCGCCGGGCGCAATCGTTGCATGGCGCCCCCTCAGTGAACGACGCCTTCCCGAATTCGCCGAGCGATGGCCACAGACCCGCGGCCATCGCTCTGGCGTTGAGCCTCATCCCGTATCTGCTGCTCCTCGGATACTTCCGCGGCGGCGGCGATCAGGATGCAGCGATCCACGCGATCTTCGCGCTCTTCCCATCGCCAGATCGGATACTGAGCATCTGGGCGCGTCCGCTCTTCGCCGCGCCGTACGTGATTCCCGCTCGAATCGGCGGCTACCTGGCGATGCGCATCGCCACGATCGGTATCTGCGCGCTCGCTGCGTGGCTCACGTACCTCACGGCGCGCCGCGTGGGCGTCGGACGCTTCGCGTGGCTGTGCATCCCGCTGCTGCTCCTGCAGCCGGCGCTCCTGAGCACGGGCACCGATGCGATGACGGAGCCGATCTTCGTGCTCGTGTTCTCCGCCGGACTTCTCGCCCTGGCGAACCATCGCACGCTCACCGCCGCGGCGATTCTCTCCTTTCTCCCGCTGGCGCGTCCGGAAGGGCCGTTCATCCTGCTCGTCTTCGCGGTGATCTGGCTCGGCGAGATCCGGCGCGACCGTCGCTACGTCGCTGCAATTGCGCTGCTCGGCCTCGGGATGCTCGTGTGGCTGCTCGCCTGCCTGATCGTGGCGGGGAACACGATCTACATGACATCGATCCCGTGGCCCGCGCACACGGTACAGGTGCCTACGCGATTCACGAGCGAGCAGATACTGCATTACGCGAGACGCTGGCCGCACATCGTCGGACTCGGAGTCTTCCCGCTGTGGCTCATCGGTCTCCGACGGAGCTGGCGCCAGCCGCTCCTTCGCGCGTGCGTGCTGACGACGTTCGCGCTGCTCGCCGTGCACACGATCCTCTATTCGGCGGCCACCATGGGATCGCTCGGACTCGATCGATACCTGGCCACACTGGCGCCTGCGGTCGCGCTGGTAGCGACTGCGGGAGCGGGCGCGCTCGCCGAGCGAATCGCGAAACGTCGCGCTCTGGTGGCGATGGTCGCTGCACTCCTCGTGCTCGAAGCCGCGCACGCACTCGTCGCCTTCGATTCCAATTGGCTCGACCACATGCCGGCCGCAACGCTGGAGGCCGCGCGCGAGGCGCGGTCGCGGTTCGACATCGCCGACAGGCCGCTCGTGTCCGCCGACCAGTATGGCTACGTGTACCTGGAGAACGACTGGGGGAGGGATCGGCTGCCGGCGACCGCGCACGACGTCACAGCCGCCACGATCGCGGAGTTTCCGGAAGGAACCGTGGTGCTGTGGGACGACGTGACGGGTGCGTGGTGGTTCAATCTGGCGATCGAGGATTTCACCGAACGCGGTTACAAGCTGGTGTGGGAGCGGAGAACGCTGCTCGACTCGCCGCTCTCGCCATTCTACGAGCGCGCACGGCATTCGCCGTTGGGCTGGCTCTATTACTGGTTCGGGGTCCCGTCCACGCGCGAGATGCGGCAGGCGGTTCTGGTGAAGGAGTGACGGAGGACGTGGCGCGCCGATGTGACTCGCGTACGTGAGACGCGCGCTGAACGCGGTCAGCCGCCGTCCGTGCCGTCGAACGGGATTCTGTTCTCCTCGTGCAGCTCGTAGTCGAAGCGGCCGTCGCCGTTTCCGGTGCACGGGAGCGGCCGGGAAGCCGGCCCCGTGGCGGAAGTTGCCGACGAGCTCTCGCCGGGGCTCGATCCGTCGAGCTTGAGTCGCATGGCGAGCGTGTGCCTGCCCGCGAGTTCGACTGGAGGATCGCTCACTGCACCGACGCAGTAGCGGTCCGCGAATTCCCGCATGCTGCCGTGGCCGATCGCGCGCCCGTCGCCATCCGCCAGCAGGCTCCCCGCCGCGTAGTCCAGCGAGTCGTCGACGCCGAGCTCCAGTCGATAGCGCAGCCCTGGCTCGAGATTCCGGGCCCGTACGTACCACTCGAAGTTGTCGCCCGACGGAGTGTAGTAGACGGTTCCGCGCGGTGCCGCGTCGGCGGACGTGTCATCGTACGCTACCAGCGCGATGGAATCGAAGCCTGCGGGAATGCTGGCCGGCATCTCGTTCTCGAGGATGCTGTCCGTGTGCGCCGGCGCCGCATCGACTCCGCCGCAACTGAGCGCTCCCAGCGAGCCGGCGGCCACGAGCAGTACGGCTATCTCCCTTCCCACCTTTCTGTTTCGCGGCGCGACGACGGGCGGAAACTCCGCCGGCACCGCGGCGAGCGAAGGGGCCGACTCGACTGCGAGCTCCAGTCGCCGGCCCATGCCGCCGAGCACGTGATGTCGAATGGAATAGAGCGCGATCAGCAGATAGCCGGCCCCGAAGAGCACCAGAAAGGGAAGGGCGCCGTACTCCCTCACCGCTATCGCGTAGACGATGGCGGCAACGGTGTACAGACCGAGTACCAGTTCGCCTATCGTGCTCCAGCTTATCGGACTGCGGTAGCGCTTCTCCTTCCAGCTCTGCCCGCGGCCGGTGATGTGATACTTCGGAGTCCTGATGAACGGACTCTTCTTGCCGAGCAGTCCTTCGAGTGCCGCCTGCGCATTGTTGACGCTCAGGCCGATCGACGCACTCAGGAAGAGTGGAAAACAGAGGACACGCTTCACCCAGCGCGCGTGTCCCGCTCGCTCCGCTTCCGCGTAGTAGGCGAAAGTACCGAAGAGCGAGAAGAGGAAGTACGCCGACAGCGGCCAGAGCACGCGCACGTCGTAATGGTGGGCGGCGACGACCATCAGCGGATTCAGCAGACCCACGAGAAGCAGGAAGGGATACGAGCTGTTCCCCAGCAGGTGAGCGGTGCCCTGGAGTCTGTCCCAGAAGGGAATCTTCGCCTTCCAGAGCGACGGCAGCAGCTTGCGCGCCGTCTCCTGCGTTCCCTTCGTCCAGCGGAACTGCTGCGCCTTGAGCCCGTGAATGTCGGCGGGGAGCTCGGAGTCGCAGGTGAGATCCCAGAGATACTTGATCTTCCATCCCGCGAGTTGCGCGCGATAGCTGAGATCGAGATCTTCGGTGATGGTGTCGTGCTGCCAGCCGCCCGCATCGCGGATGCAGCTCGCGCGAAGCACGCCGGCGGTACCGTTGAAAGTGAGAAAGAGGTCGCCCCAGTAGCGCGCCGGCTGCTCCACTATGAACTGTCCGTCGAGCCCGAGCGCGGTCGCGCGCGTGAGTACGGAGTAGTCTTCGTTGAGGTACGTCCAGCGCGCTTGAACGACGCCTACGTTCGGCGAATCGAAGTGTGGTACGGAGCGCCGGAGGAAATCGCGCGGTATCACGAAGTCGGCATCGAACACGGCAACGAACTCGCCGCGTGCCCGCTCCAGTCCGTAGGCGAGCGCACCGCTCTTGTAGCCCGTGCGCTTTTCGCGGTGGAGATGAACGATGTCGATGCCGCGCGCGTGGTGCTCGCGCACGAGACGGCGTGTGAGCGCCAGCGTCTCGTCCGTCGAGTCATCGAGTACCTGTATTTCCAGGCGACTGCGCGGATAGTCGACGTCGCACGCCGACTGGATGATCCGCTCCGCTACGTAGTACTCGTTGTAGATCGGAAGCTGGATCGTGATGGTCGGCAGGTCGGCATCCCTGACCGGCGGTGTGTTTTCGTGACGTCGACTGGCGTTCTTCCTGAAAAGCGATATCAGTACGTAACGATTGAGACTGAGCACGCTGAGCATGCACAGCGCGATGCAGTACAGAATTACGATTACGGCGATGAGCATGATCGTCCTGGTCTGCCTTCCACTTCGAATGAGCGTGACGCCATCCGCAATCCTCCTGTCGAGCAGGCGAGCTGTACGAAGGCGGAGCGTGCTTCGCGATGGCACACCACGAAGCGCGCGAGCGCGTTGAAACGGAGCGGCTCCAACCGCAGCCGCCGTGCCACCACCCGGCATCGACGCCGAATACACGAAGCCGCCCTCTCCATTGGTGGAGAGGGCGGCTTCGATGTCACGGCTTCGGCGTGATGTTCATCACGCGCGACGTCACATCATCTGTTACCCACGTTGTACTTCCTGAGCACGGCGCGCACGCTGTCCAGCGGAATCGACTTTATAGTATGGCCGTTCGCCGACACTGTGGTCGCCATGAACAGCGAGTCGTAGATCGCTTCCTCGGTGGCTTCCACCACTCCCTCGAATACCGCCGACATCGCGTCGTTGGGGAGGTCGGCGATCTCGCGCGGTTGTTCACCCGCGCCGGGCGCTGCGTCGCTCCCGGGGATGCGCCGACGAACCGACTCGGCAGTGGAGAACGCGATGACGTAGTCGCCCGATCCGTTCGATGCGGATGATCCCGTGCGTGCGAGCCCCATGATCGCGCGTGCCGCGATGCGCCGAAGGTTGCGATCGGAGAGCGGCGCGTCGGTGGCCACCACCATCATTATCGAGCCGTCGCCGCGCTCGCTCTCGACGTTCCGCTTGAATGCGTACTGGCCGAGCTCTCGTCCCACCGGTGCGCCGAGCACCTGCAGAATGCCACCGAAATTCGTCTGCACCAGCACGCCCACCGTGTAGCCGCCGAGCGATTTGGGGAGCACGCGCGACGACGTGCCGATCCCGCCCTTCCACCCGAAGGCGATCGTTCCCGTGCCAGCACCCACCACACCCTCGGCCACCGGACCGCCGCTCGCCGTGGTGAGCGCGTGACGAACTTCCTCCGCAGTGATCGGACGCGAGCGGATGTCGTTGAGCGTTCCGTCGTTGGTCTCGCCCACCACGGGATTGATGGAGCGTACATCTTCCATCCCGGGCTGCTCGAGCAGCCAGCCGACCATCGCGTCGGCCGCCTTCCAGACGCAGAGCGTGCACGTGAGCAGGATCGGAGTCTCCAGCTCGCCGAGTTCGTGTACCTGTGTCACACCCAGCAGCTTGCCGAATCCGTTGCCCACGTGGATCGCGGCGGGCACGCGATCGAGGAAGATGTTGCCGGGGTGCGGTAGCACGGCGGTCACGCCGGTCCGAACGGAGTCGCCGCGTATGACGGTCGTCTGTCCCACACGCACGCCGGCCACGTCGGTGATGGCGTTGAGCTTTCCGGTGGGGAATATTCCTGGCGCGATTCCGAGCTCGCGTGCACGCACGGGCTGGTTCTGCGGTGTCGGAGTCTGCGCCGCCAGCGGCACGGAGGCCATGGTGAGGGAGAGGAGTAGGGAACGGAGCATGGGGGAGGGGCGAAGGAAGCAGAAAGCAGAAGGCAGAAGGCAGGAAACTACTACATCGCGGTCATCCCGGGGATGTGGTCATCCGCGGCGCTGCGCCATCTCCTTCTCGAAAGGGCCGCGGTACAGCAGCCAGCCGTACGCGATCGCGAGAACCACGAGTGGCACGGCGACTGCCCAGAGCACGATGGAAGTGGGTGCGCGGCTGGCGGCTCGCAGCACGGTGAGTGCACCGATCAGATAGAAGGCCGCGTTCGCGAACACTACGGGTCGGCCGTAGATGCCGCCAAGCATCGTGGAGCGGCTCAGCCAGTCGAGCGCGGCCATGCCGAGCCAGGCGGCGCCGAGTAATTGCCCCAGCCAGAGCGCCGAGGGCGGGAAGCCGGGCGCAATGCGCGGGAGCAGGAAGTCGGGCGCGAAGAGGAGCGTCACTCCCCCGGCGAAGAGAATGAGCGCGCTGGCGCTGGAGATCGATCTGGACGTCACTTTGGCTCGCGGGTTCGATGTGGCGGTGTGAGATACGAGATGTGGCGCGGCCTCTCTCGATGCCGCGATCTCGCGTCGTCCGAAAATGGCGTGTGAGACGGGTGGCCGGCTAGTATTGTGAGGGCGCGGCATGCTTCGGGCGCGGTACGGCACTCCGCACGATACCCCCGGCCGCGCGCGCGACGTCTTCGACTCCCAGGCGGCATCTCGTGACCACTGCCTTCATTACCATGCCCAGCCCCGTGGGCGAACTGCTGCTCACCGCGGATGAGGAGGGGCTCACCCGTGTCTGGTTCGAGATACACAGCGACGGCGAGAGCGTGAGTCCGGAGTGGCGACGAGCGGAGGTGGTTGGTGGAGCGGCCGCGCGTACGCTGCGCGATGCACGTATGCAGCTCGAGGAGTACTTCGCGGGCGAGCGCACGTCGTTCGACCTGCCTCTGGCCGCCGCTGGCACGCCGTTTCAGGAGCGTGTCTGGACTGCGCTGCGCGCGATTCCGTTCGGGCACACCACGAGCTACGGCGAGCTGGCGGCACGAATTGGCGAACCGAAGGCTTCACGCGCGGTCGGCGCTGCGAACGGGCGCAATCCCATCCCGATCATCGTCCCCTGCCACCGCGTGATCGGTGCGCGCGGCGACCTCACCGGCTTCGGTGGCGGTGTGGAACGGAAGCGCTGGCTCCTCGAGCACGAAGGCGCGCTTCCCGCTACGCTCCTCGCGGCCGTTTCACCAGGAACGCGATAGGCAGCCCGATTCCGATCGGATGCCAGATGAGCTGAAGGAACGATGCGAACGAGAAGATCGGGGCGCCGTTCGCGCGGCTGAGTGGAACCACCACGAGGTTCATCCCGAGCCACACCACGAGCCCATACAGCAATCCGGCCTTCACGCGTCCCGATGTGCCGCGCGCGAGCCGGCCGAGTGGTTCCCAGTATTCCAGAAGCACGTAGTAGAGCACAGTCCAGCCGAGCGCGATCATGAAGTGCAGGAGCAGCCCGAGCGCCGCCGTGGATGTGCCGCCGTCGAACGCGGCTTTCCCCAGAAGTCCCGACGCCACGGACTGCGGTACCCGCATGGCGGGAAGGTGCGCGAGTATTCTCGTGTAGAGGATGATGGGATAGAGCATGTCGAGCAGCGCGACCAGCGCTCCGGCC
>JBIQLU010000125.1:0-2887 GCA_044463985.1 Gemmatimonas aurantiaca | reverse complement strand
TTCGGTCAGAGTTTCGAGTGCGCGCCCGCCCGGGAAAGCGGCCGCGATGTCCTGGATGGTTGGCCTCCGCTGGATGTCTGCTCGTTTTCTGACCACTTTCTGACGTGACCCGGCGCCCCGCGCGAGCATCTTGTACTGGCGGGGCGCGCCTCTACTCCGCGCTCCTTTCCCTCTCCGCGCCAACCGATGCGTCTTTCCCGACGCCCGACGCTTCTCGCGCTCCTTCTGCTGGTGCTCCTCTCCCTCTCGGCGATGCTCGCCCACGAGGCATGGAACTCCGGGCGCAAGCGCCGAGCGCTGGCCGAGCAGGCGATGCACGAGTACGCCAGCTATGCGGCGGCCAAGTATCGCGACAACGTACAGAGCTGGCTCTATACCGCGCTCGATGAGCTCTTCGCGGTTGCGTGGGTCGTTCTCGATGAGCGTGGGCATCCCCCCACGCTCGACCAGGGAGCCGCGGCGCTCGAGCGAAGCGGCATCGCGCTGAAGGAGTGCGACTGCGGTCCCGCGGTGGAGGCGCTCTACTACTTCGCGGTGTCGCTGGACTCGACGCTCGATGCGAACGAGCCCGCGATCGTGACGCGCGGTTCCGTGGCGCCCGATTCCGCCGAGCGCGCGTGGCTCGCCGACACCGTCAGAGCCTTCACGTTCGCGTCGGCGAACAACATGAAGGTCGCGCGGCAACTGTTCGGCGCACTCGCGCTCGCGCACGGCTACTCCACTATCTATGCACCCTTCGGCGATCGTCTCAGCGTGATGGTATTCACCGTGCGACGCGACTCGGCGGGACGACCCCTGGCCGCGCTGGGGATGCTCACCGATGCGAAGCGCTTCGTCGCGCCGTTCTTCGAGCCGCTGTATCGTTTCCGCCTTGTGCTGCCGCCCGTCCCGGGGAAGTGGCTGCCCACCGACTCCGCGTTCAGCGTGGCTGCCGCGGATTCACTCGGCCGCATCTACTTCGCGTCGCCCGTGCAGTATGGCTCTCCGCTCTTCGCCGAGGTGAGGATGGACCCGCCGCTCGGCCGACTGCGCATCCGGCTCGCGGTGAATCCCGCAGCGCGCGAGGCGGTGCTGGCCGGCGGCCTGCCGCGTTCGCGCGTTCCGCTTCTACTCGGCGCGCTCGCCGCGACGGCGGTGCTCATCGTCCTGACGATTCTTCAGGTACGCACCGAAGTCGAGTACGCGCGACAGCGATCGAGCTTTGCCGCCAGCGTTTCACACGAGCTGCGCACGCCGCTGGCGCAGATCCTGTTGTTCGCCGAGACGGTGCGGCTGGGCCGCGCGACGTCGGAGAGCCGGCGCATGCACGCGGTGGACGTGATAATCCGCGAAGCGCGCCGCCTCATGCGGCTGGTCGACAACGTGCTCCACGTCTCACGATCGGAGCGGCTTCCAGCGCCCGTGAGTCTGGAGTGGATAGTCGCGGGTCACTTCATGGACGAGGTGATCGAGGAATTCACCCCGCTTGCCGCCGACGCGGGGTCGCGCATCGAGCTCGAGGAAGTTGACGGTTCCATCGTGATGAACGCCGATCCTGCGGCGGTGCGGCAGATGCTGCTCAACGTGCTCGACAACGCGGTGAAGTACGGCCGGAGGGGGCAGCTCATACAGGTGCGCGTGGCGCTCGCGGACGGCGCGATCCGCATCAGCGTCGACGACGAGGGGCCGGGCGTGGACGTCGGCGACAGGTCGCGGATCTGGAAGCCGTTCACGCGCCTCACACCCGCTGGCCAGCGGAACGTGGCCGGCGCCGGAATAGGACTGGCGGTGGTACAGGAGCTCGTGACAGCGCAGCGCGGGCGGAGCTGGGTGGAGGTGGGGAGTCGCGGCGGCGCGCGCTTCGTGATCGAGCTCCCTGGCGGCACGTCGGACGAAGGCGGCGAGGGCGTTCCCGACGGGCCACATTCCACCGACGATGACATCGCGACGCCGGGAGCCGCGGAGACCGCCGGTGGCTGAGGGGAAGTGAAGCGGATCAAGAGAGAACGAACTTCACGGTCGGGGACATGACGCGAATACTCGTAGTCGAAGACAACGCGGATCTCGCCATGGGGCTGCGTGACAACCTCGAGCTGGAGGGCTTCGACGTCACCATCGCCGGTGACGGCCGCCGCGCGATCGCCGAAGTGACGCACGAAGTACCGGATCTGATAATCCTCGATCTCATGCTGCCATCGCCGGAGCTGGACGGCTATCGCGTGCTGCGCAAGCTGCGCGAGGATGGTGTTGGGATACCGATCCTCATCCTCACTGCGCGCGGTGAGGAAGCGGACAAGGTTCGCGGCTTCAGGATCGGTGCCGACGACTACGTGACCAAGCCGTTCGGTCTGATGGAGCTCATCGCGCGCGTGTACGCACTGTTGCGCCGCGCGCGCGGCACGGTGGTGAGCGCGGAGTCGGCGCTCCCGGAGCGGCTGGCGTTCGCGGACGTGTCGGTATTTCCGAAACGGCGCGTCGTCTACCGCGGCGATCGTCAGGTGGATCTTCGGCCGAAGGAGTTCGATCTCCTGATCGCGCTGCTCGCGCGCGATGGAAACGCGGTATCGCGCAGGGAGCTGCTGCAGGAGGTGTGGGGCTACGACGCCGGCACCGCGAGCCGCACCGTGGACACGCACATCGGCGAGCTGCGTCGGAAGCTGGAGCGTGATCCCTCCGCTCCGGCTCACATACTCACGGTGCGGAAGTCCGGCTATCGTTTCCAGCGCTGAAATGCCGGCGGGGTCAGGTACTTTGTGTAGAGGCCCGTGAGCGCCGCTCACGGGACCTCTACACAAAGTACCTGACCCCGCCGGGGGTGCTGGGGAAAGGGTGGTTCGCGCGTCCTGCTACTATAGCGCCGTACTACCTTTCATCCAGCACCGACCGCATGGAGGTCCAGCATGTCAGC
>JBIQLU010000124.1:5855-9848 GCA_044463985.1 Gemmatimonas aurantiaca | reverse complement strand
TTCCTCGGTTTCATATCGAAGGAATTCCTCTTCCTGGCGCAGATACAGAGCTCGTGGGATGCGATCCCGCTGGCGGCCGCGGTGCTGGTGAACGCGGTGATCGTGGGTGCCGCTGGAGTGGTGACGCTCCGGCCGTTCTTCATGGGACGCGGCCGGGTGAAGAAGGTGGAGCACGGCGAGACGCCGGGACTGCTTCTCGCGCCCGTGGTGCTCGCGCTCCTCGGACTCCTCGTCAGCATCGAGCCCGGCTGGATCAGTCGCGCGGTACTCCGTCCCGCTGCCGCTATCATTTATGGAGCGCCTGTCGAGATCGAGCTGGCACTCTGGCACGGGCCAACTCCGATACTGGCGCTCAGCGCGGTGGTGATCGGAATAGGCGCGGTGATCTTCGTGTTCTGGCGGCCGATCCACGTGCGACTGCGTTCCCGGAAGTTCATCGATCGCCACGACGCCGAGGACGCGTACGAGTCGCTCATGCGCCGGATCGACGAATTGGCGAACGCCGTCGCTCGTCGTGTCCAGCATGGCGATCTGCGCGGCTACATCCAGCCGGTCCTCGTGGGCGCGATCGCATTCGTAGCCTGGGGGCTCTTCGCCGCCGGAGCCGTACCGCGCCTTCCGGCGCCCGGTGCGCTCGGCGATCTGCGCCTCGGGCCGGGTGCCGTGGCGCTGGTCGGTCTCGCGGGCGGCGTGGCCGCCATGCGCTCGCGCTCGCTGCTCTCCACGATGATCTCGGTGGGACTGGTCGGCCTGGTGAGCGCGCTGCTCTTCATGATGAACGGCGCGCCGGACCTCGCGCTCACCCAGTTCGCGGTGGAGTCGCTGATCGTCGTGCTGCTCGCGGTAGTGCTCCTCGTCCTCCCCATTCCAGCGCCCTCCACGCGAAGCGCGCGGCAGCGCGCCATGGATGCAACGCTGTCCGTGGTATTCGCGGCACTGATGTTCGTCGTGCTCCTCGACCTGAGCATGGCGCCGCAGTACACCGAAGTCTCCGCGTTCTACGGCGCACAGAGCTACCTGACGGCGTTCGGCCGGAACGTGGTGAACGTGATCCTGGTGGACTTCCGTGGCTTCGACACGATGGGTGAAACCACGGTGATCGCGATTGCGGCAGTGTTCGCATGGTCGCTGCTCGGCCCGCGAACGGCTCGCGAGAGCGCCGCGACGACCGAGGCCGCGGCGCGCGGTCATGGCGCGTTCATCCTGCGTATCACCAGTCCGATCTTCTTCTGGCTCCTCGCCGTGCTGTCGGTGGCGATACTGCTCCGCGGCCACAACGAGATCGGGGGCGGATTCGTGGGTGGGCTGGTGGGTTCACTCGCCTTCGCGCTGCTCGCACTCTCGCACGGTGTCGCACGGGCACGCGCGACGCTCCGCTTCCATCCGCTGGCGCTCGTGGGAGTCGGGCTGCTGTTCGTCGTGTCGAGCGGAATCCCGGGCCTCCTTCTCCACGGCGAGTATCTTCGCCACGTCTGGATCGACTTTACGCTGGCGGGAGTGCGCATCCACCAGGGAACGGCACTGCTGTTCGATCTCGGCGTCTACACGGTGGTACTCGGAAGCGTGCTCGCGTTCCTCTTCGGGTTGAGACGGGAGGCGGCACGATGATCTGGCTCTACGCCTTCGTCACCGCGGCCCTGTTCGGATGCGGGTTGTACATGGTGCTCTCGCGCAACGTCGTTCGCGTGCTGCTCGGCCTCTCGCTGGGAGCGACCGCCGTCAACCTCATGATCTTCCAGACAGGGCGCATCCAGACGGCACAGCCGCCGCTCATTCGCCAGGGCGCCAGTCAGCTCGGCGAATCGGCCGATCCGCTGCCGCAGGCGTTGATACTCACCGCCATAGTCATCGGCTTCGCGCTCACGGTGATGCTCGCCGCACTCGCGCTGCGCACGTACCGCGACCGGAATACGCTGGTGATCGACAGGGATGGGCCGGCCGAGCGACTCGGAAACGCGTTCGCCGAGAGTGAGTCCGATGATCGCTGATCTGATCGCGGTGGCAGGCGAGGCGGCGGACGTGGCGACCAGCGGCGTCGCGGTGTGGCCCGTGGTCATCCCACTCGGCGCCGCAGCGATCACCCTCCTCGTTCGACGCCACCCTCGAGTGCAGCGTGCCGTGATGGAGGCAGCGGTGCTGCTCATGCTCATCGCCTCCGTATCGCTGCTCGTGTACGTCGCGCGTGGCCGCGTCGCGGGCATGGCGTTCGGCGGTTGGAGCGCGCCGTTCGGCGTCACGTTCGTGGCCGATCGACTGGGAGCGGCGCTGTCCACGGTGACCGGACTGGTGGCGCTGGCGGCCACCATCTACGCGCGTGCGGAGATCCGCGCGCGACGTCGCCGCGCCGGATTCGACCCGATCTTCCTGGCGATGTTCGCGTCGGTCAACGGCGCCTTTCTCACCGGCGACATCTTCAACCTCTACGTCTGGTTCGAGCTGATGCTCATCGCCGCGATGGGGCTGGTGACCATCGACCGGCGCCCCGCGCAGGTCGATGGCGCGATTCGCTACGGCGCGATGAGCATCCTGGGCGCGACGTTCATTCTGATCGGCATTGGCCTGCTGTACGCGGAAACCGGCACGCTCGACATGGCTTCCATATCGGCGATGCTGGCCGGGCGCACGCCGAGCGTGACGCTCACCGCATCGGCGTACCTGCTCTTCACCGGCTTCGCGCTCAAGGCGGGGCTCTTCCCCTTCTTCTTCTGGCTCCCGGCCTCGTACCACACGGCGCCGATCTCCGCCTCGGCCGCGCTCGCGGGCCTGCTCACCAAGGTGGGCTTCTATGCGGCACTGCGGGTGTTCGTAGTCGTGTTCCACGCAGTGGATGGGCCGGCCGTTGCGGGGCTGTATCCGTTGTTCGTCTTCGTGGCCACGACGACGATGGTGCTCAGCGTGTTCGCGGCGATCGCGCAGGTCGACGTGCGACGGCTGATGGCGTACCACATCATCTGTCAGGTTGCGTACATGATGCTGGGACTAGCGTTGCTCTCGCTGATCGGCGTCGGCGCCGCGATCTTCTACATGTGGCATTCCATGCTCGTGCAGGCGGGGCTGTTCCTCGGAGCCGGCGCGGTGGGGCGCGCCACGGGCGGCTTCGATCTGCGACGCGCCGGTGGCCTGATGCGCGAGCGGCCGCTGACGGCTGCGCTGTTCGCGATGCTGGCGCTGTCGCTCTCGGGCATACCTCCGTTCTCGGGATTCTGGGCGAAGTTTCTCGTGATCGACGCCGCCTTCCGCTTCGGCCACATATGGCTCGGCGTGACCGCGCTCGTGGTGGGTTTCCTCACGGTGTACTCCATGAGCAGGGTGTGGACGGACGCCTTCTGGAGATCACTCCCGCGCGAGCGTCGGCGGACGCGCCGCGTTCCGCCCGCGATGGTTGGAGGGCTGGCACTGCTCGCAGCCTGCACGTTCGGCATCGGGATCGCGGTCGGGCCGGTCTCGCGATTCGCGCGCGCGGCCGCCGAACAGATGCTGCCCACGGCCGCCGGCGTGAAGGCTGCCACGTCGCCCCTCGATGTGAGGGTGCCGTGAGTCTGGCGCGTCGGGTTCGGGCCGGCATCGCGCTCGCGGCGGTGTTCCTCTACGACATCGTGGCGTCATCGCTCGCGGTGGCACGCATAGTCCTCGCGCCGAACCCGCGTCCACAGCCGGCGATCGTCGTCATCCCGGTGGATGCGCGCACCGACTGGGGCGTCGCGCTCTTCGCGTACCTCGTTTCGCTGACGCCGGGATCCACCTGCCTGCACGTCGCTGACGATCGTCGTTCGCTGTATGTGCACCTGCTCGACGCGCCCGACATCCCCGAGCGCGTCGCCGGAATCAAGGCGCTGTACGAGCGCTGGATAGTTCAACTCGAAGGGAGGGAGGTCGCCACGTGAACGGGATCGCAGTCGCTGCGGCGCCGATTCTCATCGCTGTTCTGGTCGTTCCGCTGGCGCTGGCGGCATACAGAATGATCAGGGGACCGAGCCACGCAGACCGGTTCGT
>JBIQLU010000124.1:0-5755 GCA_044463985.1 Gemmatimonas aurantiaca | reverse complement strand
CTGGGCCGCTCCCCGGCGCAGGCCGACATCGCGATGCGCGGCTCTTCCACTACGCAGGTGCTCATCCTCGTGGACGGCGTCCGCGTCAACGACTCGCAGACCGAGCATGCGAACCTCGATCTCGCGGTTCCGCTCGAGGATGTGGAGCGGATCGAGATTCTGCGCGGCGCCGGTTCCACACTCTACGGCCCCGATGCGGCCGGCGGCGTCATCAACATCGTCACCACCGGCCATGATGGCGCTCTCGCCAGACGATATTCGCTTCGCGAGTGGGGAGGGAGCTTCGGGACTATTGGCACTTCGGGATCGATCGCCGACAGCCTCGGTTCCTTCGGCATCCAGGCGAGCGCGGAGTACGAGCGCTCCGACGGCCACCGTGCCGACACGGACTACGGAGTGACGCAGGCTTCGCTCGCCGCAAGCAGAACGCTCGGCACGGGACGGCTGCGCGCGCGGGCCGGGCTCGGCTTCCGCTCGTTCGGCGCCGCCGACTTCTACGCCGTCTACCCTTCGTACGAGCGCACGCGCAGCGCGACAGCATCGCTCGGCTACGAGTTCTCGCCTGCCGATCGGGTACGCGCATCGCTCACCGCGAGCACGCGCCGCCACAGCGACGACTACGTGCTCGTGCGCGACAACCCTGGATTGTACCATAATCGGCATCGCAGTTGGCAATCCGGCATCGAGGCGCTCACGCGCATCGCGCTCGCACCCAACGTCGTCGCCGCGCTCGGCGCCGACGGCTACGATGCGCGGCTGAACAGCGAACGGCTCGGCAATCGCGATGAGCAGCGCGGGGCGCTCTTCGCCGAAGCCACCGTCGGACACGCTGCCAGTGCGCGAGTCGATGCCGGCGTCCGCCTCGACTGGTCCTCGGTGAATGGCCGGTTCTTCTCGCCGTCGCTGGGCGCCGTGCTGCCGGTTGGTACGCGGACGCGCGTGCGCGCGTCGGCGACCCGCGGTTTTCGCGCGCCCAACTGGACCGAGCGCTATTACGAGGATCCCGCGAACATCGGCGATCCCGATCTCCGCCCCGAGGAGTTCCGCGGCGGCGAAGTGGGTGTGACAGTGACGCCCGACTCGCGCTGGAGCACCGACATCGCCGCGTACTTCCGGCGCGCGACCGGCTTGATAGACTGGGCCCGCCCGGCCGACGCCGACGCAACGACGCCATGGCGCACCATGAACGTGGCGCGCGCCGACTATCGGGGCCTGGAGCTCGCATTGCGCCTCCGCGACTGGCTGGGCGCGTCCTGGCAGCTCCGCGGCTCGGCGCTGGACTTCGACAGTCGCGGCGCCGCGGGATACGTCGGGAAGTATGCACTCCGCCCCGTCACGCGGAGCACCGGCCTCACCGTCGCGAGGCCGCTCGGGCGCGGACCGATCGCCACACTCGACGCCGCATACGGGAAACGTGCCGGCGACGATCCCCACTTCCGACTCGACGCGCGCTTCGCGCAGCACTGGCACGACCTCGCCCTGGTTCTCGACATCCGGAACATCACGGACGCGGACTACCTCGACGCATCCGTGAAGCCGATCGCGGGAAGATCAGCGTTCATCTCCCTCGAGCTGCGTGGTCGCCACTGACCCGCCGCTTGACGGGCTGCCATTCCTCCAGGCGGACGGATCATTGACGCCGGCCTGTACAGCCACGAGTATCAGGGACCTCATACCCTGCCTATGACCACTCCTCCGGACTCCCCGAGCACGCCGAATCGCGGCGGCTTCGCCGCTCCACTCGCAGCACAGTCCAGCTCCGGTTCGAACGACACCGGATTCTTCGGACACCCGGTCGGCCTCTCGACCCTCTTCTTCACCGAGATGTGGGAGCGCTTCAGCTATTACGGCATGCGCGCGTTCCTCATCCTCTACATGGTGCACGTGCTCGGCTTCAACGACGTGAAGGCCGGCTCCGTGTACGGCACTTACGTCGCGAGCGTGTGGGCGGCCGCGATCATCGGCGGCATCATCGCCGATCGCTGGCTCGGGCAATACAAGAGCGTTCTGATAGGCGGCATCATCATCGCGCTCGGTCACTTCACGCTGGCATTTCACCCGCTTCCGTTCTTCTACAGCGGACTGGCGCTGATCGTGATCGGCACCGGGCTCCTGAAGCCGAACGTCAGTGGCATCGTGGGTTCGCTGTACGAGACCGATGACGCACGCCGCGATGCAGGGTTCTCGATCTTCTACATGGGGATCAACCTCGGCGCAGCGATGGGCCCGATCATAGCGGGCTGGCTCGCGCAGAAGGTGGACTGGCACCTCGGCTTCGCGTGCGCCGGCGTGGGGATGACGCTCGGCCTCATTCAGTACGTGGCTGGCCGGAAGCGGCTGCAGCCTGCCGCCGAGCGGCTGGAGCGGCAGCGTCTCGAGCGGCAGCGGATCGCGGCCGAGCGTGCGAAAGCGGGTCCGGCATCGCCGTCCACGGAGCCCGAGTTCTGGGGCTTCACGAAAGTCGAGTGGAAGCGACTCGCGGCCATGGCAGTGTTCTTCGTATTCGCCGCGATCTTCTGGGGCGCTTACGAGCAGGCCGGCTCCACGCTCAACCTCTTCGGTGACCGCTACACCAACACGTCGATACTCGGCTTCAGCTTCCCGTCGAGCTGGTTCGCGTCGGTGCAGGCGATCTTCGTCATACTGCTCTCACCGATGTTCGCGTGGTTGTGGGTGCGACTCGGCAAGCGCGAGCCATCCACGCCGGCGAAGTTCGCTTTCGGACTCTTCTTCATCGGGTTGTCGTTCGTATTCCTGATGATCCCCGCGTTCCACCTCGAGGCATCGCCGAGCATCCGTGTGAGCCCGTTCTGGCTGATCGGCTGCTACTTCATTCAGGAGCTCGGTGAGCTCTGCATCTCGCCTGTCGGCCTGTCGGTATTCACGAAGCTTTCGCCGGCGAAGATCGTGGGTTCCATGCTCGGCGTCTGGTTCCTGGCCGATTCGCTGGGGAACAAGGTCGCCGGCTACGCCGCCGGATTCATCTCGACGGCACCGCTGCCGCAGCTCTTCGGCGTGATCGCTGCGGTCTGCCTCGGTGCATCGGTTGTCGCTTTCGTGATAATCAGGCCGGTGCGCGGGCTCATGGGCGGTGTGCACTGACGAACATTTCGCGTCGGAGGCGCGGCCCATGGCCGTGTCTCCGATGCGCGAACGCAGATTCGAGGCGGCCGGCCGCGAAGCGCTGCGCGGCTAACGGCAGTACGCGCTGACCAGACCGGCTCCCACAGCGGCGCCGAGTGGAATGGTAATCACGCGCTGATCCAGCGGAGGAATGACGCCCAGCGCACCGCCGGCTACGGCGCCCATCAGACCGTACAACACGCGCCGTCCGTAGTTGCACGTGCTTCGCTGCTTCGGGATCGCCGCCGCGAGCGCCGCGCCGGCCGCGATTCCCACGATCGATCCGATCACGAACTCGTTCAACCCCGGGTCATCGCAGTCGCAGTCGCTGTGGGGAAGCACCGCGTAGCCGAGCAGGCCCGCTCCCAGTCCACCCACGATCACGCCACCGGTCGCGAGCGCGATACGACCGAAAACCTCGCCGCCCGATGGAGCGCCCTCCTGCACGAGCGCCAACGAATCGCCAAAGTACCGGGATGCCTCGTCTTCGCGCCGAGTCGGCGACGCCGCGCGCTCGAGAGTCTCGACGGAGGCCGCACGTTCGCGGAGTGGGCGTTGCACGAGCGCCAGTGGAGGCGGAAGTGCGGACGACGCCGCGGAGTCGCCGGCAGCGGTCATACCCTGCGCGCCGAGCATCCCCAACGGCAGGACCAGACAGAGCGCAGCACTGGAAAGCAGGCGTAGCATTGGTAGGTTCGTCGGGTGCAGGATGTGATATTGAATCCAACACTGGCTCATCCGGTGGCAAGGCACAAGAGCCGAGCCATCATTTCCCGCCGTGCGCTCGGTACAGCATCCCCATGAAATCGGAACGCGTATGTCATTCGCCTCGGGAGTTCGAAGCGTGTCCACGGCCGCCGCGCTGGTGGCAGTGATGGGTGGAGCTGCCGCACCCGGGAACCCGGCGGCCGGCGACGACTACGCCGCGCTGGTGAAGTTGTTCGAGGAGTGGCGCGTGTTCGAGCGGCCGGCACTGCGCGATGGTATTCCCGACTACTCTCCGCCGGCCATGGCCGCGAAGAGTGCGGCGCTCCCTCGCTGGCAGCAGAGACTCGCCGCCATCGACACCACCGGATGGCCCGTGTCCCGGCAGGTCGACTACCGGCTGGTGAAGGCGGAGATGAACGGACTGGACTTCGACCTCCGCGTGTTGCGCCCATGGGCGCGCGACCCTGCCTTCTACGTGAGCGTTTGGGCACACCGCACCGACGTTCCATCACGCGAAGCGCCGGTATCGCTCCCCGAGATCGAACTCTACGACTACGATTTTCCGCTGTCGCAGGATGCGCAGCGCGATCTCACAGCGAAGCTCCGGATGATTCCGGGATTGCTGGCGCAGGCGAAGACCAATCTGAAGGAAAGCAATGCGCGCGACCTCTGGGTGTATGGACAGGGGCTGCTGCGCGGTCAGATCGCGACGCTGGAATCGCTCGAGCAGGGAAGACTCACCGTCAGTTCGCTGGAGGGACGCCGGCCGGCAAACCTCACCGGCGCCACGCCGGCGCTGCGCACCGCCGTGAGCGACGCGCGCCGCGCCACCGAGGACTTCGTCGCCTGGCTCGTCGAGCTCGCGCCGGGCAAGACCGGTCCGTCGGGAGTGGGGAAGGAGAACTACTCGTGGTATCAGCAGAACGTGCACTTCATTCCCTACGACTGGGACGTGGAAGTGGCGTTGCTGCGCCGCGAGCTGGAGCGCGCCTGGGCCTCGCTGCGGCTGGAAGAGCAGCGCAACCGGGACCTTCCGCCGCTCGAGCCGATCGAGGATCGTGCCGCCTACGATTCCATGGCGCAGGCGCATCTCGACGAGTTCGTGCGCTTCCTCGTAGACCGGCGCGTCATCCCCGACAAGCCGTACATCCGCGACGCGCTGGCACCGCAGCTTCCCCGCTACGTGCCGAAGGAGCGGCGCGCGTTCTTCAGTCACGTGACGCAGCGCGAGCCGATGCTCCTGTTGTCACACGACTATCACTGGATCGATCTCGCACGGATGCGTGACGAGCCGAATCCCAGTCCCATCCGCCGCGCCATCGCACTCTCGAACATCTGGGACACGCGCGCCGAGGGCTTCGCCACCGCCTTCGAGGAGCTCGTGATGCACGCGGGACTCTACGACGACGACCCGCGCGCCCGCGAGCTCGTCTGGATAATGCTCGCCAACCGCGCCGCGCGTGGCCTGGCATCGCTCTACGTGCAGGCTAACGAGCTCTCGCTCGAGGAGGCGGGCCACTTCCACGGCGAATGGACGCCGCGCGGCTGGGCGAAAGCCGGTGATGAGCTCACTGCGATCGAGCAGTTCCTGTACCTGCGTCAGCCCGGCTACGGCACGAGCTACATCACGGGGAAGCTCCAGCTCGATGAGCTGATGGCGAAGTACGGGCACCAGCTCGAGCGCGAGGGGAAGGAGTTCGTGCTCGCCGACTTCATCGGGAAGATCAACGACGCAGGGATGATTCCCATCCCGCTGATCGAGGCTGAGCTCATCCCGGATGAAGCGGCACTGCCGATGCGGTCGAGCTTCGAGCTACCATAACTTCCGCGGCAGCGTCTCCCGGTCGAAGTACATGTAATACGGATAGCCCTCCTCCACATCGAAGAAGGGCCGGAAGCGCGAGCGCACCGCGCCCTTGTCGGG
>JBIQLU010000123.1:0-9877 GCA_044463985.1 Gemmatimonas aurantiaca | reverse complement strand
TCAGAACTGATAGCCGAGCTGGAAGTAGACGTTGGCCGAGCTCACGCTGCGCGGCGATCGATTCACCAGCGGAAACGCGAGGCCGAGGCGCAGCCTGTACGGCACGTCGTACTGGAGTCCGGCGTCGAGATCGAGTTCGGCACCGGCCGAAGCGATGTAGTCCGACGCTCTTCCGTCCGACCCGGTGCCCCAGGCGGTGCCGGCATCCGTGAAGAACGCTACCGATGTGCGATCGAGAAAAACCGGCCAGAAGCCGAGGCCACGCTGGGGAGCGGTGAGAGGCGCGCGGTACTCGAGCGATCCGGCCGCGACGTTGCGACCGCTCCGCGTGCCCGACGGGAAACCGCGCACGCCGAACGTGTGATGCGACCCTATCACGAAGCCCGGGAGTATTTCAGTGGGCGTTCCGCTCGATCCACCCACGTTGAACTCGCCCGGATCCGCGCCGCTCGCCGCGCCACCCGCCAGGTGCAGCGCCAGCACGTGGTGCGCGAAGCCACCGGCGGGAATCGACTTGTAAGCGTTGGCCAGCGCGCTCACGCTCTGCGAGCGCGAACCTCCGAGCCCGGGCACCCCGGCGAGCCATCTCAGCCGCCCAGTCGCGGCCAGCGCGATTCCGTCCTCCGGTGAAATCGAGAGCGGCGGGCGCTGGGTGTTCGACCAGCTCGCGGCAGCCACCATCGACCAGTACTCCGGGTTCGAGTGGTAGTACGCTCCGGCGATCTGCGAGAGGAGCGCGCGAGGCTCGGTGGTGTAGCGGCGCGTTTCCAGTTCGCCGCGCAACGAAGCGCTGGCGGCGCTCCTGACTCGCGGCCTGCGTACGGTCACTCCCAACGATACGGTGCGCGCCCTGCGCACGAGATCTCCCACGCGATCGCCGTTGCCGTTCACGAGCGAAGCGCGGTCCCAGCTCTGCGACACCGCGGCATCCACCAGCGGCTGGCCGAATCCCGCGTAGCGATAGCCGGCGTCGAAGGTGTGCTCCGCATCGACCGGATCGATGAGCGCCTGCGCGAAGTACGAATGGCGGCCCACGATGTCGTTTCCGCTGGTGGACGCCCCCAGGGCGATGCCGCCGCCGCTGGTCTGCGCCGCCAGCGGCACCCAGTAGCGCGGCAGGAGCGAGCGCCACGCCGAGTAGTCGCGCGCGGGCGAACTGTCGCTCCGGGCAGGCGGGAGCGGCGATGCCGCGAACGACTCGTTGACCGGCGGCGAGTCGGCGCGCGAGCTGTCGAATGGCGCGTAGCCCACGTGCCATCCCCGGTAGTCGTAGCGCACCGCGGCGAGCAGCCGGCCATCGCTCGAGAGCCCCGGCTGGAATACACCGATCGACGCGCGGCTCAGGCGACGCGGCTCCCCCGTTCCGTCCGCCGGAGCGATGTAGATCTCGGACTTGCCCGTACGGTTCGACGTGAAGAGCACCTGCGCGCCGTCGCCGCTCCAGCTCGGAGCGCTGTCGTACGCACGGTCGCGCGTGAGCTCGTGCTCGAGATTGCCGAGCGTGTCGAGCACCACGATGTCCGCGTAGGCGCCACGCGTCCAGCGCGACACGGCGATCCGGTCGCCGCGAGGCGACCAGCGCGGCTCGGCCCACTGTGTATCCGGCGACACGCCGCTGATCGGCGTGATCGCGCCGCCATCGCGACTCACGCGTACGAGTTGCGTAGTCGCGCCGCCGTAGCGCACGGCAACTATCGACCCATCGCCGCGGGCATCGGGCTGCGCCAGCCGCGCGCCGAAGGTGAGCCGCCGCTGTTCGCCATCGCGCTCGGTGTAGAGGTCCGAGCGCACGTGGTACGGGTCGGCGTACTCGAGCTGCGAGAAGAGCAGCGAACCATCGGGCATCGGCGAGTTGATGTCGGCGTCGTTGCGGCGGCCAACGCGCCGCACGTTGCCGGCGGTGTCCGCCACGTACGCACCCGGCGTGGAGTAGCCGTTGCTCGCGGCGTAGACCACGCTCGCCGAGTCGAGCCAGCGCGGATAGAAGGCGACACGTCCATCGCGCGAGAGGTCGCGCCAGTTGGCGAAAGCCGCGCCGCTGTCGACCGACGCGGCCGCGAGCGAGTCGCGCCACTCACGCCAGGCATCGTGAAAGGAGATCCCGAAGGAGCGCGATGCCGCGCGGTCGAGACGAAACGGGATCGTCGCTCCACTCGCCTCGTCCACGAAGCGCCGCACGCTCTCCGGCCCGCGCGTGCGCGCGAGGTAGTCGATGAAGAGGGCTCCGAAGCCGTACGCCATCTCCGGCCCGGGGTAGCGCGTAGTCGAGAGGTTCCATCTGTCGAACGGGAGCAGTCCTCCGTGTACGACGCTCGCCTGAAGGAGCATGCTCTCGAACGTCCCGGCGGTGCGCCCGGTGCCCGTGACATCGCTCTCGAAGTACGTCGCGAGCCCCTCCACTATCCACCCCGGCTCGTACTCGTTCGGGAAGAGAAACGGCGCGCGCCCGAACACGCGCTGCGCCACGCTCCACCAGCCGCGAGTTCTGTCGAGGTGGAAGCTGTGCGTCAGCTCGTGCGTGATCACGAGCGCTATCCAGTCATCGTAGAAGTGCAGCGAGGGAGAGTCGAGCGGCGGGTGGGTGTAGATGACGATTCGGTTGGACGGGAACGGCGTGGTGTAGCCGTTCGAGTAGTCGACGTTGTCGGCCACCACCAGGTCGATCGTGCCGCGCGGCGGATGCAGCTCCCGCGACAGCGCCGCGTACGCAGCTTCGGCATCCACGGCCGCGCGTCGCGCGATCGATTCGAGTTCCGGAGTGAAGTGAACTCTGAAGTGCTCGGTGTCGATCGTGCGCCAGTGCGCGTTCGGCGCCACCTGGGCGCGAGCGGGTATGGCGCTCGCGAACAGCGCCAGCGCCGCGATCACCGCGCTCGCGATCCTCACCGATGAGCTGCCAGGGCGCGAAAGTAGCTCTCCAGTCCGTCCACGATTCCCCTCGCGTACGCCGCCTGGAACTCGTTCGTGCGGAGTGCGGACTCCGTAGCGGGCATCATGATGAACGCTCCTTCGCAGAGCACTGACGGCATCCAGGTGGCGCGCGCCAGTGCGAGGTTGTCGTAGTTGACGCCCAGATCGGGAAGACCCATCCGCCGCACCATCCCGTTCTGGAGGGCGCGCGCGAGCGGCTCCGACTGCGGGTGAAAGAAGTACGCTCCCGTGCCGTGCGAACGGAAGGGATTCACTCCGTCGGGGAGCGCATTGAGATGGATGGAGACCAGTGCGTTCGCGTTCGCGCGACGCGCGATGATCGGACGCTCGCCCAAGTCGACCGGCGCCGGCGTGGTTCGCGTCATCACCACCCGTGCGCCGCGACTCGCGAGCATGTCGCGCACCTTCTCCCCCACTGCCAGCACGGCATCCGCTTCGTACAGTCCCGTCGGGCCAGTGGCGCCTATGGGAGGATGCCCCGGATCCACCGCGATGACGAGCCCGCTCAGAGGCGAATCCGCGTTCACGGCGGGTGGCCTCCGAACCCGCAGCACGAACGCGCCGCCGTCCCAGAACGCCAGATAACCGTACGGCTCCGACGCCAGACGCAGCGTGTAGCGCGCGCGCCCGGACGGGAGCTGACGCCAGCTCACGTCGCGCACGAGCGAGTCGTTGCGCGCGTAGTTGATGATGTCCGTGTTCGACGTCACGCCGTACAGAGTGAGTGCTATCGAGTGGTCGCCCTCTTCCACGAGGAAGGGCGGCCTGGTGCTCATCGGTATGCGCAGATCCACCCAGCCGCTGTCGGGAACGATGCTGGCGTTCCTCGCCACGCGCGGAGGCGGAGCCCACCCCAGCGGCAGCACGCGCGTGTCGGCCGAATCCACCCATGCGTCGAGCCCTTCCGCCAGGCGCACTCGCGCGAACGCGCCATCCCAGCCGCTCAGCCGCACGACAGTGCCCGGCATCAGCAGCCACTTGTACGTTCCGCCCGGCACCGGACGTCCCTTGATGACGCGGTCCGTATCGCTCGGCGCGAGCGAGTCCGCGCCGAGCATCGCCCACACGGCGCCGGCCGGCAGCGAGTCCACGATCGGCAGCGCGAGGCTCACCGTGTCGCGTCCTCTCGCGATCACGAGTCGCGAGGAATCACGCAGCGCCCTCGCTTCGACCGTGGTCGCGAATCGATTGGGATCGGTCACGTAGCGCGGCGGCAGTGCCGAGGTGGGGAGCCCGTTCACACCCGGCGAATCGGCCGGCGCCAGCGCGCTCACCAGTTCGCGCGCGGCACCCGACCGACTGACCCAGCGCACCCGCGCATTCGACGGTGCGCGAACGCTCACGCGCACCGGCTCGTCTCCCGAGAGCGTGAGGCGTCCGGAGGGCGTCGCGCTCGCACTGTCCACCACCAGAGCGCCGCTAAGAGAAAGCGTGGGACGTTCGGGGAGAAGCCGGATCGGCAGAGTGAGCCGCGCCGTGTCGGTGCCGAGCGTGGCCTCCAGTTGGTAGGCCGGTCGCGTTCGTTCGGGGAGCGCGAGGTACGCGAGGAAGCTCCCGTTGGGATGCACTTCCACGGGCGTCGCATTGATCGACAGACGCGCCTCGCCATTCCCGAGCGAGCCAAGGATGAAATTCGAATCGCGCGACTGGATGAGCTGGTTCGGCGCCGGGTAGACCACCTTCGGCACGAGCGCCCCACGCACGAGCGGAATCGGTGGAAGCTCGGGCGGTTTCCCGGCATGCGTGGCGTCACCCGCGGGATTGCGTTCAGTGGGCCGTGCGAGCGACCTGGTCGATGTCGAGTCCCGGGTCGTACGAGGTGCGGCGAGTGCACTGTCCGCTGCGGATGCGGTGGGTGCGGATCGAGGTTCCGGCCCCGCCGCTCTGGTGCACGCCACCACGCCCGCGAGGAGGATGGCGGACTGGAGAGGACGCATGGGCGTGAAGCTAACGGAACGCCGAGTCCATGTCATGCGGCGCCGCCGCGCAATTTTCACCATTCCGGGCGAGTTGACCATCTTCTATATTTGCGCGTCCATATGGAGCTCTACGCACCAGTGGAAGGCGTCTACCCCACCCGCATCGGCAACCTGTGAACGACCCCGCCGACCGAGCCGCAAAGCATCCCGATTCCCCTGAGCGGGAAGTCATCGTCCACGTGTTCGGTCACACCGACGTGGGACGCACGCGCGAGCACAACGAGGACTCGTTCGTGGTGCTCGACCTCGGTACCGACGACTCATCACCTCCCGAGGCCACCCGCACCCATACTCTGAGCGCGCATGGTGCGCTCTTCATGGTGGCAGATGGACTCGGCGGCGCCGCCGCGGGCGAGATCGCCAGCGAGCTCGCGGTGAACACCGTGCACGAGGAAGTGCGCGAACGCTGGGTGAAGGCGGGAGGCGGGAGTGCGGCCGACTTCGCGGCGGCGCTGAAGGCCGCCGCAGAGGCCGCGAACGGGCGCATCTTCTCCTACGCCGTGGAGCATCCCGAGAGCCGCGGGCTCGGAACGACTGCCACGCTCGCAGGCCTGCTCGGCGACACGCTCTACCTCGCCCAGGTCGGGGACAGCCGCGCTTACCTCGTACGCCACGGCGTCGCGCGGCAGCTCACGCGCGACCAGTCGCTCATGCAAAGACTGGTGGACGCCGGGGAGCTCACGCAGGACGAGGCGGACAGAAGCGAACGCCGCAACATCATTCTGCAGGCACTCGGCCCCGAGCCTTCGGTGAAGATAGACCTCACGCATCAGCGAGTGGGCCGCGGCGACATTCTCGTGCTCTGCACCGACGGGCTATCCGGCCTCGTTCGCGCGGAAGAGATCGGGGATGTCATGACGCAGATCCCCGATCTCGCCGCTGCTTGCCGCGAGCTCGTGGACAGAGCGAACGAGCAGGGTGGACCGGACAACATCACCGTGGTAGCCGCGCGCTTCGAGGGCGAGGGACTCGGCGTCGCCGAGCCCGACCAGCACGTGGGTCACGCCGTGTATCGCCTTCCCGGATCCGAGACGCCAACCGACCCGCACGGTGAATTCGTTCCCGGCGGCGGGGAAGTTGCCGGCGCCGGCCCGGAAAGACGTGACCGTGGTGGCGTCGGTTCGCGGCTCTGGACCATCCTTCTGATCGTACTCGTGCTGATCGCCGCACTGCTGCTCGCCGCGCGCGAGCTGCACGACGGTGCGCCCGTGCAGGGCGCGGAATCAGAGACTCAGCAGCAGTAGCCGCGCACGCGCCATGGTCAGCCGCCGCCCGCGAGCCAGCGCGCCGCGGCCTGCTGCATGGCGCTGTCGGCACCCCACGCCGTGGCGATCGGCGGTCCGGGAGGAAGATCGCGTATGAGCCGTGGATGGCCAAACTGCATGAGCAGCACGCCGCTCGCGCTGTTCGCGGCGCGCTCCACCGCGGCGCGGGTTTCGTCGCGGTAACCCTTTCCGCCGCTGGCGTTACCGTCACCGAAGAGCGCTATCACGCGCGTCGCCGCACTGGTCGCTCCGCGTCCGCTCTCCGCGCCTTCCGCTTCGATGTCCACGCGCTTCGCTTCCCAACCGGCCTCGCCGAGCGCGCGCAGGAAAGGATCCGTCGACGTGCGGGCGTCCGGAGGAGATGTCTCGTCGTCGATCACCAGCACCTCGAGCGGCTGCATCATGCGAGGCCGTACACCGCGCACCATGCGCACCACGCTGTCGGCGAGACGGTGGCCCCACGCCACATCCGCCGCTGCCGGCTTGCGCCACTCGTTGGGTGGCGACGCCCACTGCGCCCACTTCTGTCTGCGCCTGAGCGAGGTGACGAGGTTCTCCTCGAGAAGCCGACGCTGCGTGCGCGCGCGCCGCAGCGATTCCACCATCGCTTCCAGATCGGCCGGCTCGAGGATCACGTCGCAGCCCGCATTTATCGCATCGACTGCCACGTCGCTCTCGCTCTGGCCGGGCAGAAGCGCTTGTCCGTCGAGTGCATCGGTGAGTACCAGGCCATCGAAGCCGAGCTGCTGGCGCAGCATCCACTGCACGATCTCGCGTGAAGTCGTGGCAGGCGCGTTGCTCGCGTCGAGCGCCGGGTAGATCACGCGCGCCATCATGATGGCGGCTACGCCCGCGTCGATGGCGGCGCGGAAGGGCAACATGTCCTGCTCGGTCAGCACGTGGCGAGGCGCATCCACGGTGGGCACCTCGACGCGCGGATCGACGGTGGTGCGGCCGTGCCCCGGAAAGTGCTTGGCGCACGCGAGCACGCCCTCACCCTGACATGCTGTTATCCACATCGCCGCGAGCGAGGCGACGCGCTGCGGGTCGCTTCCGAGGATCCGCGTTCCGGTGACCGGGTTGCCGGGCTCGATGTCGAGATCGCAGACGGGAGCGAACGCGAAGTTGACTCCCATCGTGCGCGCCTCGCGTGCGGTGAGGCGCGCAGCCCGGCGCAGCGCATCAGGGTCGTTCAGCGAAGCGATGGCGGCGGCTGGCGGCAGACCGGTTGCGCCGCCGAACTGCTGCCCCGCACCGCGCTCCAGTTCCGCAGCGATGAGGATGGGAATCCGCGAACGGCGGCGCAGCTCCTTCGTGAGCTGGCGAACCCCATCCTCGTCACCGCCGTGCAGCACGAATCCGCCGACCTCGAGCTTCAGCGCGCGCTCGATGAGCTGGCGCGAACCCTCGTAGCCGCGCGCCGGATCCCATCGGATCGCCGGGATGACGAGGTTGGCGACGTTCATGCCGGCGAGAGCTTCCCGAGTATGCGCGGCCCGCGCGCACCGGTGGCAACGGGAACGTTCCCCGCGCGATTGTCGAGATGCAGCCAGCCGAGCAGCGCGAACGCCACCGCCTCCTTCGCTTCGCCATCGAAGAAGAGATCGTCGAAGCGTCGCACCACCGCAGGCTCCACCGTGGCCGCGATGGCATCCACCAGCGCCGGGTTGCGCGCACCGCCTCCGGAGAGAACGATCTCCGTGACCGGCTCGCGCACGAAGCGGCGCAGCGCGTCGCCGATGCTGGACGCCGTGAGCGCGACGGCGGTAGCTACGATGTCCTCGTCGGACACGTCGGGACGCGCACTCCGGCAGCGCTCCATGAAGCGGGCGATGTAGGCGCTGCTGAACAGTTCGCGACCCGTGGACTTCGGCGGCGGCACCTTGAAGTACGGCTCGGCGAGCAACTCGGCCACCACTTCATCGAGCGCGCTCCCTGCGCGAGCGAGCGCACCATCCACGTCGTACGGAAGATCGGGACGCAGCGCGCGCGTCACGCCGTCGATCACGGCGCAACCGGGCCCGGTGTCGAAGGCGCGTACGTCGGTTCCGGAAGGCGATGGTGGAACGATGCTCACGTTCCCGATACCTCCGAGGTTCTGCAGCGCGCGCCACTGGCCCGGCGCCGCGAACAGCAGCGCGTCGGCCATGGGGACGAGCGGCGCCCCCTGCCCTCCGGCAGCCATGTCGCGCACGCGAAAGTCGCTCACGACATCCACCCCCGTACGCTCCGCTATCACGGCCGACTCGCCGAACTGCCAGGTGGAGTGAGGCGGCTCGTGCCACACGGTGTGGCCGTGCGAAGCGATTGCCGTGACGTCGCCCGGGGCGAGGCCGGCTCTCCCCATGACCGCGAGCGCGGCGTCGGCGAGCCAGCTTCCGAGATCGAAGTTGAGGCGACAGTACTCTTCGGGCGTACCCGCCTCGATCGCGCGCAGCAGCCGCTCGCGCTCGGCGCGAGCGTACGGTCTGGAAAGGTACGCGAGAAGCTCGGCTTGCACCGTGCCGTTCTCCCTTCGCACGAAGCTCGCGACCGCCGCCGATATCCCATCGGCCGAGGTGCCCGACATCAGGCCTACCATGACCGCTGCACCACTCTTCGTGCGCGATGCACTTCCGCGCGAAGACGAAGGCACCGTCACGCCGCGGGAGGTGGCGGTTCAGACACCACGCGGCGGATCACGCCTCCAGCCTCATCGAGCGCGCGCTCGGCCTCCTCGCGCGATACGCCCAGCTTCTGCATCACGATCGCGGTCTTCACTACCCCCCCCGCCGCATCGATGAGGCGGCGCGCCTCGGGACGCGAGACGCCGCACACCTCCATCATGATTCGCTCCCCACGGTCCACGAGCTTCTGGCTCATCGCGCGGAGATCCACCATCAGGTTGCCGAAGGTCTTCCCGACGCGGATCATCGCGCCGGTGGTAATCGTGTTGAGCACGAGCTTGGTGGCGGTGCCCGCCTTCATTCTCGTGGAACCGGTGACCACTTCGGGCCCCGTGATGGGAACGATCGCCACGTCCACCAGCTCCACTATCGCATCGGGCGGCGGCGAACACGCCAGAATCGCGGTGCGGGCTCCGAGCTTCGCGGCGTGCTCGAGAGCGCCGTGCACGTACGGAGTGGTGCCCGACGCGGCGATTCCAACCACGAAGTCGTGCTCGCCAACGCCGCGTGCATCCATCGCCGCCGCACCGTCCGCGGCGATGTCCTCCGCTCCCTCCTGGGAGCGCACGAGTGCGTCGAGTCCGCCGGCGATGATCCCCTGCACCATCTCGGGCTGGGTACCGAACGTGGGAGGACACTCGCTGGCATCGAGCACACCGAGTCGCCCGGAAGTACCCGCACCGATGTAGAAGAGTCGCCCGCCACTTCGGAACGCAGCCTCGGCGAGCTCCACGGCACGCGCGATCTGCACGCGCTGAGTGGCAACCGCTTCAGCAACCGTCCGATCCTCTGCGCCGATGAGGTCGACGATCTCTTGCGGCGATGCGAGATCGATGGCGGCGGTGCGCGGATTCCGGCGCTCGGTTAGCCGAGGGTCGAGAAACGAGGTGGTCACAGCAGGTGCAATTGGGAGTGATTCGGAGGGACGCCGGCTTCTGCCGGCCGCTCCGGCAAGGTATTGGGGGTGTGGTCTTACTGCAAGGAAGCAGCTTCGAGGAAACAGGACACAGGAAACAGGCAACAGGAACTGCACACC
>JBIQLU010000122.1:2258-10056 GCA_044463985.1 Gemmatimonas aurantiaca | reverse complement strand
CCCATCTACCCGAGGTGAACCGATGGCATCCGACCCGGACTTCATGCAGTACGTGCGCGAGCAGCTCTCCGGAGTGCACGGGCTCAGCGACAGGAAAATGTTCGGCGAGTACGCGCTCTACGTGGGCGCGAAGGTCGTGGCGCTGGTGTGCGACAACCAGCTCTTTCTCAAACCGACCGATGCAGGGCGCGCGCTCCTGGATGCCCCGACGGAGGCGCCGCCGTTTCCGGGCGCAAAGCCGTACCTGCTGCTGGATTCCGCGCTCGACGATCGCGAGCTGCTGGCCGAGCTCTTCGCCGCGACCGAGCGGGAGCTGCCGGCGCCGAAGCCTTCCAGATCGAAGAAGTCGACGAAGGCATCGAAGCAACCCTCGAAAAAGGGGAGGAGGCGCTGATCGAGGAGGGGACCGTCGTCGCGACACGATAGCTGACTCCGGGTTGATTCCCCTCGGCACGAGTGCAATATATGCATGTAGCAGGTGAAGATCCGTTCGAGCAATTGTCTCCTATTGGCAGGGAGGAGCATGCGAGGAAAGAGGAACGACGGACGCGGTTACACGCGGCTGACCGAGCCGCTGATACGCGAAGGCGACGGCTTTCGCGTGGCTACCTGGGACGAAGCGCTCGACCGCGCAGCGGACGGCTTCCGCCGGAACATCGCTGCGCACGGTTCGAATGCCCTGGGTATCCTGAGCTGCTCGAAGTCCACGAACGAGATGAACTTCCTTGCGGGGAAGCTCGCTCGTGTGGCCTTCGGCACTCACAACATCGATAGCTGTAACCGTACCTGACACGCTCCCAGCGTCGCCGGTCTGGCGGCGATCTTCGGGGCGGGCGGCGGCACCAGCTCCTACCGTGAGGCGGAGGAGACGGATGTGATCTTCCTGTGGGGCGCCAACCCCCGCGAGAATCACCCGATCTTCTTCCACCACCTCCTGAAGGGGCTGCGCAACGGCGCGCGCCTCTACGCGGTCGATCCGCGGCGTACGTCGTCTGCCCAGTGGGCGGACGTCTGGCTCGGCGTGCACGTCGGAACCGACATCGCGCTCGCCAACGCGATGGCGCGCGAGATCATCCACGCCGGCCTCGCGAACGAGGAGTTCATCCGCCGTGCGACTTCCGGTTACGAGGAATACCGCGCGTCCGTGGAACCGTACACGCTCGAGTACGCGGAACACATCACGGGCGTACCCGCGGAAGCGATCCGCGAGGCCGCTCTCACCTACGCGCGCGCCGATCGCGCCATCATCTGCTGGACGCTCGGTATCACCGAGCACCACAACGCCACCGACAACGTGCTGGCGCTGGTGAACCTCTCGCTCCTCACCGGACACGTGGGACGCTACGGCTCGGGCCTCTCCCCGCTCCGCGGCCAGAACAACGTGCAGGGCGGCGGCGACATGGGCGCGATCCCCGATCGCTTCGTGGGGTTCCAGGCCGTGGCCGATCCGGAAGTCCGTGCGCGTTTCGAGAAGGCGTGGAACGTGAAGCTTCAGCCGCAGCGCGGCTTGAACGTCACCGAGATGTTCCAGGCGATGGAGCGTCGCGAGCTCACTTCCCTGTTCGTGATCGGCGAGAACCCGGCGCAGTCGGAAGCCGATCAGCACAAGGCGATCGATGCTCTCGAGGGGCTGGATCACATCGTGGTGCAGGACATCTTCCTCACACGTACTGCGCAGATGGCGCACGTGATCCTTCCCACCACCGCGAGCTGGTGCGAGGCGGAAGGCACGTTCACCAACAGCGAGCGCAGGGTACAGCGCGTGCACAGCGCCCTCACGCCACCCGGCGACGCGCGCGACGAGCTCTGGATCCTCGCGCAGATCGCCCGCCGGCTCGGCCATGACTGGGGATCTCCCACCGCCGAGTCGGTGTGGAACGAGGTGCGCGAGCTGGCGCCGAAGATGTTCGGCGGGATGACTTACGAACGCCTGGAGGCGCTGGACGGCCTCCAGTGGCCTTGCCCGAACGTCGATGATCCAGGAGCTCTCTTCCTGCACGGCCGTCTCTGGGAGAATCCGCGTGGCGGACCGGTGGCGCCGTTCTCAGTGGTGGAGCATGCGGGGCCGGTGGAGACTCCGGACGAGGAATACCCGCTCACGCTCACCACGGGACGCCGCCTCGAGTCGTACAACACCGGCGTGCAGTCGGGAGGGTACGATTCGCCGCTGCACCTGGGCGGCACGGTGGATGTATCACCTGAAGATGCGGCCAGCCTCGGCCTCGCGGACGGCGACATGGCGCGCGTCACCTCGCGGCGCGGGAGCGTGCTCGCGCCGGTGCGCGTGGACACCTCGCTGCGCGCGGGCCTCGTGTTCATGACCCCTCACTTCCAGGACGACGTGCGCGCGAACGTACTCACCATCGACGCCACGGACCCCGTGTCTGGCACAGCCGAGTTCAAGGCGTGCGCGGTGAGGGTGGAGCCGGCGCGCGCAGAGCTGGACGAGTCGTCGTCCGAAGCGTACGAGTCTCACACTCTGATCGAAGGTGACTGAGTGGACCTCAAGCTGCTGAACGCGGAACCCACCGAGGAGGAACGTGAAGCGGTCGATGCGCTGCTCGGCGCGCCCGATTCCGGGTGGCACGGCGCCGAGCGGGTTCCGGAACGCGATGCTCACGTAGCGTACGGCGGGCACGCCGCGCGCGCGCTCCGGCATCTGCTCCTCCCCGCGCTGCACGCGGTGCAGCAGCGTGTGGGATGGATCAGCGAGGGGGCTTTCAACTACGTCTGCATGCGGCTCACCGTACCACCCGCGGAGGCGTGGGGAGTAGCGACGTTCTACGCGCTTCTGGCCACGGCGCCGCGGCCGCGCCGCGTGCTGCACGTGTGCGATGACATCGGCTGCAGATACCGCGGCGCGCGCGACGTGATGCAGGCGCTGGAGAATCGGGTCGGTCCCGCCCATACTCACGCGGCCGCGCGCACGGATGCGAACGGACACGCGAACGCGGCCGGGAATGGCAGCGCGAACGCGCACGCGATGGACCACGTCGAGCTGCGCGACGATGATGTGACGTGGCTGCCGAGTCCGTGCCTGGGCTTCTGCGATCACGCGCCCGCGGCGCTTCTCACGGTCGCGGGACGCGAGCCGGTGGAACTTCTCCTCGGCGATGTCACGCCCGATGCGGCTGCTGCCTTTCTCACGGGCGATGTGAACGTCGATGCGGGTGCGATGCGGCATCCGCTCCCGCAGCAGGGCGACCCATCGCTGGTGCTCCTCTCCCGCGTCGGCACGGTGGATCCCACGAGCCTCGATGCGTACCGCTCGGCCGGCGGCTACGAGGCACTGCGGATCGCGCTGGAGATGGGGCCCGCGAAAGTCATTCGCGAAGTGACCGACTCGAAGCTTCTCGGCCGCGGCGGCGCCGCGTTCCCCACCGGAAGAAAGTGGGATGCGGTGGCGCGCCAGCCGGCGCGCCCGCACTTCCTGGTGTGCAACGCCGACGAATCGGAGCCTGGTACGTTCAAGGATCGCGTGCTCCTGGAGGGCGACCCGTTCGCGATAGTGGAGGCGATGACGATCGCGGGCTTCGCGACCGGCTGCGAACAGGGCTTCATCTACATTCGCGGCGAGTACCCGCTGGCGATCGAACGGATTGGGAACGCCATCGAGCAGGCGCGCTCGCGCGGCTTCCTCGGCGAGGCGGTGATGGGTCGTCCCTTCACCTTCGACATCGAGCTGCGCAAGGGAGCGGGCGCGTACATCTGCGGCGAGGAGACCGCGATCTTCAATTCGATCGAGGGCTTCCGCGGCGAGCCGCGCAACAAGCCGCCCTACCCCGCCGATGAAGGGCTCTTCGCCAGACCCACGGTCATCAACAACGTGGAGACGCTCGCCAACGTCATCCCGATAATGCTGCACGGTGGCCCTGCATACGCGACCGTGGGCACCGAGCAGTCAACCGGGACGCGGCTCTTCTGCCTCTCGGGCTCCGTGCGGCGGCCCGGCGTGTACGAGGTCCCCTTCGGCGCCACGCTGCGCGAGCTCCTCGACATGGCCGGCGGACTCCCGGAAGGGCGCACCATGAGGGCGATCCTCCTGGGCGGGGCTGCAGGGACGTTCGTGCGCCCCGACGAGATCGACATGCAGCTCACCTTCGAGGGAGTTCGCGCGGCAAAGGCGACGCTCGGCTCAGGCGTGATCATGGTGTTCGACGAGACTGCCGACATGCGCGACGCGCTCCGCCGCATCGCCGCCTTCTTCCGCGACGAGTCGTGCGGCCAGTGCGTGCCGTGCAGAGTGGGCACCGTGCGCCAGGAAGAGGCGCTCCACCGCATCGCGGCCAGGCGCACGCGTGGAAGCGAAGCGGACGAGCTGGCGCTGCTGGAGGAGATAGGAATCGTGATGAAAGACGCGTCGATCTGCGGACTCGGCCAGACCGCGTACAGCGCCATCGAATCCGCCATCAAGCGCTGCGGACTGTTCGAAGCGGAGGCCGGACGATGACCGACTTCATTCAGCTCAGACCACCGCGCCGCTCCGTGGAGCTCACGATCGATGACAGCACCGTGAGCGTTCCGGAGGGATCGACCATCCTCGAAGCATGCCGCGAGATGGGGAAGGAGATCCCCACGCTCTGCTACCTCGAAACTCTGCACCCGGTGAATGCATGCCGCGCCTGCATGGTCGAGGTGGAAGGGTCGCGCGTGCTGGTGCCGTCGTGCTCGCGCAAGGTGGAAGCGGGGATGAAGGTGAAGACGAGCACCGACCGCGTGAACCACAGTCGCAGGATGGTTCTCGAGTTTCTGGCATCGTCGGTGGACCTCTCCACCGCGCCCAACACGGCGGAATGGCTCGAGGAGTACGAGTGCAGGCCCGAACGCTACGGTCCACCAGCACCGCCGTCGTCCGCGGCCGAACGCGACTTCGCGCCGGCCGGCCACCACGAGCCGCCGGATCCCGACTATGCCGCGACTGTCGCGCAGCCCGTGAAGGTGGACAACGACCTCTACGTGCGCGACTACGCGAAGTGCATCCTCTGCTACAAGTGCGTGGAGGCGTGCGGCGAAGATCATCAGAACACCTACGCGATCGCCGTGGCGGGGCGCGGCTTCGACGCGCACATATCCACGGAGTTCGCCGTGGGACTCCCCGACTCGGCCTGCGTCTACTGCGGCAACTGCATCCAGGTCTGTCCGACGGGCGCGTTGATGTTCAAGAGCGAGTACGACCTCCGCGCAGCGGGCGAGTGGGATGAGAGCAGGCAGAAGGAGGTCGACACGATCTGCCCGTACTGCGGCGTGGGGTGCACGCTCCAGCTACGCATACAGGACAACGAGATCGTGCGTGTGATGGCGCCGCTCGACAACGACATCACGCTCGGCAATCTGTGCATCAAGGGGAGGTTCGGCTGGCGGTTCGTCCAGAACCGCGGACCGAGGCCAATGCAGAGTGTGCAGGGCGATGCGCACGGGAACGGCTCGGGAAATGGACGCGTTTCCGGTAATGGTGCGGCCGACGGAGGGCGCGGCAATGGAGCCGGCACGGGCTGAAACTCGCTCCATGTCACGACCGGAGCGGGGCGCGCATTGAGCGATCGACTCCCTCCCACGCTGCGGGCGGGGCACCCGCTCCTCGGACTCGGTTACACCCAGCCCGCTCGACGCTACGGTCGCATTCAACTCGGTGACGATGCGCCGGTGGAGGGCGAGGTCTCGGTGGCCGAAGAGGTGCCCGTCGCCTTCGTGTACTCCGGTCGCGCGCACGTCGTGATGATGGCGACACCAGCCGATCTCGAGGACTTCGCCATCGGCTTCTCGCTCTCCGAGGAGATCGTGGCTTCGGCCGCGGAGATCGAGCACGTGGAAGTGGTGCGCTACAGCCAGGGAATCGAGCTGCAGATGACGGTGAGTCCGGAAGTCGCCGAGCGACTCGGAGCGCGCGGGCGGCAGCTCGCGGGGCGCACCGGGTGCGGACTGTGCGGCGTGCAGACCATCGACGAGGCGCTGCGCGAAACGCGACCGGTGGAGTCCGACGTCACGTTCGCGATAGAGTCGCTCTGGCGCGCGGAGTCGGAGCTGAGTCGCTTCCAGGAGTACAACAGGGCCACCGAAGCGATGCACGCCGCCGCGTGGGCGACGTTCGACGGAGCCATACGCGTTGCTCGCGAGGATGTGGGGCGCCACAACGCGCTCGACAAGGTGATCGGCGCGCTCGCGCGCGAGAGGATCGACCCCCGCGAAGGTTTCGTGGTGATGACCAGTCGTGCGAGCTACGAGCTGGTTCAGAAGGCGGCGGTCGCGGGGATTCCCGCGCTCGCCGCCGTGTCGCGGCCGACGGGGCTCGCCATCCGGTTGGCGGAGGCCGCAGGCATCGCGCTGATCGGACTACTGCGTGGCCGTACGGCCAGCGTGTACGCGCACGGTGAGCGGCTGCGCGGTGCGGCGCTCACAGGCGAAGGAGCGCGCGCGGACGAAAGGAGCGACCCGAAGGGTTGAACGCGGCGGGAGAGGCTGGTCGCCCCGCGATCACAGCGAGTGCGATGCCCCGGCCGTATTTTCACGAGTCCCCGCACGAACGCAAAATTGCCGGCGGCCCGCGCGACGATCGCCGCGCATCGCCGAAATCGATCCCACCTATGCCAACGATACGCATGTCAGGCAATTCCAAACGACTCGCAGCCGGCGCGGCCTTCCTCGCGCTCGCAGTTCCGTTCTCCCTGGTCGGTGCCCAGACGATACGTCCCGACACCGCGAACCCGCAGATCACCGACATGGTCTCGCGGCTCTCGCTCGAGCGCTACAAGGCCACGATCAAGGGGCTCACGCAGTTCGGCGACCGCCAGCAGGGCACCGATCGCAATCGTGCGGCGGTGGACTGGATCGAGAAGCAGTTGCAGAGCTACGGGTGCACGCCGACCCAGCGGATCACGTACGAATACGCGCCGCGTCCGCGCACCGGCGGCCAGAGGGCGGGGCAGCGCCCGAGCGCGGAGCAGATCGCCGAGTATCGGCGGATGCGCGAGGAAGGGTGGAGTGTGGGCGGGTCGAGGATGCGCGGCAACATCGCGCCGACGGGTGTGAATCGCGACTCGCTCCGGCAGCCCGACCCGCGGCTTCGCGAGTTGAATCGACAGCAGCCGACAGCGGGTGAGCGCCAGGAGGTCTACTGCACGAAGGTGGGCTCGAAGCACCCCGACCAGATGTACATCGTGGGCGGTCACATGGACGGTCTGGGCTGGGGCGAGGCGGCGAACGACGATGGATCGGGCACGGCGCTGGTGATGGAATTGGCGCGCGTGTTCAGCATGCCCGACGTGCAGACCGACGTCTCGATCCGTTTCATACTGTGGAACAACGAGGAGACGGGTCTGAACGGTGCGCACGCGTACGTGGAGCAGCGTGCGGCGCTGCAGGGGAAGGAGGATCCCGTCGGCTCCGGCAAGTATCCGGAACCGAAGTGGCTGGGGATGGTACAGCACGACATGATGATGTTCGATCACGGGATGCCGAACGCGGACAGCACGCTGCCGGCGAAGCAGCGCCCCGAGGCGGACGTCAACATCGAGTTCCAGTCGCAGTCGAAGTTCGCCGAGGGAGCGCAGAAGCTGGCCTGGCACTTCCGCGGCGCGAACGAGCGGTATGCCACCGATTATCCGGCGGCGGTGGGTCCGCACATGACGAACACGGATTCGTCGCCGTTCATGGATCTGGTGCCCGCGATCAGCATGCGCGAGAACGAGCGCGGGATGCAGATCGGCGCGGGGTGGAATCCGAACTGGCACCAGCCCACGGATCTCTTCTCCACGTACAGCGACGACGATTTCCGGCTCGGACTCAACGCCGCGCAGACCAC
>JBIQLU010000122.1:0-2158 GCA_044463985.1 Gemmatimonas aurantiaca | reverse complement strand
CCGGTAACGAAGATGTCCCACCGATCCGGCCAGCCAGCCATCCGCACTGCCGCAACGCTTGCACGCGCGGTTCTCATCGGCGCCTTCACGGCAGCCGCCGCGAGCGCGCAGCAGAATTCCACTCCCGCTACCCCGATCTTCGCCGACGGACAGGCGCAGGTCGTGCCCGCTTTCCAGGACAGCTCCGAGTGGGTGCGGCAGGAGCTGTGGGTCGAAACGGAATTCGATACCGACGGCGACGGGAAGAAGGACCGCATGCACGTCGACGTCACCAGACCGCGACAGACCGACTCCGACGGACTGAAGGTCTCGACCATCTACGAGTCGAGCCCGTACTTCGCAGGCACTTCGGGTCCACGCGCCAATCTCTGGGACGTGAAGCAGGAGCTGGGAGCGAAGCCGAAGCAGCGTCCGCACCAGCCGGAAATCCCCTTCGAGGGGGTGCGTCCCCGGATCTCCAACGATCTCATCGCGGAGTGGGTGCCGCGCGGCTTCGCCGTCGTGCACTCGGAAGCGCCGGGCACCGGCCTCTCGCAGGGATGCCCCACGGTCGGTGACTCTCCCGAGCGGCTCGCGCCCAAGGCGGTGATCGACTGGCTCAACGGCCGCGCCCGCGGCTTCACCTCCCGCACCGGCAACGAGGAAGTGAAGGCAACGTGGTCCACGGGGAAGGTGGGGATGATCGGCACGTCGTACAACGGCACTCTTCCGCTCGCGGCGGCGACCACCGGCGTCGAGGGTCTGGCTGTCGTCATCCCCGTTTCGCCCAACACGTCGTACTACCACTACTACCGCACCAACGGACTCGTGCGGCACCCCGGCGGCTGGCTCGGCGAGGACATCGACTTCCTCTACGACTTCATCCACAGCGGCGACACCGCCACGCGCGCGTACTGCAACAGCACGTATCGCGATGGTCTCTTCGCCGCCGCGGGACACCGCGATCGCACCACCGGCGACTACAACGATTTCTGGGCGTCGCGCGATCTCCTGCCGTACGTGAAGAACATCCGCGCGGCCGTGCTCCTGGCGCACGGCTTCAACGACTGGAACGTGGTTCCAGAGCACAGCATCCGCGTGTACGAGGAGATGAAGGCGCACGGCCTTCCGGTGTCGATCTACCTGCATCAGGGCGGCCACGGCGGCAACCCGCCCGCCGACATGGTGAACCGCTGGTTCAGCCACTACCTGTACGGCGTCGACAACGGCGTGCAGAACGACCCGCACGCCTGGATCGTACACGAGGAAGCGGCGCAGGCCGCGCAGGCGAAAGCGGTCGCCGAGGTGCAGCGGCAGATCGCGGCCGCGCGTGCTGCCGGTGATTCCACCGCCGGGCGCGGCCCCGCCGCGATGCATCGTGGACGCCGCAACCGTCCCGATCGCACGCGTCCCACTCCGTACGCCGACTTCCCGGTGCCGGGATCGGTGCCTGTAGTGCTGCATCCCGTAGCCGGCGGTAGCGCAGTGGGTTCGCTGTCGCTCGCTTCGAAGGGGAAGCAGGGACGCGAGAAGTTCGTGGACGACGTGTCGTTCAGCGGAAGCGCACTCGCGTCGGCGGCGCGTTCACCGCACCGGCTGCTCTACGCCACCGCCGTGCTGACGGACTCGGTGCACATCTCCGGCACGCCGCGCATCACGCTGCGACTGGCGTCGAGCAAGCCGGCCGCCAACCTCACGGTGTGGCTGGTGCAGCTCCCCTTCGACTCCACCACCATCGGCACCGATATCCAGGAGAGTCTCATCACGCGCGGCTGGGCCGACCCGCAGAACTATCGCTCGCTCACCGACGGCGGCAACTACGATTCGAAGATTCCAGGCGAGAAGCTCGTGCCCGGCAAGTTCTACGATCTCACCTTCGACATCGAGCCGAGCGACGAGATCATCCCGCCGGGCAAGCGTATCGGCGTGATGATCATGTCGAGCGATCGCGAGTTCACGCTCTGGCCGAGTGCCGGCACGGAGCTCACGGTGGATCTCGACGGCAGCTCGTTCAGCATCCCGATCGTCGGCGGCGCTGATGCGCTGAAGTGAACGACGGGGTCAGGCACCTGATCGTAGAGGTCCCGGCAGCAACGCTGCCGGGACCCCTACATCCGGGGCCTGCCCCCGCCGTTCCCAGCGGCGTGGCTACATCGTAGAGACCGCGTCGCTCGGCGGT
>JBIQLU010000121.1:3859-10315 GCA_044463985.1 Gemmatimonas aurantiaca | reverse complement strand
CGCCCTTCACCCTCGCGCGTCGCAAACCGGGATGCCCGCCTGCCGTCCCGCGTATTCGATGATCGCTTCATCTACGGTGACGAGGGGGGCGCGATGGAGCTGGGCGGTGGCAAGCAGCATCCGGTCGGCGGGATCGCCGTGCGGCTGGCCGGGAAGCCGCGTACTCAGTAGAAGGGTCTCGCGCGTCAACCCTACCGGCACTATCCCCGGCGCACGCTCGGCGCGCCGCAGCCAGAACGCGGCGTCCATCGAGAACACGAGCTTCCCCTTCGCGGCCTTCATCGCCACTTCCCAGAAGGAAATGTCGCTCACGAGAAGGCTCACGCTCGCTGCCGTCCGGCGGAGGAGCGAGGCCGCAGCGCTCGACACACGCCCGAGATCACCATCGAGCATCCAGACCCATACATGGGTATCGAGCAGGAGCGGCCCGTTCCAGGCGCGGCGGGCCGATGCCTTCCACAGACCGCTGTTCTGACGGCGAGTGGCCATTTGCCGGATAGAGGGAGGAAGAACGGGCGGAAACGCCGCGCTATGCCTCCGACTCCTCCCAGAGCTCGTGGTCCGGCGAGACGATGTCGTGCTCCTCGAGTACTGTGTCTCCGAGGAACCCGAATGGATCGCGCGTGACGTCGCTGGCGGGTACCACCTTCGCAATTGGCTGCCCGCGCTTCGTCACGACGTACTCCACTCCGCGCTCGCGCACATCCTCCATTATCGCGAGGCACTTTGCCTTGAATACGCTGACGCTCACGCTTTCGCCGAGGGTCGGCCCGCTCGTCTTGTTTCCGGAAGTGGACATACGCCCAACCGCTTCGAAGGATATGGTCATGTGGACATGGTCAACTTAATGGTGGAAGGGCGGCGTCGCCAGAGGTGGTTGCAATCACGAGCTGCACCGGACGCGGTACCGAGAGTAATGCCTGGAGCGCCTGCTTCCACCACCGTTCCGCTGCCCCGCGCATCGTTCCCGTTCCGATGGCGCTCGTTAGATTACCCGTATCATGAGTGAGCTACCCATCACCAGCGCTTTCAACGACGCCTACATCGAAGAGATGTACGAGTCGTTCGTCCGCGACCCGTTCTCGGTTGACGAGTCCTGGCGTCAGTACTTCCAGCTCGGCCGCCGGCTCTCCGGTGCCGCCCCCGCTTCACTCTCTGCCCCCGGTGCAGTCGCGGCGCCCGCGTTCGATACTGCCTACCTTCGCAAGGTGGCCGGGGCGGCGGGACTGGTTCAGGCGGTCCGCCAGTACGGACACCTCGATGTCCAGCTCGACCCCCTCGGATCTCCACCACTCGGTGCCGCGGAACTGAAGCCCGAGTTCCACGGAATCTCCGAGGAGGATCTCGCGATCATCCCCGGCGCCGCACTCGGTTTCGATGATGAGCCAACCGCCGCCGACGCCGTGACGCGCCTTCGGCAGCTCTACTCCTCCCGCCTCGGCATCGAGTTCGAGCACATCGAGGAGGAAGACGAACGCGAGTGGTTCCGCGATCAGGTCGAGCGCGGAGGCCTCGCCCGCGAGATAAGCGCCGAAGAGAAGAAGGCGGTACTCCGCCGGCTCACGCAGGTGGATGGACTGGAGCGCTTCCTCGGTCGCGCCTACCAGGGCTACAAGCGCTTCTCCATCGAGGGAACCGATGCCCTCGTGCCGATGATCGACGCCGCCGTCGAGAGCGCGGCGCGCGGTGGCGCTCGCGACGTGGTGATCGGGATGGCGCACCGCGGTCGCATCAACGTGCTCGCGCACGTACTCGACAAGCCGGCCGCCACGATCTTCGAGGAATTCGAGGGGCGCCACGCCACCACGGAGGCCGCCAGCGATACCGGCGACGTCAAGTACCACCTGGGCGCGCGCACGCGCCGCAAGGTCGCTGCCGGCGCTGCCGCGGGTAACGGCGCCGAAGAGACGACCGTCAACGTGATGCTCGCGCCGAACCCGAGCCACCTCGAGTTCGTGGACCCCGTGGTGGAGGGCGTCGCCCGCGCTCTGCAACGCGTCCCCGGCTCGCTGGGAGAGCGCGATACGCGCAGCACGCTGCCCATCCTCGTGCACGGCGATGCGTCGTTCCCCGGCGAAGGCGTGGTGGCCGAGAATCTGAATCTGTCGCACCTGACGGGTTTCAGCACTGGCGGCACGCTGCACATCATCGCGAACAACCAGGTCGGCTTCACCACCGATCCGCGTGACGGTCGCTCCACGTATTACGCGAGCGACCTCGCGAAGGGATTCGAGATCCCGATCGTTCACGTCAACGGCGACGACGCTGAAGCATGCATCGTCGCGGTTCGTCTCGGACTGGCGTACCGCGCCAGATTCGGCAAGGACTTTCTCGTCGACCTGGTTGGCTACCGCCGTCACGGTCACAACGAGACAGACGAGCCGGTGTACACGCAGCCCATTCTCTATGCGGCGATCAAGCAGCATCCATCGCCGCGCGAAGTATGGGGCGAACGACTCGTGCGCGAAGGGATCGTCACGGCCGACGAAGTGAAGGCTATCGATGCCGAAGTGCAGGCCGAGTTCGACCGCATCTATTCTTCCGTGAAGGCCGGCACGGCCGACGCTCCGCCGCACCTCCCCGGGAATCAGCGCGGTCCCAACGGATTGCTCGGCGCCGAGACCGCCGTACCCGCGGATGATCTCATGGCGCTCAACGAGCGACTGCTCGCGTGGCCGAACGACTTCAAGCCGCTTCCCAAGTTGGCGCGTCAGCTCGAGCGCCGGCGCGCGGCAATGGGTGAGGGCGGCGGCATAGACTGGGGGCACGCCGAGTCGCTTGCATTGGGCTCACTCCTGCAGCTCGGCAAGTCGGTGCGGGTGAGCGGCCAGGACGCCGAGCGGGGTACCTTCTCGCACAGGCAGGCGGTACTGCACGACCACGAGAGCGGCAGGATCTTCACGCCGTTGCAGCACGTTCCCGGTGCCGGCGGCGTTTTCGAGATCTACAACTCTCCGCTTTCCGAGACGGCGGTACTCGGCTTCGAGTACGGTTACAGCGTCGCCGCGGCAGACACGCTCGTGTTGTGGGAGGCGCAGTTCGGTGACTTCGCGAACGTCGCGCAGCCCATCATCGACCAGTTCATAGCGTCGGACCGCGCGAAGTGGGGGCAGAACTCGGGTGTGGTGCTCCTCCTCCCGCACGGTTACGAGGGACAGGGACCGGAGCACTCGAGCGCGCGGCTCGAGCGCTATCTGCAACTCTGCGCAGAGCACAATCTGCGGGTAGCGTATCCCACCACGCCCGCCCAGTACTTTCACGTGCTGCGCCGGCAGGCGCTGCTCGCGGAGCGTCGGCCGCTGGTGCTCATGCAGCCAAAGAGTCTGCTGCGCCTTCCCGAGGCTGCTTCGCATCTCGCGGATCTCACGACCGGTTCGTTCCGCTCGGTGATCGATGATCCGAATCAGTCGATAGCTCCCGATCAGGTTCGGCGGTTGGTCTTCTGCACCGGCAAGGTGTACTACGACATCGCTGCCGCGGAACGGCCGCCGCAGCTCGCGCTCGTTCGAGTGGAGGAGCTCTACCCCTGGCCGCACGAAGCGATCACCGCGATCCTCGAGCGTTATACGGGCGTGGAAGAGGTAGTCTGGGTGCAGGAAGAGCCGAAGAATGCCGGCGCCTGGACCTTCGTGGCTCCGCGTCTCCGCGCGGCGGTAGGGAACACGGTTCCGATTCGCTACGTTGGTAGGCCGGAAAGAGCCAGCCCGGCCGAGGGCTATGCGTCGGCGCATGCGGAGCAGCAGGCCGCGATCGTCGCCGAGGTGGTAGCGGTACCGGCCGTGGCTGCGAGGTAGACCTGCGAGATGGCAGAGAGCAGACGGCAGAGAGCAGGCACTGCCTTCTGCCGTCTGCTCTCTGCCATCTCGCCTGATCCATCCATCATCACCAGAACATCATGCCCCGTCTCCAGCCGCTCGCGATTCTACTCGCATGGACGCTCACGCTTCCTGGCTCGCTGGCGGCGCAGGCGCCAGTGGTGGTGGCGGGAGAGCGAGGGACGGCCGGAGCTGCGGCGCTGGGCGAACTGGTGGAGGGGATGGGAGTGTCGGTGCGCGTTCTCATGATCGGAGCGCACCCGGACGACGAGGACACGCGGCTCATCACCTGGCTCACGAAGGGTGAACACGCCGACGTGGCGTATCTCTCGCTGACGCGCGGCGACGGCGGCCAGAATCTCATCGGCAACGATCTCGGAGAGGCGCTCGGCGTCATCCGCACCGAGGAGCTGCTCGCGGCGAGGCGACTCGATGGCGCGCACCAGTATTTCACTCGCGCCTACGACTTCGGATTCTCCAAGAGCGCGGAAGAGAGCTTTCAGCACTGGCCGCACGACTCGGTTCTGAGCGATGTCGTCACCGTGATAAGAGCGTTCCGCCCGCACGTGATCGTGTCGGTCTTCTCGGGTACGCCGCGCGACGGCCATGGGCAGCACCAGGTGGCAGGCATAGTGGCGCGCGAAGCGTTCGATGCGGCGGTGGATACCGTACGCTTTCCTCGCAGTGCGACTGCGGGGCTGGGTCCCTGGGCGCCGCTCAAGTTCTACCGCTCGCGCTCCTATTGGGGCGGCGAAGGAGCGACGTTCACGTACGACGCCGGAAAGTACGATCCGCTTCTGGGCGAGTCGTACTCCGAGCTGGCGGCGCTCAGCAGGTCGCAGCACAAGTCGCAGGGCTTCGGACGGGTGGCGGAGCTCGGGTCGGTGACGGGATCCGTGCGACGCGAGGCGTCGAGACTCGCCGGTGCGCGCGCCGCGGACCGGGAGCGATCGATCTTCGCCGGAATCGACACTACCTGGGCGCGACTCGACTCGCTCGTCTCGCGTCCGGAGGAGCGCGCGATAGTCGCGCGGCTCGTGGCGGCCTCGCGCGACGTGCGTGCGAAGATCGACCTCTTCGACCCTTCGACGGTCGTGGACGCACTGACCAGAACGCACGAGGCGCTCTCCGCGCTCGCCGCCGCGGAGCGTGAATCTCCCAGACCGAACCCCGACATATTGACGTCGGTGAGCGACGGTCTGGCGCGTGCCACGAAGGCGCTGCTCATAGCGCGCGGCATAGCGATCGAAGCGACGGTGGACCGCGACTACGTAGCGCTCGGCGACTCGATCGCCGTCCACGTGGGGGTCTACAACAGAGGCAAGCTCCCGGTGGCGGTGAGAGTCGGTGGGTCCGGCGCTCTTCTTTCGCTCGCGAGTGGAGCGGCGGGGAACGGCAGCGCGCGGCCGACCGCCGGCGCCGCGAACTCGATAGTCATCGCCCCCGACAGCGCTTACGAGAGCACCGTTTACGTGCGTGGCGATTCGCTGTCGCAGCCGTGGTGGCTCGTGACGGCACGCCGCGGAGACATGTTCACGGTTCCGATCGATGGGAAGAGCGAGGACTCGCGTCTTCTGGGTCCGGTGGTTCACGTTTCCTTCGATGACGGCGCCGTCGAAGCGAGCGTGCCGGTGGTGCACCTGTTCGGAGATCCCGTACGCGGCGAGCTCCGGCGCCCGCTGCGCGTGGTGCCGCGGGTGTCGGTCACCATGGACCGCACGGTGGCGCTCGCCCGCGCCGGAGCTCCGCTGGAGCGAACGGTGCACGTCACGATCAACTCGGCTATTGCTTCCCGCGGCAGCGCGACTCTTTCGCTCGAGCTCCCGCGCGGGCTCACGGCGGATTCCGCCACCCGTTCGATCACGCTGCCGGGGATGGACAGCTCGGTGAGCTATTCATTCACCGTGCGCGGAACTCTGGCGGCGGGCGAACATCGGCTGGCCGCGTCGGTGCGGAGCGGTGGTGCGACGTACGGCATCGGTTACACACCTATCGATTACGAGCACATCCGGCCGCGCAACATGTATCGCGATGCATCGATCTCGATCCATGCGATCGATGCCGCGCTCCCTCCGGGGCTCAGCGTGGGCTACATCCAGGGTGTGGGCGACAACGTCGCTCCCGCGCTGAGTGAGCTGGGCGTTTCGCTTTCGGTGATCGATCCGGCGACGCTCGCGTCCCGGGACCTGTCACGCTTCAACACGATCGTGGTGGGCACGCGGGCGTATCAGTCGCATCCCGATCTCGTGGCGAACAACGCGAAGCTCCTGGCGTGGGTGCGTCAGGGCGGGACGCTGGTGGTACAGTACGGGCAATACGAGATGGCTCGGCCGGGGATGATGCCGTATCCGGTGTCGCTCTCGCGTCCCGCCGCGCGCGTCACGGATGAAACGGCGCCGGTGAAGGTGTTGAAGCCCGACAGTCCACTCCTCACGTGGCCCAACCGCATCGTACCCGGCGACTGGAACGGCTGGGTGCAGGAGCGATCGGTCTACATGCCGAGCACCTTCGACTCGCACTACACGGCGCTGCTCCAGATGAACGATCCCGGCGAGCAGCCCAACGACGCCGCGATCCTCGTGACGCCGTACGGCAAGGGCACGTACGTGTACACCACGCTCTCCCTCTTCCGCCAGCTCCC
>JBIQLU010000121.1:0-3759 GCA_044463985.1 Gemmatimonas aurantiaca | reverse complement strand
TCCTACTCGCCTCCTGCGCCTCCGATGGCCGCACCGTCCTCACCGTCTACTCGCCGCATGGGAAGGATCTGCTCGAGTATTACGAGGCGGAGTTCGAGAAGGCGCATCCGGAAGTGGACGTGCAGTGGGTGGACATGGGGTCGCAGGACATCATCGACCGGTTGAGGAGCGAGCGGGCGAATCCGCAGGCTGATGTGTGGTTCGGTGCGCCCGAGGAGATCTTCGAGCGGGCGGGTCGCGAAGGGCTGCTGGATGCGTATCGGCCCACGTGGGCGGCTGCGGTGCCGGACGAAGGAAGGGGGAAGGACGATCTCTGGTACGGCACGTATCTCACGCCCGAGGTCATAGCGTACAACAGCGAGGCACTCACCGAGGCGGAGGCGCCGAAGGACTGGGACGAGCTGCTGGACCCGAAATGGAAGGGGAAGATCCTCATCCGCGATCCTATCGCATCGGGCACGATGCGAGCGATCTTCGGCGCGATCATACTCCGCAGCATCCGCGAGACCGGGTCGCCGGAGCAGGGTTACGAGTGGCTGCGGAAGCTCGACGCGAACACGAAGGAGTACACGCTCAATCCGACGATCCTCTACCAGAAGCTCGGCAGGCAGGAAGGACTCGTGACGCTCTGGGACATGCCGGACATCGCGACGCTGCAGGAACGCTATAACATCCCCGTGAAGTACGTCATCCCCGAGAGCGGAACGCCGATACTCGTGGATGGGATCGCGATAGTGAAGGGGACGCAGCACCCCGAGCTGGCGAAGGAGTACTACGAATACGTGACGACCTCCGGAGCGCTGATCGATGCGGCGAACAAGTTTCTGCGGATCCCGGTGCGGACCGACATCCCCACGGATTCGCTCCCGCAGTGGATGCGCGACGCCAGGGAGCGGATGAAGCCGATGCCGCTCGATCGCGCCATGCTCGCCGAGCATCTGGACGAGTGGATGCGCTACTGGGACTCGCACATCCGCAACAGGAGATGAGCACAGGGAGCTCGCTCTCCCTCGCAGCTCTCACGCGCCGCTTCGGTGCGAAGGCGCCGGCGGTGGACGATCTCACCCTCGACGTGGCGAGCGGCGAGCTGCTTGCGCTGGTCGGCGCGAGCGGTTCGGGTAAGACCACCACGTTGCGCATGGTGGCCGGCTACGAGCGGCCTGACGCGGGGCGCATACTCCTGGAAGGGCGCGACATCACGGCGCTCCCACCCGAGCGGCGCGGCTTCGGAATGGTGTTCCAGCACTATGCGCTATTTCCGCATCTATCGGTAGGCGAGAACGTCGCGTTCGGGCTCGAGGCACGCGGCGTGAATCGCAGGGAGCGGCGCATGCGCACGGAGCATGCGCTGGAGAACGTGGGGCTGGGTGGAGCGGCGGATCGTCAGGTGCAGTCGCTCTCCGGTGGCGAGCAGCAACGCGTGGCGGTGGCGCGTGCGCTGATCATCGAGCCACCGGTGCTGCTGCTCGACGAGCCGCTCTCGAATCTCGATCCGACGCTGCGCACGAGCATGCGCGAGGAGCTGCGCAGCACGCTGCGGGGCCGCGGCGTCACCGTGCTCTTCGTGACGCACGACCAGGAAGACGCTTTCGCCGTGGCGGACAGGGTCGCGCTCCTGCGACGCGGACGGCTTCTCCAGGTTGGCAGGCCGGAGGAGCTCTACGATCTGCCTGCGTCACGAGAGGTGGCCGAGTTCATCGGCAGGTCGGTACTCGTTCCCGCCGTCTTCGACGGTGGCCACGCCACCATCACGCTCGGCGGCGTCGCGCGGCGCGTGTCCGCCACATCATCGCCGGTGGTGGGCGGGAGCAGGGAAGTGATGGCGGTACTCCGTCCGGATGCACTCGCGCTCGTGCCGCCGGATACGCGGGAGAGCTGGCCTGGCGTGGTGGCGAGCCGGCGATTCGCTGGCGCATCGCTCGCGTACCAGGTGAAGGTGGGCAGCGGCGTGCAGCTCGAGGTGTACGGCACCGAGCGCTCGGTGAGGGAAGGCGATCGAGTGGCCGTGACGATCACGCGGGAACCGGTGGCGGTGGTGTGATGGCCGGGCAGCGATCGCTCGCGCGCGGTGCCGCGATACGCCGCTACATCCTCCCGGCGTCGGTCCTGCTGCTCCTCCTCTGGGCCGTCGTCCTTCCCAACATCTCGATAGTCGCGTCGAGCTTCGAGCACGGGCTGCGCTACTGGCGCGAATTCGTGGCGAGCCCGAGCGATATGGAGGCGCTGCGCACCACGCTCGTGATAGCTGTGGGATCGGTGATCGCGGCGCTGATCATCGGGATTCCGCTCGCCTTCCTGCTAACGCGTTACGAGTTCCGCGGACGCCGGTTGCTCAGTGCTGCCGCCACCCTGCCAGCCGCGCTCCCGCCGCTGGTGGGCGTGGTGGCGTTCCTCTTCCTGTACGGCGAGAGCGGGGTGATCACGCGGACAGTGCAGGAGCTCCTCGGGCTCGAGCGTGCGCCGTGGACGCTCAACGGCGTGGGCGCGATCATCTTCGTGCACGCGTACACGATGTACGTGTACGTATTCCTCTTCGTGTCGGCGGGACTCGAGCGGATGGACGACTCGCTCGATGAGGCGGCCGCCGGACTCGGCGCGTCACGCTTCAGGCGACTGCGCCGCGTGACGCTGCCGCTGCTGACGCCCGCCATCGCCGGCTCGATGCTCCTCGTTTTCATGAGCGCGCTGGGGAGCTTTTCCGCACCGTACATCTTCGGCGGCGGAGTGCGCGTTCTCTCCACGCAGATCGTGGCGTCGAAGCTCAACGGCGCGATGGGAATGGTGTACGTGGAGACCACCGTGCTCGCTGTGAGCGCCGTGCTCGCGCTGCTGGGGCTTCGCTGGTTCGAGCGGAGAAGGAGCTACGTGCTCTCGGGGAAGGGCGTCACGAAGCGGTCGCCGCTCCGCTCGCCACTGAGCAGGGTGCTGGCACCGCTGCTCGGCGCGCTGCTCGTGGTGGTGCTGATACTCCCGCACGCGATGGTGGTGCTGGTCTCGTTCGCGCGCGACGGCACGTGGACCACGCAGGTGCTTCCGCCGGAGTATACGCTCGACAACTTCCGCCGTCTGGCAGCCGACAGCCAGCTCTGGGTGCCGATCCGCAACAGCGTGGTGATGGCGGCGATCTCGACGGCGGCGAACGTGGTGGTGTGCTTCCTGGCCGCGTACCTGATAGTGCTGCGCCGCTTTCCTGGCCGGCGTCTGCTCGAGGTACTCGTGGCGCTTCCGTGGGCGCTCCCCGCGACCGCCATCGCGATCGGGCTCGCGTCGACCTTCGATCGGAACGCGCCGGCCATGGGACGCGTTCTACTGGTGGGCACGTTCTGGATCCTGCCGCTCGCGTACTTCATTCGCGGGATACCGCTGGTAGCGAGTGCCACGGAGGGATCGCTCAAGCAGATGGATCCGTCGCTGGAGGATGCGGCGCGCGGCCTGGGCGCGAGCTGGTGGCTCACGATGTGGCGGGTGATCCTCCCCGCGGCGCGGCCAGGTCTCGTGGCGGGGGCGATGCTGGCGGCGATCACCGCCGTCGGAGAGTTCGTGGCAAGCGTCGTGCTGTTCACGCACGCCAACCGTCCGATCTCGATGGAGATACTGGGCCAGCTCAGGAATTTCGCGTTCGGGACCGCTGCGGCTTACAGCGTCCTTCTCATCGCCCTCGTACTCGCGATCACGGTGGGCGCGCGCTACGCAAATTTCGATTCCCATGACAACTACGGTGCCGCGTAACCAACTGCACGACTGGGCCGCACCGGATCC
>JBIQLU010000120.1:7043-10465 GCA_044463985.1 Gemmatimonas aurantiaca | reverse complement strand
GTCGCATCCGAAACGCCGGCCGCCGTGCACTCCGCGCTCCCACCCGCGCATACCGGCACACGCGGATCATCCGCAGTGGCGAAGTCGATACCCGTACCACCTTCACCTGCGCTCACGGTGTAACGGCGCGCGACGTTGTTGAAGTCCCAGATCGTGTTCGTCATCGTGGTGAGCGACTGCTGCATCTGATAGATGAAGTCAGTCGGAACTCCAGAAACCGCAGCAGCGGCGTCATCCGGGAGATTCTGATTCAACAGAATACGGCCGCGCATGACCTGGAGAGCATACTTCACGCGGTTGTCATCTGCCGTCGTGCCGCTGATCAGAGCCAGCCCGGAATCCGCATGCGCAAGTGCCATCGCATACGTCTGCTCCGTGCTCATCGGTCCGCCGAACACCGCTTCGCCGTCCACGATGGAGCTGAACGGCATTCCGCTGCAGAAGTTCTCGGCGACCATGTTCTCCATGTACGCCTCCACGAAGAACATCTCCGCGACCTGCCACGACGGCGCGTCGGGGCTGAACTCCTGAATTAGACCGATCGTCTGCATCGCCGAGGAGCGCGCCCGGAAGATGTTTCGGGTCGCGGTGAGCATGAACGAGTTGCGTGCGCTCACGTTGCGCTGATCGGTCTCGTCCCGGTCCAGATAGCTGTCGCCCGAGCGCCACTCGTCGGCCAGCAGGCCGCCGAGCAGAAGAAAGCTCTCGGTCCCGGTGGTGGCCTGGTTGAGTCGTGCGATCGTGCCCAGCCGCACCGCTTCGACGCCTGCCGGCGACGAGACGTCCGATGGGTTGATTATGTCCGGGTCGGTTACGTCGAGAATCTTCTCGACGGAGCACGCCGCAAGCGTCAGCACGGCCAACGCGGCAGTCGCGGCAACCCACGCTCGGGACCCATTCGTGATTCCTTTCATGATCTGATGCATATGGTGGTTGCCTCAGAAGCCGAGGTTGAATCTGAGCATGAAGTACGACGGCGGAGCGGCGCCCTGGAAATCAGTGGGCGTATCGCCAGTGCCGGAATTGGCTTCCGGATCCACACCTTCGTAACGAGTCCACAGAATTCCGAGATTCCGCGCAGCCATCGAAACCGAGAGGTTGCGACCGTGCAGCACCCTGTTCCAGTTATCGGGCGCGACGAGCGTGAGCGACAGCTCGCGGAACTTCACGAAATCGGCCGGACGGAAGTAGCCGGCGAGCGTACGAGAATCGTCTTCACGAAGTGCGACCGTGCGGGCCTGCTCCCAGAGCGGCGTCGTCGGGTCGTTGATACCACGGCAGTTCAGTCGGCTCGAGCAGCGGATACGCTCCGAGTTGAAGTAGAGCTTGTTGCCGCCGCTGTAATCGATCATCGCCGACAGACGAACGTGCCTGTCGAAGAAGTCGAGGCCGTTCGTCACCGCGATCTGGTAGCGCGGTATGGAGTAGCCGATGAACACACGATCGGCACCCACCTGCACTTCATTCGCGGTGATGATCCCGTTCCCATCGGCGTCGCTGAAGCTCTCGATCGGCTGCGCGTAGTAGCTGTTGAGCGGCAGCCCCTCGACCTGGCTGATCGACGAGCCGATGATGGGAGGAACGCCGCCAAGATCCACGAGCTCGTTGCTGTTCGCCGAGCCGTTGACCGACATGTCCCAACCGAATCCGGTCCTCTGGATGAGCTGACCCGAGACGAAAGCCTCGAAGCCGGAGTTGCGAACCTCACCCAGGTTCTCGAAGCGGCTGGTCGCACCGGCGCCGAGCGACGGCGGGAGCGTCCGCTCGATGAGAGCGTCCTTCGAAACCTTGCGGTAGTAGGTGAACTCGGTGGTCAGCCGGCCGCCGAAGTAGGTCCCGTCCAAACCGAGCTCCAGCTCGGTCGAGCGCTCCGGCTTCAGATCCTTGTTACCCAAGGTGCTGAGGACCACGCCCGGGAGCTCCTGGCCGCCGATGCGCGCCGTGAACGGCGTGTAGTACTGAACCGCCGCCGTGGTACCCGGCTGTACGCCCGAAGCGCCGTACGCACCGCGCAGGCGGAACTGATCCAGCCAGCTCGGCTTCGGGAAGAACGACTCGTCGGAGATCACCCACGATGCGGCGACCTTGGGGTAGAACACCGTCTTGAAGTTCGCGCCGAACGCGCTGTTACGGTCGGAGCGAACTCCCACCGTGAGGAACATCTTCTCGCGGAAGCCGAGGTGCTCCTCGATGAAGGCGCCGACCGTGCGGGTCTCCGTCGTGGTCTCGTCCGCGCTCGGAGACGATCCCGCGGTGACGGTCGTGGCGCCCGGCGGGAGGAAATCCCCGCGCGCGCCGTTGCGGCTGAAGAGATATCGCACGTACTGCACCCCGACGGTCGTCTTCGTGTCGAGATTGTCGGTGAGCTGATGACTCGCCGTGCCACTGAAGTCGGCGCTGTAGTTGTAGAACGTGGTGCGGTTGTCGAGCTTGAAGCCGAGGTCGTACTGACTGACCGCGGGGCAGGTCTCGAGGCGGCAGAGCTGGTTATCCTGCCGGTAGATGAAGTCGAGACCGAGGTTGCCGCGGAAGGCGAGCCAGCCGGTGGGCCGCCAGTTCGCCGCCGTAGAACCGATGAGCCGCTCGATGTTCTGGGTACTGATCTCCTGGTAGAGTGCGCGCGGCGTGTACTGCCTGTAGCCGAAGAGCGTGTCGCCCGACGCGTCTATCTGGTACTTGTAGCCAAGCCCACCGTACGTATTGGCGCCGAGTCCGCGCGCTCCGGCATCGTCGCTCTGTGGAACGCGCAGATCCTGCGAGATATAGCCGACCGAGACGTGCAGGTCCGCATCCGGCGAAAGGTTCGCGTCGAGATTGGTGCGAACGTTGGCTCGCTTGAGAGCGTTCGGGTTGGCCACTTCGTGCCGGATCGGCGTGTTGTCGCGGTGCATGCGCGCGATGTCGAAGTCCGGCAGCTTGGTCACGCCGTCTTCGTCGGTCCAGTCGCCGGTGACGTAGTACTTGACCGCTTCCGAACCGCCGCGAACGGAAACGCCGTAGCGCGAACGCCAGCCCAGGCCGTACGGCGTGGTCTCCGGATCGTCATAGATGTTGAACGTCGTGACGCTGTCCTGCGTGCAGGCGCCTGATGCAACCTGGGTGAGGAAGCACTGCGTCGAGTTGAACTGCGTGGACGTGGGACGCCACGAGCGATAGTTGTCGGGATATTCGTGGAGATCCTTGATACCGGTCTGCTCGACCGTGACCATCCACTGCGGCTTCCCTTCGACCCCGCGCTTCGTCTTGATCACGATCACGCCGTTGGCGGCGTCCGTTCCGTACAGCGTCGCTGCCGACGGACCCTTCACGACCTCGATCGACTCGATGTCATCGGGGTTGAGATCGCCGATGCGGCCGGGGTACGTACCGCCGGTGGTGAAGGAGGCGGAGCCCCTGTCACCCGCGACGCGCACGCCATCCAC
>JBIQLU010000120.1:0-6943 GCA_044463985.1 Gemmatimonas aurantiaca | reverse complement strand
GTGACCTGCTTGCGCTGCTCGCTGTAGCCGACGCGCAACACGCGCACTTCCACGTTTCCTGCGCTGACACCACGTATCGAGTAGAGACCTCCGTCGTTGCTCTGGGCGCCGGCATTGGTGCCCACGATGCTGATCTGAGCCGCTGGTACCGGCTGGCCGGTGCTCGCATCGGTAATGTGGCCGCTGATTGTTCCCTGGGTCGGGGCTTGCGCCGCTGCTGACAAGGGCGATGCCGCGAGCATCAGCGCGAGCAGGGCCAGCGCGGGCCCCAGGGATCGCTGGAACCTTTCCATGAACACCTCTCTAAGGGGAATTGCTACGGAGCGAAATGATGGGAGGTACGGACCGGAGTACGAGCTTCGAGTACGGTGCCAGCCGGAGTCACGGGAATGAGTCCGGCGAATATCCGCACACCGGGCCCGGTGGCGACCGACAGGGATGGCGGCCATGCCATTGCACTCCAGTCCATTCGGCCACGCCCGATTGGCCGACGGATGATTCGGATCGTCCGGTCGAACTGTTTCCCAGCCGGATGGATCGGACTCCCATTCATCTTCCTCGCGGGAACACGAGAAACGGGCTCGCCGATGGCGCAACGCGGTCGGTCGTCGCGCATCGGATATGGCGATTGCAGCGATCTAGACGTGCTATCCGGCGTGGCGCACCGGATCTGGTGTGTCAAGGCGCGTGCGCGAGGCCGCGCGGAGGTGCTGAAGAGAGGAGATCACGCAGTGGGACCACCGCGCGAATCAGTGGAACGACGTGCGGAGCGCGGATCGCCGAGTTCCATAAAGTGGTACTCAGTTCCGCATTGCTGCATGGCCAATGTAGGAAAAGCCCCCGTCGCGCGCAAGCCCGCGCGCGACGAGGGCCGATCCTTCACACCCTGCGCAGGTGCTTCAACCCTGACGGGTCGGCGTCCGCTCCCGTTCCGAGAGTAGTCTCGTCGTGAATCGCTGCGCTTCGGCTATGCGCTCCACCTCGACCGCTATCGCATCCACCGACTGCTGCAGCTGCTCGATGCGCCCATCAGGCGCGGTGGGCACGCGCGGATTCTTCCGCGCACTGTGGATCAACCCGCGAACGGTGATCACTCCGATGGCGCACAGCGAAGCGACGAACCCCACCGTGATCACGGCCACCTGAAGGTAACTGGAAACCTCGGGACTCATCGGAATCTCCCGCCGAAGTCAGGTCGAGTTGCTTTTCTTCACTACCGCGACCCCGTACGCGCGCGATGGAACGAAGTTTCGCGAGCTCGCGCCGCGTCCCGACCATCACAGCAGCCCGGCCGTATGGAGCGCCGTCGCCAGCGACTCCGCGCCCACGAAGTGGTGCGTCTGCATGCCGAGCGCCGCCGCGGGCTGCAGGTTCTGCGCCCGATCGTCCACGAACAGCGTATTCTCCGGCTTCGCCTGCACGATTCGCATCGCGTGCTCGAATATCGTGCGCGACGGCTTTCTCACACCGAGCCAGCACGACGACAGAAAACCCAGGAACAGCTCATCGAGTCCGAACGCCGCGATGCGGTGCAGATTGAGAACTTCGGACTCGTTGTTGAGCGTGAACAGCTTCGCGCTCCCCCTCTCCGAGAGCCGGCGCACGAGCGCGATGCTCTCGCCATCGGGCACGCTCTGCTCGAACATGTACGCCAGGAACTGCTCGCGCGTGAAGTCGCGGCCCGTGTAGAACACGGTGTCGTCCAGGTACTCGTCGACTCCGATCTTCCCCGCCTCCCACTCACCCACCACTTCCTCGTGGCGCTGCTCGAACTCGTCGCTCAGCCCGAAGTGCTCCATCGCGCGGCCACGCTGTTCGTGGTCCCACGCGTTGGAGAGCAGCACTCCACCGATGTCGAAGAAGCAATGCGTGATCATGGACGGACCCCGAAGCAGAACGAGGCGCCCGGTTAGAGGCGCCTCGTCCAGTTCAATGCCGAATCAGCTTCATGAAGTAGCGGGGGCGGGATTTGAACCCGCGACCTTCGGGTTATGAGCCCGACGAGCTACCAGGCTGCTCCACCCCGCGTCGATGGGCCAAATATCGCCGTGGCCAGGACGCCAGTCAAGGGCGACTCGCTCCCCTCTCAAGCACCATTAGAAATGTCCCCTGCCCTCGCCGGCACGATCGCCTCGCGCTCAACGCTCGTCGCCATCGCGCCGCGGCTCCGCGAAGCGATACAGGATCTCCCGATCGCCACGCACGAGCCCGAACTCCTCGCGCGCTATCCGCTCCTGCACCACCGGATCGCTCTCGATCGCCTTCTTCACCTTCTCCAGTGAATCGACCTGCTTTTCCAGTGTGTCGATCTCGGCGCGCACTTTCGCGCTGCGCGCCCGCTGCCGAAAGAGATCCGTCGTGCCATACTCGCCTCCCTGCACCGCGAAGACGATCGCGGCGATCGCCACGACCACGCCGACGATGCGCCACGTGCGCGCGCCGACGGGCCGCGTCTTCTTCGAGCGAGCTGGCATCCCCCCCCTCCCCCGCCTCAGAGACCGTAGATGGAGCCGCCGGGATACTCGGCGGACTCGCCCAGGATCTCTTCGATTCTCAGAAGCTGGTTGTACTTCGCAACCCGGTCGGTGCGCGACGCCGATCCGGTCTTGATCTGACCAGCGCCGGTCGCGACGGCGAGGTCCGCGATGAACGTATCGGCCGTCTCGCCGCTCCGGTGCGAGATGATGGACAGATAGCCCGCAGACCGGGCCATCTCGATCGCCTCGAGCGTCTCCGTCACGGTGCCGATCTGATTCAGCTTGATGAGAATCGCGTTGGCCACGTGCTGCTCGATTCCTTTGCCGAGGAACTCCGTATTGGTGACGAAGAGGTCGTCGCCAACGAGCTGCACCCGATCGCCGAGTGCCGCGGTGAGCGCCGCCCAGCCATCCCAGTCGTCTTCCGCGAGTCCGTCTTCTATCGAAACGATGGGATATTCGTCGAGCCACTTCGTGTACAGCTCGATCATCCCCTGCGCGTCGCGTTTGCCGGCGCCGCTCTTCTTGAAAGTGTAGCCGCCCTCCTTGTCGCGCAGTTCGCTCGCCGCGCAGTCCAGCGCGAGCGCCACCTGCTGGCCCGGCGCATACTTCGCGGCCTCGATCGCCTCGAGGATCACGGTGATCGCTTCCTCGTCGCTGGAGAGATTCGGCGCGAAGCCTCCTTCGTCGCCCACGCCCGTGGAGAGCCCGCGTTTCACCAGCACCTTCTTCAACGAGTGGAACACCTCGGCGCCCATCCGCAATGCTTCCGCGAATGTGTCGGCGCCGATCGGGACGATCATGTACTCCTGGAAATCCACGGTGTTCGTCGCGTGCGCGCCGCCGTTCAGAATGTTCATCATCGGTACCGGCAGCACGCGCGCCATCGGACCGCCCAGATAACGGAACAGCGGCAGCCCCAGCTCCTCCGATGCCGCGCGCGCGGACGCCATCGATACGGCCAGTATGGAGTTCGCGCCGAGGCGTTCCTTGTTCGGCGTACCATCGAGATCGAGCATCGCACGGTCGAGCACCACCTGATCGAGCACGTCCATCCCGCGCACGGCTGGCGCTATCGTTTCCTCGATGTGCTGCACGGCGCGGAGGACCCCCTTCCCGCCATACCGCTTCGGATCTCCGTCGCGCAGCTCCAGCGCTTCGTGCTCGCCCGTGGATGCCCCGCTCGGTACCGCGGCGCGGCCCACCGCCCCGCTCTGCAGGATGACGTCGGCCTCCACGGTGGGATTTCCGCGGCTGTCGAGGATCTCTCTCGCACGGATGTCTATGATCTCGGACATGGATTCAGGATTGGGTTGTCAGTGAAGGTTCCGGCGGCGCAACACTGTGAATGCCGGTTCGCTCGAGCTCCGCGGCCATGCGATGCCAGACGACGCTCATCAACCGGTCGCGGTCATCGTACGTCATCCCCGCCGTCGAAATCGGCTCGAGGAACGTCAGCTCGGCGACGCCCGAGTGTATCGCGACGTCACCTTTCCCCTGGATTTCGCGCGTTCCGCGACTCACCACGGGCACCACGGGCACCTGCGCGGCGATCGCCAGCACGAACGGCCCTTTCTTGAAGGGGCGCAGCTCGTACGATCGACCGCGCGTGCCCTCGGGGAAGACCGCCACCGAAACTCCCGACTTCATCTGCTCGGCGGCTTCGGCGTACGACTGGAAGGCGGCCTTGCGGTTTCCGCGATCGATGAAGATTCCCGCCACCGCCTTCACCGCGCGGCCGAAAACCGGGATCGCCGCGAGCTCCTTCTTGGCCACGAAGCGGTAGTGCGGGAGCACGGTGGCGAGCGCGAAGATCTCGAACCAGCTCACGTGATTGCTCACGTAGACGCGCGCTTCGCCGGGAGGACCGATGTACTCGCGGCCCCGCGTCACCACCTTGACGCCGGCAGCGAGCATGGCTGCCCGCGACCAGATGCGGGGCGCGTGTCCCAGGGTGCTCTCCGGATGGATGCGGATTCCGAGCAGGGAGAGCACGACGATCGGCACCCCGAGGACGAGTGTCATGACCACCATGGTGGGGTAGACGATCAGCGCACGCATCATCACGAAAAGTGGTCGAACCCGCCGGGGAGCGCAACGCGCTCGCCGGCCGCGAGCGCGCGCACCTCGGCGTTCCCGCTCTGAACGCTCCCGACGTTCGTGAGCGGCACTCCGAATTCGCGCTCGAACACGGCGGCGTCGAGCGGTGGCGACGCCACGAGAAGCTCGTACTCCTCGCCGCTCGCGACGGCCTCCAGCGCACCCACGCCCGGGAACAGCGGGACGGCATCGAGGTCGAGCTCCATGGCTACGCCGCTCGCCGCCGCCAGGTGCGCCGCGTCGCCGGCGAGGCCGTCGGAGATGTCGATGAGCGCGTGCGCGCCGTGGGCGGCGAGCCACGCCGCCTCGCTGATGCGCGCGACCGGTCGCTCGAAACGCGCAAACGCCTCCGGATCGGGCCTCTTTCCGCGGAGCAGCGCTTCGACAGCGGCACGCGGGCCGCCGAGCCGTCCCGTCACGTAGAGGAGATCGCCGGGTCGCGCGCCGGCACGCGTGAGCGGTGAAGCCGCGCTGCCGAGCACCGTCACCGCGATCGCGAGCTCCCGCGCCGCCGTGAGATCGCCGCCGATGATCACGGTACCCGCGGCGCTGACCGCTTCGCCGATGCCGCGCGCCAGTTCGTCGAGATCGCCGCGCCACGATTCCGGGAGCGAGATCGAGAGTAGAACGCCGAGCGGCGACGCCGCCATCGCGGCGAGGTCGCTGAGCGCCGAGACGGTGGCGCGCCATCCCACGGATCGAGCCGGGAGCCAGTCGCGCCGGAAGTGAACGCCCTCCACCGAGCTGTCGGTGCTCACCACGAGGCGCTCCCCAGGAGGAACATCCAGCACGGCGGCGTCATCGCCGATGCCGGCTGCAAGTTCACCCCATATGCTCATCAGCCGGCGGATGCTATCGAACTCGCCACCGGGACCGAGCTTCGTAGTTCCGCTCATCGTACACCACCATCGCTCGCGCGCCTGAGGCGCACCAGACCGCGGGCGGTCGCCACCCATGCGAAATCGCCATCGAGTACGATGTCGCGCGCTTCGGCGGGAATCGCGCCGGGTGCGGCGATGAGACGCGCGGCTCCGGTGGAACGCGTGACCACCAGAACGCCCCCGGCTCCGGCGAGCCAGATCGTGTTCCGATCCATGGCGATGGCGGCGACAGGGGAGATCGGAGCGATGTTCACGACGTCGAAGCGCGACACGAGCGCGGCGGCGCGGACGTCGATCACCAGCAGCTCGCGATCCGTGGCGGCAGCCACGAGCGAGTCGCTCGCGGCCAGCGCGTACACAGGTCGCTCGAGTCGAGCAGCGCCGCCGACGTTCACTCTGCGCGGCAGCGAGTCGGGAGAGGCTCCACGGACGAGAAACAGACCTGCTGCGCTTCCGACCCAGAGGGTATCGCCAGAAAGCAGAAGCGAGTACGCCCGCACGGCCGCGCCGCTGGTGGCGTGCACGCGCTCAGTGCGCGCCGCGCTGCCGGATGCGTCGCTCGCGATGAACGCAAGTCCGCCGTCGGCAGCTACCCATGCTCCCGCATCGGATGCGGCGACATCGTTCGCGCGATCGCCGGGAAGGCCATCGGTTGCCGACCAGCGGAGTGCGCTCTCCGGGCGGGATGCGTCGATCGCGACCACGCCGCGGTCGCTCGCCACCCAGATTCTATCGCCGCGAACACTCGCGGCGAGTACGCTCGCGCCGCCGAGAGCGCGCTCGATCGCGGGAGACGACAGCCAGCTCCAGCGCTGGAGATCCGCGCTCGTGTGAGCAAGACCAGCGCGCGCGATGCCGCCTCCCACGTTCGTTCCCGCCATCCATACACCAGCCGAATCGCGAGCCAGCGCGTCGATCTCCGTCTGCAGCGGACCGAACGGGATCTGCTCGCTCTTCATGAAGAGCGGGTCGACCCGAAAGAGCCCACCACCCGCGGTGCCGAGCCATACCTCGTCGCGATCCGGCGACTTCGCGCCCGACAGTACGCTCCAGCTCCTGAGCTCCGCATCGCGCGTCAGCAGCGGCAGCGCTCCACGCAGCGACGGATAGGCGGAGTAGATGGCGCCGAGCGACGAAGAGCCCTCGGTCGCGCTGCTCGGCATTCGTGACGCGCCCACGGGCGATACCAGTCCCGTGCGCGTCGCCGCCATCCACCCGATCGAGGTTCGCAGGTACGCACCCACGCTCGGATCGCGCACGTCGAAGTAGATGTCGTACACTTCGCCCGGCACCGTGCTGCGCACGACATCGCGCATCGCCGAGCGGTAATAGAGCAGTGTTCCACCCGAAGCCATCCAGGCGCCTTCCTCGACGGGATCGGCCGCGATGACGGTTCGCTGCATCACTCCGTACGATCGTCCCAGCGCGACCGGTGGGAGCCATCGTTCGAAGTCGCGATCGAATGCGGCGATCCCCCACTCGCCG
>JBIQLU010000119.1:8242-10615 GCA_044463985.1 Gemmatimonas aurantiaca | reverse complement strand
TGAGGAAGAGGAGCTCTTCCTTGCTCTGGACGTAGTAGTAGACGCCGGCGAGCGAAACGCCGGAGGCGCGTGCGAGATCGCGCATGCTGGTCCTGTCGTAGCCGCGCAGCGCGAACTCCCGAGCCGCGGACGAAAGGAGCACTTCGAGCTTCTGATCCCGGGTCTGGTTAGCCATCCGGCACCTCATTGGGGCTTCGAACGCTCGTTCAATTCCAACGTACCGCCTCGGCCAGAAAGCGTCAAGCAACTATCCTTAACGTCCACGGACACTTCACGTCCTATTCACGCGGCCGATGCCTGAACCGACGACGGCGGTTAACGAGCCCACGGATGCCGAGCTGATCGAGCGCTGCAGGTGCGGCAACGAGCGCGCGGTGACGATGCTCGTCCGCCGCTACGCCGAGCCGATCGCCCGATTCGTGGCCAGTCTCGGCGAGCAAGAGGAGGTCGAGGAAGTGGTGCAGGACACGTTCGTTCGCGCTGTAGGATCGCTGGACGGATTTCGTGGAGACAGCTCGCTCAGAAGCTGGCTCTTCGCGATCGCGCGCAACCTCGTGCGCGATCGGGGAAGGGGACGAGCCAGGAAGTTCCGGGTCGTGCCGATAGAGGAGGACCATGCGGTCACGGCGCACGATGCACTCGACTCCGCGGTGTCGGACGAAACGGAACGGCGGCTCGGCGAGGCGCTCGCCACACTCTCGCCCATGCAGCGCGAAGTATTCACACTGCGGGTGAGCGAGGGACTGTCGTACCGGGAGATAGCCACGGCGTTGGGAAGTACGGAGGGCGCGGCACGGGTCCACTACCACAATGCCATGAAAGCGCTGAGGGAGTTCATCGATGCCTGATTGTTCGCGCGACGACATTCGCGATCTGCTTCCCGAGCTGCTGCACGACCAGCTCGATGCGGAGGAGCGCGCCCGCGTGGAGGATCACCTCGCCGAGTGCGTGGACTGCGCTGCGGAGCTGGGGGTGCTGCAGTCGTTCCGCGCGAGCGCGTTTCCCGCGCCCGCGCTGGACATCGAGCGTGTGGCTGCCGCGGTTCGCGAGTCGATGACGCAGGGCGCGTCCGGATCGGACGGCGAAGTCATACCCATCGCCGATGCCCGGCGTGAGCGGGCGAGGATCGCCGCGAATGCCGGCACGGCGCGCAGCGCGCGACGCGCTGGTCGTCGCGGCGCGGGAAGCTGGCTCTCCACTCACTGGCGCGTGGCCGCTGCGATCGCGGTGATGGCCGCGGGGAGCGGCGGCTATCTGCTCAGCAGGGGAGGCAGCGTGCCGCGATCGAGCGCCGAGTCGGCAGAGACGATCGCCGCGGCGGGAGCGCCGCAAAGCAGCGCCGACGCCGCGGCTCCGAAGCGGGAGGCGAAGAGCATCGCGCGCGCCGCCGATACGTCCGCGGAGCTGGCACTCGCGGTGCCATCGACGCTCGCGGATGTCGAGGGCGACGCGAACGATCTGGCGGAGAGCACGATGATGGCCGGCTACAATCTCAGCGAACTTTCGGAGAGCGACATGGAGGCACTGCTTCAATCCGTGGACGATCTCGACGCGCTCCCCGAGCTCGAGCCCCATCAACTGCCGCTCCTCGCGAGCGTGATGGAGGGAGCACTGTGATGCGGTCGGTTCTACTTGCATTCGCGATCATGGCGCTGGCCGCGCCGCTTCCCGCACAGCGCGATCGCGCCGCTGCAGCGAGAGCAGCCGACAGCGCGGCCGCCGCATCTCCGCAGCGGCGGCAGATCGAACGGCGTCTGCACGAGAAAATGATGGAGGTCACGCGAAGCCGCCTCGGACTCACGCAGGAGCAGGCAGACAAGCTCGGCGCCACGAATCAGCGCTACTCGGAGCAGCGCCGATCGCTGGCGCAGCGCGAGCGCAGTCTGCGACTCGAGTTGCGCGCACAGCTTCGGCGCGGCGACAGCGCGGATCAGAAGCGAGTAGGTGAACTGCTCGACCAGACGCTGCAGGCGCAGCAGGAGCGTCTCGAGCTGTACCGCAAGGAGCAGGGGGAGCTCGCAGCTTTCCTCACGCCGGTGCAGCGCGCCAGGTACATGGGGCTGCAGGAGCAGGTGCGCTCGCGAATCGACGAGATTCGCACCAGTCCTGGCGATCGTTCACGCGCTCCGCGGCAGCGCGCCCGACCAGGCGGGGCGACCCCGCGCGACACGACGCGGAGCTGAGGTCATTCGCGAAGCGGGTGCTGCGCGGTGACGCGCTCCTGCACGTTGAGAGCGCGCCGCTTCGCAGCTAGATTGTGTTCCCTCGCCCGGGTGGCGGAATTGGTAGACGCAGGGGACTCAAAATCCCCCGGCCTTCGGGCCTTGCGGGTTCGAGTCCCGCCCCGGGTATTCCCACCTCCAATAGCTCCCA
>JBIQLU010000119.1:0-8142 GCA_044463985.1 Gemmatimonas aurantiaca | reverse complement strand
TCGTCCGGGTAATGGGCCGCACCGCGATTGGTGAGACGGTCGCGCAGATTATACATTCCTGACCAGTCGAGGCGGGGACGCCATTCCGTCCCCGCCCGTTCCACTTTGGAGCCACGCCATGCCCTTTGGGATCATCGCGAGCGGCGCCGAGCCGGCGACACTCGATACGCCCCTCCTCGTTGTAGCGCTGTCCAGAAATCCTTCGCTCCCCGCGCCGCTCGCACCTCTCGATGAGGCGGTGGGTGGCGCGCTCGGTCGCTCGCTCGCGCGCCGCGAATTTCGCGGAGATCGCGATGAGCTGCTGCATTTCACCGGCTCCGACAAGGGACCGCGAAGAATCCTCCTCGTCGGGCTCGGCGACGCCTCCGATCCCAGGGCCGCCAATCGCAGAGCTGCCGGCATCGCGGCGCGGCAGGCGCGAAAGCTCGGCGTGCAATCGCTCGCATGGTACTCGGCCTCGAACGGAGAAGCCGCCGCAGAGGCGGCAGCGGTGGGACTTGCGCTCGGAGCGTGGCACTACGACGACCTCAAGTCTCCGCCCAAGCCCGAAGATCGCCGCGCCGATCTCGAGAGCGCCACGATCCTCGGCGGCGGAGCCGACGCCGCGCGCGGCGTCGAGAATGGTTCCGCGATTGCCGAAGGGATCTCGCTTGCACGACGGCTCGCGATGATGCCCGGGAATCTCTGCACGCCCGACTTCATCGCCGATACCGCGCGCGCGATCGCCGGCAGACACGGCATGAAGATCACCGTGCTCGGCCGCGCCGAAATGGAAGCCGAGAAGATGGGCTCCTTCCTCGCCGTGGCGCAGGGCGTGCCACAGGAACCGCGCCTGATCGCGCTCGAGTACCGCAAGGGCGCCGCTGGCGCGAAGCCGCTCGTTCTCGTGGGGAAAGGGCTCTGCTTCGACTCGGGCGGCATCTCCATCAAGCCGGCGCTCGGCATGGAGGCGATGAAGTTCGACATGTGCGGTGCAGCAGGCGTGCTGGGTGCGATGGAGACCATCGCCAGGCTCGGACTCGCCATCAACGTGGTCGGTCTCGTGGGCAGCACGACGAACATGCCCTCGGGGGTATCGATGAAGCCGGGGGACGTGGTGCAGGCGAGCAACGGCAAGTACATCGAGATCATCAACACCGATGCGGAAGGCCGCCTGGTGCTCGCCGACGTTCTCTCGTACGCCAGCCGCTTCGAGCCCGCCGCCGTGGTGGATGCGGCCACTCTCACCGGCGCCTGCGTCATCGCGCTCGGCCACACCGCCACCGGTGTCTTCGGCAACGACGAGAAGCTCATCGACGAGGTGCTGGGCGCGGGCAAGCGCGCCTGCGAGCCGGGGTGGCATCTCCCGCTCTTCGACGACTACCGCGAGCTGATGAAGAGCGACGTCGCCGACATCAAGAACTCCGGAGGGCGTCCGGCGGGAGCGAGCACCGCGGCGATCTTCCTGAAGGAATTCACGGGGAGCTACCCGTGGGTGCACCTTGATGTCGCGGGCACCGCGTACGCGGAGTCGGATCTGGGATACATCCCGAAGGGTCCGACCGGCACGCCGGTCGGGACGTTCGTCGAGATCGCTCGCGGGAGGGCGAGCTGAGATTCGACGCGCGACAGGCGGCGTGGCTCGCCGGCGTGGTACTCATCGCGGGCATGACACTGCCCGCGAACGCCGGGGCGCAGCAGACCGTCCGTGATACCACGCGGGCGGCGCGCGACAGCGCCGCCGTCGCGCAACCCGTGGACTCGGCCGTCGCGCGACCCGACACCACCGGTGCACTCCCCGACAGCGCCGCCGCCGACACCGCGCGCGCGACTGCAGACACCACACGACGACCGGCGGTGCCGCTCCCGTCCGACACGCTCTCCGACAGCGCGCACGTCGTGAAGGACACGGTGAAGTCACCGCTGGCCCACTCGGAGCGCCCTTCGCTCGCGGGAAGCATCATCGAGTATCACTGGGATCGTGATTCGCTCTTCGCCGCCGGCGCACTCACTCTCGGCGATCTCCTGGGTCGGATACCGGGAGTCACACAGATCCGCTCGGGGTGGCTGGGTTCGCCGGAGTTCGCGTCGTACATGGGGAACGCCGCGCGGGTGCGACTCTTCTACGACGGAGTGGAGCTGGACTCCTTCGATCCGCGCAACGGCGGCGTGCCGGACATGACCACCGTTCCACTCTGGTCGCTCGAGGACATCACCGTGGAACGCGGCGCGAGCGAGCTGAGAGTCTACGTGCGAAGCTGGAGCGTGACGCACACGGAAACGAACACGCGCATCGACGTCACGACCGGCGATCAGGGCACCAATCTGTATCACGCCTTCTACGGCAAGCGCTTCGGAAACGGCATCGCGCTGCAACTCGCGGGGCAGCAGTACGGCACATCCGAGAACAACACGCTGGGAGGCGGGAGCGACCTCGCGCTCATGGGCCGCCTCGGATGGGCGAATGGAAAGTGGAGCCTCGACGCGTTCGCGACTCGCTCGAGTCGCACGCGCGACGAGCAGGATCCGCAGCGCTCCGTCACCGGAGGCGTGCCGCGGCAGGAGCGAACACGAACCGACGCGTACGTTCGCGGCGGCTACGGCGACCCCGATTCGACCGGCGGCTGGATTCGACTCATGCTCGCCAGGCAGCAGTTCGACGAGCATACGCCGTTCCGCGATCAGCCGCTCGCCTTCGCCGGTCCCGATGCCGCGGACACCACCGTGAACGGCACCCAGTACGTGGCCACGGCGGGAATCAATCGGGGGCGCTTCCGCCTCAGCGCGGTGGAGCGCTACCACTCGCTCGACAGCGGGTCGGTGAACGCGATCTCGGCGCGGCTCTCGTTCGACCATCGGCTCGTGGGGCTCTCGCTCTACGCGGAACGGCGCGGCTCCGACACCACGTCGGTGGAGGAGGCATCGGCGCGATTCACACCTGTCGACTTCCTCGCATTCGCCGGCAGCATCGCGCATCGCCACGGCGGCGTGGACGGGATCGATGCGGTCGATCTGCGTGGTGAAGCCGGCGTTCGCCTCGGTCGGCTCTGGCTCTCTGGCGGCGTGATGCGCCGCGGTGAGGAGATGCTGCCACCGCTGATCGCCTTCGACACCAGCTACGCACCGGTCCACGAGGATGCCGTGACGGGGGTCTTCGGCGCCGCTCGAGGGAAGATCTACAAGGACGTGGGCGTCAACGTGTACGGCGTTCGTTGGGCAAACACAGGCTTCTACAGGCCGCAGATGCAGTCGCGTGAGGAGCTCTACGTCGACACCGACTGGATCACCAGGTTCCCGAGCGGCGACTTCGGTTTTCTTGGCTCGGTGGCGCACGAGTATCGCCAGACCACCTACTTCCCGAGCATGGCGACCATCGAAGGGGAGCCGGCGAACATCGTGTCTGCCTTCTACAGCAACGTGCTGGTGACGAAGCTCGAAATCCGGATCCAGAGCGCCGTGATATTCTGGAACGCGGCCTTCGGACTGAGCCCGCAGATCTACGAATACGTGCCCGGGATGCTGCAGCCGCGACAGCGCCAACTCTATGGTGTGAGATGGCAGTTCTGGAATTGACAATGACGTTGGTACGCCGTAACTTGCGCGGTTCTACATGATTCGGAGCATGACCGGCTTCGGGGCCGCTACGGGGCGCGTGGGCGCACAGCGGGTCACGGTCGAGCTGCGCACCGTGAACCACCGCTTCTTCAACCCCCACGTAAAGCTCCCATCCTCGTTCACGAGATGGGAGGCCGAGGTGCGCGAGCAACTGAGACGCTCGATCGCGCGCGGCAACGTCACGCTCACGGCCCGCGCCGAGCGCGATGCCACGGCACCCCTGGCAATCGACGAGAGCCGCTTCGCCGGCTACGTGACTCAGCTGCGCGACCTGCAGCAGCGCCACGGACTCGCGGCGGAGATCGGCGTCGACACGGTGCTGAGGATGCCGGAGGTGTTTTCGAGCTCGGCGCAGGAGGAGGCGCCCGAATCGCCGGACGAGCTCACGGCGCTGGTGGGTGAGGCGTTGCAGGCGCTGACGCGGATGCGCGATGCGGAGGGCGAGCGACTCTCCTCGGTTCTCGAGGAACGCGTCGACCTCGTGGCCGCTACGCTCGATCGCATCGCCGAACGCGCGCCCGCACGACTTGTCGCGGAGCGCGAGCGGCTCGGGGAGAGCGTACGCGAGATCGCTGGCGGAGTGGACGTCGACCCGACGCGACTCGCCCAGGAGATTGCCTTTCTGGCCGACCGGCTGGATGTGGCGGAGGAGATCGACCGCTTTCGCGCACACATCGAGGCGTTCCGCGCGGCCCTTCGCGCGCCGTCGCAGGAACCGGTCGGGAAGCGGCTCGGTTTCCTCCTGCAGGAGATGCTCCGGGAGGCGAACACCACGGGGAGCAAGGCTCGCGACGCCGAGATGATGCATCACGTGGTGGCCGTGAAGGAAGAGCTGGAGCGCATCGCGGAGCAGGTGGAGAACGTCGAGTGAAACGTTGCTTTCCGATCATACTTTCGGCGCCATCGGGAGGCGGGAAGACGACAATCGTCCACCATCTCCTCGAGTCGCGCGGGGACATCGGATATTCGGTGTCGTGCACCACGCGACCGCCGCGCGCGGGCGAGGTCGACGGGAAGGATTACTATTTCGTCTCGATCCAGAAATTCCTGGATCTTCAGGAGCGGGGCGAGCTGGCCGAATCGGCGGAGGTGCACGGACAGCTCTACGGAACGCTGTGCAGCGAAGTACGTCGCGTGCTCGACTCGGGCAGGCACGTGATCATGGACATCGATGTCCAGGGAGCGAGGCAGTTTCGCAGTGCGTTCCCGGAATCGGTTCTGATCTACGTACTGCCGCCGTCGGGCGAGGTGCTCCTCGAGCGTCTCCGCGCGCGCGATACCGAGAATGATGAGACATTGAAGAAGCGGCTCCTGAGCGCACTCGTGGAGCTCAAGGCCGTGCCGATGTATCAGTACGTCGTATTGAACGATGATCTCGAGCGTGCGGTAGCCGACGTCGCGGGGATCATCGATACCGAAGGACTTCGTCGCGAGCGGCTGGAGAACGTCGAGCGCGACGTGCGGGCGATAGTGGATCGCCTCGAGCAGGAACTTGGAAACGCGAGCGAGGCCGGTCCGGCCGAGCTCGAGTCCGCCTGAGCCGGTCAGTCATGTAGCACACGGTCTGCGGCAAGCTGCCGCCGGCCCCAAACGAAGAGGAAACACGAATGCGAGTATTCACACCTGCGGAAGTGGCACGCCGCGCCACCAACAAGTACCTCGGCGTACTGGTGGCGGCGAAGTACGCGCGCCTTCTGAACGAGTTCCCCCGCATCGGCGCCGACACGCGCGAGAAGAAGTTGACGACGCGTGCGCTCGAAGAGCTCACCGGCGACGAGGGCATTCGCTACCACATCGTTCCCCGCCGCGACAGATAACAGGCTCCAGCCCATGCGCCCATTCGACGGGCGGCGCATCCTGCTCGGTGTCACGGGCGGGATAGCGGCGTACAAGGCTGGCTGGCTCGCACGGCTCCTCACGCACGCTGGCGCGGAGGTCGATGTCGTGCTTACGCGTGCGGCCACGGAGTTCGTGGGTGCAGTGACATTCGAAGGGCTGACGGGAAGGGCAGTACACAGCGACATCTTCGAGCGCGGGCATGCGCTCGATCACATCCGCCTCGCACGCGCCGCGCGCGCTGTGGTGATAGCGCCGGCTACCGCGGACTTCATGGCGCGCGCGGCGCACGGACACGGCGACGACCTCCTCGCGGCGTGCCTGCTCGCCACGGAAGCGCCGGTGCTCATCGTGCCGGCCATGAACGATCGGATGTGGGCGCATCCGCAAACCCGCGCCAACGCGGAGCGGCTCCGTGAAATCGGCTACGAACTGCTCGAGCCCGACACGGGGCCGCTCGCGGCTGGTGAAGGGAGCGGGCCGGGGCGGATGCCGGAGCCGGAGACGATCTTCAGCCGCGTCGGGCGCCTGCTCGAAAAGCGGGACTTCGAAGGGCGATCGATAGTGATAACAGCCGGTCCAACCCGCGAGCCGATCGATCCCGTTCGCTTCATCTCCAATCGCAGCAGCGGGAAGATGGGCGTGGCGCTCGCCGACGCGGCATGGCGGCGTGGTGCCAACGTCACGCTCGTCGCGGGACCACTCGAGGTGGACGCGCCTCGCTGGGTGAAGACCGTGCGCGTCGAGAGCACCGAAGAAATGGCCGACGCCGTCGCACGTGCTCTCCCGGAAGCCGATGTCCTCATCATGGCGGCTGCGCCGGCCGACTTCAGGCCGGCGAACATCGCGACACAGAAGATCAAGAAAGCGACATCGCCCGATGCCATCGTGCTCGCACCGACACGCGACATCCTCGCCTCCACGAGGGACCGTCGGCATGCCGGCGCGGTGATCGTCGGCTTCGCCCTCGAGACCGAGAATCTCGTTGCCAACGCACGGCGGAAGCTGGACGACAAGGAACTCGACATCATCGTCGCGAACAGCGCCGTGGAAGCCGGATCGGCGTTCGGCGCGGACACGAACCGCGTCACGCTCCTCTCCAGCGACGGCTCCACGGAGGAGATTTCCCTTCGGCCGAAGAGCGAAGTCGCCGACGCAATCCTCGACCGCGTGGGGGCACTGCTTCGTGGGCGCTGAAGACCGTCTGCGACGCTACCTCGAGCAGCGTCGCGAGCTCGGCGAGAGCGAGCTCGTGCTGGACGGGATGACGGTGGACGAGGTCATGCGCATCATCGGCGCGCGTGCTTCGGCCAAGCGTGGCACCGCACGCAACGAAGAACCATCATCCGCGAAATCCGGGCGCGGCGGGAGCGGCATTCCCGAGACGGCGGACTGGCGCGAGGCGCTCCGCGCCGCCGGCGCCGCCGCGCCCGAGCCGCTCGCATCGCGCCGGCGGGAACCGGAAGTTGCCGAAGCAGCGCCGCCTGAGCGCGCGGAGCCCGTGATCGCTGCATCGCCACCACAGGACGCTCCGCAGGCCGAGCCCACTCCACCTCGCGTGGACGCGCCGTCGGGCATCGTAGTGGGAGAACGCTTCGACGATGAACCGGTGCCGGAGATAGCTGCCTGTCGGACGCTCGACGAGATCGCGTCGCTGGTGGCCACGTGCCAGCGCTGCGATCTCTATCGTACCGCGACCAATCCGGTACCCGGCGAGGGAAGCCCGAACGCGCGGCTCATGTGCATCGGCGAGGCGCCGGGCGCGAAGGAAGATGCCACGGGCCGTCCCTTCGTGGGGGCGGCCGGCGAACTGCTGACGAAAATCCTCGCGGCGATTAACTTGAAGCGCGACGAGGTCTTCATCGCCAACGTCCTGAAGCACCGGCCTCCGGGCAATCGCAACCCGCTTCCCAACGAAGTCGCGGCTTGCAGCCCGTATCTCGTGCGACAGGTAGCGCTGATCCGCCCCAGGGTCATCATCACGTTCGGCGCTTTCGCCGCGCAGACTCTGCTCGATACAAAGCTCGCGATTGGCAAGCTGCGCGGCTCGGTCCATCGCTACCACGGCATTCCGGTAGTGGTGACCTATCACCCCGCGGCCCTCCTCCGGAACCCGGCGTGGAAGCGACCAACCTGGGAAGATGTCCAGCTCGCCCGCAGAATACTCGATAACTCCCCCGCGTGACGTCTACCGCGACCGCCGGCCTCCCTACTCGGAGGAAGCCGAGACGGCGGTGATCGCCGCGATGCTCATGGACCAGGACGCGATCCTGCGCGCCGCCGAGCACGTGGACGATACGATGTTCTACCGGGAGCAGAACCGGCGGATGTTCCGCGCCATGATCGCCATCTCCGAACGCGGCGAGGTGGTGGACCCGCTCACGCTCGCCGAGGAGCTCTCGCGGCGCGGCGAGCTCGAGGCGGGCGGCGGGAAAGAGAGGATCGGTGAGTTGATCGACGCGGTCCCGACTTCAGCCAACGTCGAGTACCACGCGAAGATCGTGAAGGAGAAGGCGCTCCAGCGCCGCCTCATCGAGACGTGCACCGCGCTGGTGAGCGAGGCCTTCGAGGGGAAGACCACCGCCGCCGAGCTCCTCGACGATGCCGAGCACCGCATCTTCCAGGTGAGCCAGCAGCGCGGGATGCAGGGCTTCACGCGCATCAAGGAGCTGATGTGGCCCACCATGGAGCGCATCGAGGCGCTCCAGCGCG
>JBIQLU010000118.1:4059-10761 GCA_044463985.1 Gemmatimonas aurantiaca | reverse complement strand
CTTCAGCCCGCGTGCTCCTGGAACTTCGACTCGAGCTTCGCCTTCGGAACCGCGCCCACCACGGTGTCCACCAGCTTCCCTTCCTTGAAGAAAAGGATCGTCGGTATCGACCGAACGTTGAAGCGCGTGGACGTTGACGGGTTCGAGTCCACATCGAGCTTCGCGACCTTCGCCTTGCCATCGTAGTCGACGGCGAGCTGGTCGAGGATCGGCGCCACGAGACGGCACGGCCCGCACCAGGTGGCCCAGAAGTCCACCACCGCCAGCCCGTCGTGCTTCTCGATCTCCTGCTCGAACGTCTCGTCAGTCACCGCAACCGCATTCGACATGTCTGTCACTCCCTGACCGGCCCCGCGAGCGGCGAGGCCTCCGTTAAGTTTCCTGCTCCGACTTTTACGCGAAGGGCGATGCATCTCGCCCCGTCGCTTACGAGGCACGACTTCGCGTCGCGCCGACGAACCGCATTTCCAATGTCCCCACCCACCAACCGCGGCACCCGCATCGCACACATCGGCATCGCCGTGCGCGCCATCGACGAGCTGCTTCCCTTCTACCGCGACGTGCTCGGTCTCGCCGAAGTCCCACTCGACGATTCCGACGGCGCCCGCATCGCGGGACTCGCCGCCGGAGAGTCGCTCGTGGAACTGCTGGAGCCCGCCGAGTCCGGCTCGCCGATCGACAAGTATATCGCCAAACGCGGCCCCGGGATTCACCACATCTGCTTCACGGTGGAAGACCTGGACGCGACGCTGGAACGTTGCCGCGACTTGGGACTCAGACTCATCGACGAAACGCCGCGGCTGGGAGCGGAGGGGAAGCGGATCGCCTTCCTCCACCCGAGCGCAACCGGCGGCGTACTCATCGAACTCTCGGAGGACTAACGCCTGGCGAGCGTCCGGCGTTCCCCCGGCGTTCTGCCGATCAGGGCGTCGCGCAGAGGTCGCGAACCGGCTCCAGCGGAACGTCCTGAACGTACCAACGTTCCGACGGACCCTGGACGGTCACGAAGCTGGTCTGGCGGGTGATGTTACCCTTCGTGAGCGTCACCCCGAGCTTGTGGAGCCCCTCGCCGCTGCGCGTGTCGCTCTGGATGTCGAACTTGTCGTGGGTGAGGTAGCATTGCATGATGAGCTCACGCCGCTCGAGCTGGGCGCGCTCCATCTGGTCGCGCGCGGGCCCCTTCGACGTGCCCCAGATCACGGACATGGACTGGAGGTCCTGGGCCTTCACCGCGCCGAGAAAGTTCTGCACCGCCTCGCGCGGCGTCGCCGCGCCGGTGAGCTGAACCGCACCGGTGACCGGGTTGGTGTGCGTGGGCGCGCTGTGACAGGCCGCCGCCAAAAGTAGCAACAGAGCTATACGTTTCACGTCGATGACTCCCGGTGTTGTCGGGTGCGAACCTAACTTCGAGGGTGAATGCCAGCAAGCCACCTGCGCCTCTACATCAACATCGACCACGTCGCGACGCTCCGCCAGGCGCGCCGCACCGATGAGCCGGACCCCGTGGCCGCCGCCCTCCTCTGCGAGAAGGCCGGAGCCGAAGGTATAACGGCTCACCTTCGCGAAGACCGCCGCCATATTCAGGACGACGACGTGCTCCGTTTGACCCGCGAGATCAGCACCGTCTTCAATCTGGAGATGGCGCTGACCGACGAGATGCTCGAAGTCGCAGAGCGCCTCGGACCCTATCAGGCTACTCTCGTACCCGAGCGGCGCGAAGAGGTTACCACCGAGGGCGGCCTCGACGTCTCCCGCGATCCGGGGCGGCTCCAGCGCGGGATCGAGCGGCTGAAACGCTCAGGGCTCCATATCAGTCTCTTTGTTGACCCCACGCGCGAGGCGGTCGAGCGCTCTCACGACCTCGGCGCGCAGGCGGTCGAGCTGCATACCGGAGCCTACGCCAACGCGGGCGGGTCGCGCGAAACGCTGGCCGCCCTGCAGGAAGCGGCGTCGCACGGCTCACGGCTGGGACTCGCCGTTCACGCGGGACACGGCCTCACGGTGCGCAACGTCGGCCCGGTGGCGGCGATCGGGGAGATCGAGGAGTTGAACATCGGACATTCGATCATCAGCCGCTCGATCTTCGTGGGAATCGAGGAATCGGTGCGCGAGATGCGCGCGGCGATGGACGCGGCCCGTTCGTGATGTCGGCGCCGGCGAGTGGTTTTCAAACGAGAGACATGGAGCGGCAATGAGCTCGTCGGCGGGCGTGCTGGACTTCTTCATAGCCGAGGCGAACGAATACATCGATCGACTCGACTCCCTCGTCGCGTCGGGCGGCGCCGGCGGCCCCGAAGCCACGGCCTTCGCGCGCAATGCGCGCATGCTCCGCGGCAGCGCGACGATGTCGCGCCGCGAGGGGATCGCCTCGGTGGCGGGCGCTCTCGAACGCGTGGCCCGCGCCATCGGCGACGGCAAGCTCTCCTGGGATCCTGCCCTCTCCGCCGCCGTGATCGGTTCGGTCGACGATCTCCGCATACTGCTGCGCAACGCACGCACGTGGTCGGCGCTGGACGAGCAGCGCTCGTCGGCGCGCACGTCGGAGCTCGCGCGCTTCGCCCCCTCCCCCGAAGACCCGGCGGCCGCGGCGCCGGCTGCGGCGCGCAACGTCTTCCTGGCGGGCGAAACGGGCGAGCTGGCCGGCGCCCTCGAGCAGTTCGCGGTGGCGCCCACGCCCGATTCGCTGCGCTCGGTGATGCAGCGGCTGCGCGCCCTGCGCGGCGTGGCCGACGTTCGCGACATGGTTCCCATGGGCGAGGTCATGGAGACGGTGGAGGATGCGCTGCGGCCGCTGGAAGCGCACCCCGGCGCCCCTGCGGCCGAAGCGCAGCGCGCACTCGCCAGAGCCGCGAGCGCGTTCCTGCGCCGCGCGTCGCGCGACATCGGCGCGCGCGGCACACCGGATCCCGACGCCTCGGAGCTCGCCGACTTTCATGGCGCGGCCGCCGCGGTCCCGCAGCACGCTGGCAAGGGAGATCGGATCGTGCCGATCTCGCAGCTCTTCTACGAGGACGAAGGGCCGCACGTGGTGAGCGAGTCGGACCACCCTCCCACCACGGCCGCGGAACGTTTCCGCCTGGAAGTGGTGAGCCTCGCCGAACATCTGCGCGGCGTGGTGGCCGAGGCGCGCTCCGCGAGCGGCGGCGCGCCGCGCGATCGTTCCGGTCGCGAGCTGCGCAACGCACTGCGCGCGCTGGGGAGCGCGGCACACAGCTTCGGCGAGCGCTCGGTCGCGCGCTTCGCCGCGGAGTGGAGTACGCGCGCATCGGCGCTGGATGCGGCAGGGCTCGTACAGCTCGACGAGGTCGCCAAGCTGCTCGCCGACCCGTCCAGCAGTTCCGCGGCGATTCGTAGTGGAGTCGAACAGCTCACATCCACCGGCGAGGGGCGAACGCCTCGTCCGACTCCTCGACCGCCTTCGCGCACGCCGCTCCGCACGCCCACCGGCCGCGAGCTGCACGAGTTGCTCGAGGAGGGGATCGCCAGCTTCCTGGAGCTGGACGACACGCCGCTCAGCGTGCCGGCAGCCCTGGAAGACGAAAAGGTGGTGCCGATAGACGACCTGCTCTACCGCGGGCGCGCCGCACTCGAGAGGGCGGCCGCGCTGCGCGCCGAGCTGCTCTACCTCGACGCCGCTCCGCCACGCGAGGTCGTGGAAGAGCTCTTCGATCTCATCGAGCTGGCACTCGCGGAGTAGCGCGGGATGAAGAACGCCGTTCGAAACACGCTCGGGATCGTCCTGAGTGTCGCGCTACTGGTGTGGGCGCTCCACAATGTGGAGTTCAGCCTCGTGCTCGAGCATCTGCGCGACGCGAACCCGTGGTACTTCGCGCTCGCCGTGATACTCGGCACGTTGATCTTCCCCGTGCGCGCGTGGCGGTGGCGAATCATCCTCGACCCGGTGGTGCACCGGCTCCCTTTCGGGCCGCTCTGGCGGGCGACGGCGATCGGGTTCGCTCTGAACAACATCACGCCGCGCGTCGGTGAGATCGCGCGGCCGTATTCTCTGAGCCGCGAGGCGCCGCGCGTGTCGTTCTCCGCCGCTCTCGCTTCGCTCGTGGTCGACCGTCTCTTCGACACCATCGCGATCGTGACGTTGATGGTGGTGGCGATGCTCGACCCCGCGTTCCCCAACGATCATCTCGTCGCGGGCCGGCCGATCGGAAGCTGGCTCACTGGCTTCGTCGGGATCTTCCTGGCCGGCGTGGCGGCGCTCTACGCGATCGTCCTCTTCCCGCGTGCCGTCCTCGCGCTCTACGACCGGTTCGTACGACTGGTCGGCCGCGCGGTGACTCCGCGCTGGGCTCCGGCGGGGCGGAATGCACTTTCGGCGTTCGCATCGGGCCTCGTGGTGCTCAGACAGCCGGGTCGATTCGCGCTCGTGTATCTGTGGGCGCTGATCCACTGGCTCATGAATGCCCTCGCCTACTGGGTCGGCTTCAAGGCGGTGGGGATAGCCGCACCGTTCAGCGCCGCGCTCATGCTGCAGGGACTCGTGGCGATCGGCGTCGCGCTGCCGAGCGTGCCGGGATTCTTCGGCGTCTTCGAGGCGATCGGGCAGCAGGGACTCGGCATCTACGGGGTGGACGCGGCGCGCGCCACGAGCTGGGCGATCGGCTACCACATCCTCACGTTCATTCCGATCACGGCGATAGGCATCTACTACTTCGTCCGGCTGGGCCTGCGCTTCCGCGATCTCAAAGCCACCGGGAGTGGCCCTGCAGCTTCGGCCGGTCGCGGCGCCGCGGAGCATGACGCGCCCCCCGCGAAGATGAGCGCTTCGCCCAGGGAGCACACGTGAGAGCTCGCGCCGCGCGCGTCATGGCGCAGGCGAAGATCAATCTCACCCTGCGCATCCTCGAGCGCGAAGCGAGCGGCTTCCACACGCTCGAAACGATCTTCGCGCGTGTCGCCCTCGGCGACACTGTCACCGTGCGAATCGCCGACGCCGGACGTTCCGTGGAGAGCGACGTGCCGATACCCGGCGCCGCGGAAGGGAACCTCGCGTACCGCGCCGCCGTCACCTTCGCCGAGCGCACCGGCTGGCCACGCGGCTTCGCTATCGAGATCGAAAAGCGCATCCCGATCGGCGGCGGTCTGGGAGGAGGTAGCGCCGACGCGGGTGCCGTTCTCCGTGCGCTCGCGGCGCTCTCCCCCAACCCGGTACGGGAAGAGGAGCTCCTCGCCATGGCCGCATCGCTCGGCAGCGATGTCCCCTTCCTGACCGCCACCGCCCCCCTCGCCCTCGCCTGGAGCCGCGGCGAGCGGATGCTGGCACTCCCGGCGCTCCCCGAGCGCGACGTCGTGCTCGTATTTCCGGACTTCGCCGTCTCGACGGCGGCCGCCTACGCCTGGCTCGACGACGCGCGCCGCGAAAGCGCGAACGCGGCGCCCCGCCCCTCGCTGCTCGCGCTCGCCGACCTCTCGACCTGGCCCTCCATCGCCGCGCTCGCCACGAACGACTTCGAGCCCGCGGTCTTCCCCCGCCACCCCGAGCTCGCCTCGATACTCGATGCACTCCGCTCCGCCGGCTCCTCGATCGCCCTGATGTCCGGCTCCGGCTCGACACTGTTCGGCGTATTCGACCCCCAGCACGCCTTCGCCACAACCACCATCCCGGGCATTCCCCCCTCCGCGCAAACCGTAGCGACCCGAACCGCCACTTCGGTCTCGCCGGTCGAGCTGCTCGGCTGACCGCCAGGTCGCTCCACCGCCGGAATCAGGCAATGCTGCGCTGCGCCCCGTTCGTAGTTGCTGTTTCCCGTTTCCCGTTTCCTGTTTCCTCCAGGAAGCAGTTCCTGCCGTCTGCCCCCTGCTTCCTGCCCTCTGGCAGTTCCCTGCTTCCTCTCCCCCCCCTCCCTGGCTAGCTTGTGAGGCTGGATGCCCCCTCGTCCAATGGCAGGACATCAGACTTTGGATCTGAGAATGCTGGTTCGAATCCAGCGGGGGCAACTCCACTCGAAATTGACCAACGTGGTGCGCCAGACTATTTTACAGGGCTACGATGGATGAGCTGAGCGTCCCCCGGCGCGGCTTCAAGCTGCTCGCGGGCACCGCCAACAGAGCGCTGGCCGAAGAGATCTCGCGATGCCTGGGGGTGGAGCTCACGAAGCTCACCATTTCCCGCTTCGCGGACGACGAAATCTTCGTCCGGATAGACGAGAACGTGCGCGGCGCGGATGTGTTCATCGTGCAGCCGACCAATCCGCCGGCCGAGAACATCATGGAGCTCCTGCTCCTGATCGACGCGGCCAGACGGGCGTCGGCCGCACGCATCACTTGCGTGATGCCGTACTACGGCTATTCGCGGCAGGACCGCAAGGACCAGCCCAGAGTAGCGATCGGCGCCAAGCTGCTGGCGAATATGATCACCACGGCGGGTGCCAACCGGGTGCTGGGAATCGATTTTCACCAGCACGCGCTGCAGGGGTTCTTCGACATTCCGGTGGACCACCTGTACGCGCTCCCGGTGCTGGTTTCGCACTATCGCAAGAAGCAGTTGCGCGACCTGGTGGTGGTGGCGCCCGATGTGGGATCGGCGAAGATGGCGCGGGGTTTCGCGAAGCGGTTGAACGGCACGTTCGCGATCATCGACAAGCGCAGGCCCACGGCGAACGTCGCGGAAGTACTGAACGTGGTAGGAGACGTTGCAGGACGGGATTGCATCATTCCCGATGACATGATCGACACCGCCGGCACCAT
>JBIQLU010000118.1:0-3959 GCA_044463985.1 Gemmatimonas aurantiaca | reverse complement strand
TTGCAGGACGGGATTGCATCATTCCCGATGACATGATCGACACCGCCGGCACCATTACCGAGGCGGCTCGCGCTCTCAAGCGGCTTGGCGCGAAGGACATTTACGCGTGCGCGACGCATCCGCTGCTCTCCGGCCCCGCCGTCGAGCGGTTGACCGAGTCGCCCATTCTGGAGGTGACGGTCACCGACACCGTCTCCATCCCGCCGGAGCATCGCTTCGAGAAGCTCAAGGTGCTTTCGGTGGGCGAACTGCTGGCCAAGGCCATCAGGTACACGCACTCCGACGAGTCGGTGAGTTCGCTCTTCGAGTAGTTGGCAAGGCAGTCACGAAACAACCTCAGACTTCAGAGACACTTCGCAATGGCAACCGCTAATCTCCGCGCGAGCAAGCGCACCGACTCCGGCAAGGGTGCGTCTCGCAAGCTGCGCCGCGACCAGCAGATACCCGGCATCATCTACGGCCACAATCGCGAGCCGCAGATGCTCGCGCTCGACTGGCGGGAGCTCGAGCGGATGCTCGAGAGGATCGCGCCGGAGACGACGGTGATCGACCTCGACATCGACGGCACCACCTCGCGCACGCTCATCCGCGAGATCCAGCGCCATCCCTTCAAGCGGCAGGTGCTGCACGTCGACTTTCTCGAGCTGGTCGCCGGCGAGCGCGTCACGGTGGACATCCCGCTCGTGCTGGTCGGCACTGCTTCTGGCGTGCGCAACTCCGGCGGCATTCTCGATCAGGTGATGCGCGAGGTCACTGTCGATGTCGATCCGTCGAACATCCCGAACCACATCGACGTGGATGTCAGCGCGCTCGAGGTGAACGAATCGCTCCACGTCTCCGACCTCGTCGTGCCCGCCGGCGTCGAGATCCAGGATGACCCCGAAGCCACCGTCTGCGTCGTCGCCGCGCCGCGCGTCGAGGCCGAGGCCGAGCCCGCCGCCGCCGAAGCGCCCGCTGCCGGTGCCGAGCCCGAACTGATCAGGAAGGAGAAGGAGGGGGAGGAAGGCGAGGAGTGATACTGCCAGAGAGCAGAAAGCAGAGAGCAGCGAGAACCTCCACGGACGGAGTGCTCGCCCCCGGCGAGGAGTTTCTGCTTTCTGCTTTCTGCTTCCTGCCTTCTCGTCTCCCCCCTCCCCCGCGATGAAGCTCATCCTCGGTCTCGGTAATCCCGGGCGGCAGTACGAGCGCACGCGCCACAACGTCGGCTGGTGGGTAGTGGAGCACCTGGCCGACGTTTGGCATTTCGGAGCATGGAAGGAGAAGGGGCAGGTACGCGAGGTGAGCGGCCACTTCGGAAACACGCAGGTGCGTCTGCTGGAGCCGCTCACCTACATGAATCTCAGCGGGAAGGTTCTCATCCCGTATCTCAGGCGGCCGTTCTGGTCGCCCGTTACCGACCTGTTGGTCATCGTCGATGACATAGCGCTCCCGGTGGGACGCTACAGGCTGCGCGCTCACGGCAGCGCCGGCGGCCACAATGGGTTGAAGAGTATCGAGCAGACGATAGGGAATCGCGAATACCCGCGGCTCCGTATCGGCATCAGCCCCACGCAGGAGGATCGCGTGACGGGCGACCTGGCAGACTTCGTCCTCGCTCCGTTCGCTGCATCCGAGCGCCGCGAGATTCTGGATCTGATGCCGAGATTCACGAACGCCGTCGAGCTCTGGTTGCGCGAGGGGATCGACGCGGCGATGAACGCTCACAACCGGGAGACTGTATAGACATGCTGAACGACGTCGCCATCTGGGCAACCTGGGCCGGATTCGCCGGACTCGCGACTGCGCTCGTCATCTACGCTTCCATCCGCCGCAGTCCCGAGGGCACGGATGTCATGCACGCGCTCGCGGGCCAGATCCGGTCGGGCGCGATGGCTTTCCTGAGACGAGAGTACTCGGTGCTCGCGCCGTTCCTCATCATCGTCGCGCTTCTGTTGACGATGGCCGTTGGGTGGCGCACGGGCGCGGCGTATATCGCCGGCGGTCTCTGCTCCATCCTGGCGGGTCTCGCGGGAATGGAAGCCGCCACCCGCGCCAACGTGCGTACCAGCGAGGCCGCACGCACTCACGGCCAGGGGATGGCGCTCAGGCAGGCATTCGGCGGCGGCGCGGTGATGGGTCTCTGCGTCGCGAGCCTCGGCCTCCTCGGAATCGGCGGTATCACCTGGTGGATCGTCGGTGGAGCGATGGACGCCGAGTCGCTCAGGGCGTTCGCGGAAATCATCTCCGGCTTCGCCATGGGCGCGAGCTCGATAGCGCTCTTCGCGCGCGTCGGCGGCGGGATCTACACGAAGGCGGCCGACGTCGGAGCCGATCTGGTCGGCAAGGTCGAAGCGGGTATCCCGGAGGATGATCCGCGCAACCCGGCTACGATCGCCGACAACGTGGGCGACAACGTGGGCGACGTCGCCGGCATGGGCGCGGACATCTTCGAGAGCTACGTCGGAGCGGTGATCGCCACGATCGCGCTCGCCGCCACGAGCGCGGGGATCGCCGATCCACTGCGCGCGATCGCGCTTCCCATCGCGTACATCATCGCCGGGCTCGTGGCATCGGTGGTCGGAATCGGAACCGTACGGCTCCTCGAGCGAGGCAACGCAGCGACTGCGCTGCGCGTGTCGACTTTCGTGGCCGCTGTACTGTTCCTCGTATTCGCCTGGATGCTCACATCCTGGATCGGCGTGGCGCAGCAACGGCCGGACGGCTCGGCTTACTCGCTCATGGGACCGTTCTTCGCGGTGGTCGCCGGAACCGTGGCTGGGATCATCATCGGGCTTGCGACCGAGTACTACACGGCGGCGGGCCCGGTGCGGCGCATCGCGGACGCATCGCTGACCGGCTCCGCGACGAACATCATCGCCGGACTCGCGGTTGGAATGCAGAGCGCGGCGGTGCCCGTGCTCTTCATCTGCGGCGCCACGTATCTCTCGTACTTCTTCGCCGGGCTGTATGGAATCGCCATCGCGGCGGTCGGGATGCTGGCCACAGTGGGCGTCACGATGTCGGTGGACGCGTACGGCCCGATCGCCGACAACGCGGGCGGGATCGCGGAGATGTCGAAGCTGGGCCCCGACGTCCGCTCCATCACCGACGGACTCGATTCGCTCGGCAACACGACGGCCGCAATCGGCAAGGGCTTCGCGATCGGGAGCGCGGCGCTCACCGCGCTGGCGCTGTTCAGCGCGTACGCGACCGCGGTGGGACTCGGCGAGGGTGGGATCGACATCCTGAATCCGATGGTGGTGATCGGTCTCTTCATCGGCGGCATGATGCCGTTCTTCATCAGCGCGAGCACGATGACGGCGGTAGGCCGCGCGGCGCAGGGAATGGTCGAGGAAGTTCGCCGCCAGTTCCGCGAGATCCCGGGACTCATGGAGGGAACCGCGCAGCCCGACTCCGCGCGCTGCGTCGACATCTCCACGCGCGCGGCGCTGCGGGAGATGATCATCCCCGGTGTGTCCGCGGTTCTCGTACCCGTAGTCGTCGGCAAGGTGCTCGGCGTCGAAGCGCTCGGCGGCGTACTCGCGGGCGCCACCGTCACCGGCGTGATGCTCGCGCTGTTCATGGCGAATGCGGGCGGCGCTTGGGACAACGCGAAGAAGCTCATCGAGAGCGGAGTGCACGGCGGCAAGGGCTCCGACGCGCACCGCGCCGCGGTAGTCGGCGACACCGTCGGCGACCCGTTCAAGGATACCTCCGGCCCCAGTCTCAACATCCTCATCAAGCTCATGTCCGTCGTGAGCCTCGTGCTCGCGCCGTGGTTTCTGTGAACTGACAAGGAGGCAGAGAGCAGAAGGCAGACAGCAGGACCTGTACGCCTGTCATGGGTCGTCCCCGCGAAAGCGGGACCGACGTCATCCCCGCGGAAGCAGGACGTCATCCCCGCGGAAGCGGGGATCCATGTTCAATGGAGTAACATGGATTCCCGCTTTCGCGGGAATGACCTGACTGCCCGCTTTCGC
>JBIQLU010000117.1:0-10786 GCA_044463985.1 Gemmatimonas aurantiaca | reverse complement strand
GGGGATGTCGAGTACGGAGAGGGGGAGCTGAATGGTCAACGAACGCTCCGTGTAGGTCACGGGGTACGTGGCCACCGTCTCGTCGGGGAAGAGAAAGTAGACGACGTCGGCGTCGCCGCTGGAGAGGACATCGAGAAAAACGAAGTACTCGGCGCCCATACCGGTCGCCGCGAGGAAGGGAGCGGTGAACGAGGAATCGGTGCCGGAGTCCTGGTCCAGCGGGATTCCGGTGGAGGCATCGTCGTCGGCATCTATCGCGATCAATGCGATCAGCGAGTTCTGCGTCGACGAGGTCGCGCGGGTTATCGGATCCACGAATTCGATGGTGAGCGCGAGAGAGTCGCCGGTCACGACTCCGCTGACGCGGCGCGCATCCGTCGCGGGGTAGCTGTCCACGCTGCCCGCGAAGAGCGCGGTGTCGCCGGCAGGATCGTCGAACGTGAACTCATCGTACACCACACGGCGCGGGCCGCTGGTGGAATCGCCGCAGGCCGCCAGGCACGCGAGCAGGATCAGGGACCAGATTCTCATCGTCCACCTCTTCGAAATACACCACCCACTCGCTAGCAGAGATGCACCGCCATTGCCTTGAAGCTCACCCACACGCGCGTCCCGGGTACCAGCTCGAGCTCGTCGGCGGAGCGGGTCGTGAGCGCGGCCACGATCGGAACCCCGGACACATCCACCGTCACGTGCGCGAGCGCACCTGTCGTGGCCACCTCCGATACGACCCCCTCGAAGTTGTTGCGCGCGGATGAGCGCGGCGGCTCGCGCGAAAGCACCACTTCGCCCGCCCGGATCACCGCATGAGCCGCGCCGGGGTCGGCGCTCCCCACCGCATGAAAAGTGAGACCCTCGGTGCTGAACTCGAGGGCGCCGTCGCCGGCGGCGACGGCGCTCGCATCGCCTGGAACGCGGACCTCGCCGGCGAACACGTTCTCCACGCCGAGGAACTCCGCGATGTAAGGCGATGCGGGATGCCGAAAAACTTCCTGGGGCGGACCACTCTGGAGCACCCGTCCACCGTCGAGCAGGATCGCCAGATCGCCGAGCACCCCGGCCTCCGCGAAATCGTGCGTCACCTGCAGCACGGTCATCGCGAGCTCGTCGCGCAGCGCGCGGACGGTGCGGCGCACCTGCGAGCGGCGTCGGGGATCGAGCGCGCTGAACGGTTCATCGAGCAGAAGAACCTTCGGTCGCGCCGCGATTGCGCGCGCTATCGCCACGAGCTGCCGCTCACCTCCGCTGAGGCCCCGCACCTCGCGTTCGAGAAGCGGCGTGACGCCGAGCCGCCGGGAGAGCTCGCTCGCCAATCCCCTGTCGGCGGCGCCGTAGACGACGTTCTCCTCCACGCTGAGATGCGGGAAGAGATATCCGTGCTGATACACGAAACCGATCTCGCGCCGCTCCGGCGGAAGAGCCGTCACGTCGCGCCCCATCAGCCGCAGCGTTCCCGCTCGCCGCGGGATTATTCCGGCGATCGTCTCGAGGAGCGTCGTCTTTCCCGATCCGGCAGGACCGATCACCACCCCGTAGCCGCCCGTCGGTACGGTGAACGTGATGTCGCGCAGCTCGAAGCTTCCCTGGCGCGCGCCGAGCGAGTCGACCTCTATCAGAGCGCCGCTCCAGCGCCGCCGTTCGGTCGGAGCGCGCGCAACGCGGTCAACGGGATCAGCGCGAGAATCGTGAGCGCGGCGGCGACGGGCAGCGCCTCGCGCAGTCCGAAGCTCGTGAAGCGGTCGTAGCTCAGCACGCTCACCACCTTCGGATTGTAGGTGAGGATCACGATCGCGCCGAACTCGCTCACCGCGCGCGCCCACATCACCACGCCGGCCGCGATGAGGCCGCGAAGTGAAAGCGGGAGCGTGACACGGCGGAATACGCGCCACGCGGGATCGCCAAGCGTTCGCCCCACCGCTTCGTAGCGCGGATCCACACGTGCGAAAGCTTCGCGCGCCGCGCTCACGTACAGCGGCGCGGACACGAACAACATCGCGCAAACGATTCCCGCCGGGGAACCCGCTATGCGAAAACCGGCCTGCAGCAATGCCGAGCCCACGGCGCTCTCCCGGCCGAGCACGAGGAGCAACGCGATTCCCGCCACCGGATGCGGGATCAGCAACGGCAGATCGATCAGCGCGGCGACCACCGCGCGCCCGCGGAAGTCGCGCCGCGCCAGGAGGTACGCGATCGGAGTGCCACCAACGACGCCGATCATGGTGGCTGTCGTGGCCGTCGCTGCCGTGAGCGCGAGTGACCCGCGCAGCTCGGAATCGGAGAAGATTCTCCCTACCCCACCGGCACCGCCGGAGATGATGAGCCTGAGGATCGGGGCGAAGAGAAAGAGCAGGAAGATCGATGCGGCCAGCGCGGCGAGCACGCTCGCGAGGCGATGCGCCGAGTGCGAGCGCACCGGCGGCGCCACCGCGATCGCTGCGCTCACCGCGGCGCGCCGTTCGGTCCCGCCGGCCCTCCACCGGCGGCCGTGGCAACCACCGCCGGTACGCCGCTTCCCACCACGATTGGCGGGTCGAGCATGTCGAGTCCCGTCGCGCGCATGATCCGCGCGCCGTCGCCCTTCACCATGTACGCCACGAAGCGCGCCGCCACGTCCGGGTGCGGCGCACCTTTCGGAATGGAGAGCGCGTAGACGATCGGCTGGCCACGAAAGGTGACCGAATCGGTGGGCGTCTTGCCGCGAACCCGCACCGAGACCGTGGCGTAGCTCGCCGAGTCGGCGGGTGAGCTGAGATCTATCGCAGTCGGCAGCTCGACGAACTTCAGCCCCGCCGCGGTCGCGAGCGACTCGTAGCTCCAGATGTAATCCATCTCGCCGGCCTGAACGAGCCCCACCAGATCGACTTCCTTCGGCCGCACGTTGCGAGAGGGCGCGTGCGCCAGGAGTGAATCATACAGGCCGGCGACTCCGTAGTGCTTCTCGGCGAGCTGCATCGTGAGGAGCGTGCGGTAGCCGTTCGGATCGAGATTCGGATCGGAGCGGCCGACCTGCACTCCCTCTCGCTGCACGATCTGCCACCAGTTCGCGGTGCTGATCTCGTCCGCGAAACGCGACTTCGGCGTGTAGGCGAGCACCATGCGGTTGCGCGCGAAGTCCAGGTACCACTCTACCTGCTCGGGCATGAGGTAGTGCGGAAAGACCTCGTAGTCCGCGAGCGCTATCACATCGGGGATCTGGCCGAGCTCGGTCAGCTTCCGCGCAGTCTCGAGACTTCCGGCGTTTTCCTGCGCGAATGTCACGTGCTCGCGCGCCGCGAAGGAGTCGAGTGCTGCGCGGATGGGAATCGACAGACTCCCCGCATTGAATACCACGATTCTGTCGGACGATTCGCCGTGCGTCCCGCCGCAGGCGGTGAGCAGCGTTGCGATCGCCAGGAGTTCGAGAAGCTGTCTTGCGTTCATGAGCGAATATGACGCGCGCGTCGAATGGCGGGCAAGACCGCGCCCACGCCGGCGTTCCATCGTCGCGACCTCGATTGTCTGGCACTACGAGCGTACCTGCACCATCTTCTTCCGGTCCGGCGCGAAGGGTGGCCGTGTCACCCTCGCCGTCGCCCCATCTCCCATCGCCTCCCCCCTCCCCCCGCATGACCGAGCCAGCCGTACAGATACGCAACGTCGTCAAACGCTACGATGGTCACACCGCGGTGCGCGGTCTCTCGCTTACGGTGCCGCGCGGCGCCGTCTACGGGATCCTCGGCCCCAACGGCGCCGGGAAGACGACCACGATCCGGATGGTGCTCGACATCATCGAGCCCGATGAAGGCTCGATCGAGATCCTCGGCGCACCCAACACGGCACCGGGCGCGATCGACCGCGTCGGCTATCTGCCGGAGGAACGAGGACTCTATCGGCGAATGCAGGTGCGCCGCGTTCTCCGCTTCCTCGCGGAGCTCAAGGGGATCGGGCGCCGCGACGCCGATCACCGAATCGACGGGTGGCTCGAGCGACTCGGGCTCCGCACCAGCGATCGCGACTGGGGCGAAGCGAAGGTGGACGATCTTTCGAGAGGAATGCAGCAGAAAGTCCAGTTCATCGGGGCACTCCTGCACGACCCCGATATGCTGATCCTCGACGAACCGTTCAGCGGACTCGATCCGATCAACGCGCAGATGCTCCAGGACATCGTGATGGAGCTGCGCAGAAGCGGAAAGACCATTCTCTTCTGCACGCACATGATGGACAGTGCGGAACGGCTCTGCGACTCCGTGTGCATCATCGCACGCGGCGAGAAAGTGCTCGACGGCCCCGTGTCCAGCGTGCGCGCAGAGCACGGAGGACGCCGCGTGGCGCTCGAGCTGGCCGATGGGCGCGCGAACGAGGTGGCAGCGCTGCTCGCCGACAGCTCGCTCGTGACGCGCGTCAACGAAGCGAATCGCGTATTCGATATCGAGCTCGCGCCCGATGCCGATGCGCAACTCCTGCTGCGGCGACTGGTCGAGAGTGGGGCCGGGATCTCCAGGTTCGAGCTCGGCCAGGCTTCGCTGCACCGAATCTTCGTGGAGCGCGTGGGCGCGCTGAACTCAGCCGAAGGACGTGAATCCGATGCATAAGCTGCTGGTGGTGACCGCACGCGAATACCTCGAGCGTGTCCGCACGCGCTGGTTCATCGTCGCCACGGTCTTCGGACCGATCATCTTCGGACTGCTGCTCTTCGTACCGCCATGGATGGCTTCGCGAAGCAAGGCATCCACCAACGTCGCCAGGATCATCATCCTCGACGGCACCGGCACCGACCTGGGCAAGCGGATCGCGGTGGAGTTGAACGGCGGCATCATGGGCGACACGGCGCGTACCGAGGTGCGTCAGGTGGCGCCGGCGCGGATGGCCGAGGCCGAGAGCCTCGCGACACAGCAGACCATCGCGAAGGAGACACGCGGCTATCTGGTTGTCGATTCCAGCACGATGGCCGGCGAGTCAGTGCGTTACGCGGGCAACAACGCCACTTCGACAGCCGACATGCGCGTGATCAGAGACGCCGTGCGCACCGAAGTGGTGGCCATGCGGCTCGAGGAGGCGGGACTGAGTTCCTTTCAGAGTTCTTCGCTCGCGGGGATGAAGCTGCAGCTGAACGCCGAGCGAATCACAGACCGCGGTCGCGGCGCGTCGGCGCAGGTGAGCATCTTCTTCGCGTTCGGCGTGGCGATGCTGCTCTACGTGTCGATCCTCATGTACGGACAGGCCGTACTGCGTGGAGTGATCGAGGAGAAGCAGACGCGCGTGGCGGAAGTCGTGGTGGCGAGCGTTTCGGCCGTGAAGCTGCTCGGCGGAAAGGTGCTCGGCGTGGGCGCCGTGGGGCTCACTCAGGTGCTGATCTGGATAGCCGTGGGCGTCACGCTCATGAAGGTGCGCACGCAGGTTCTCGGTCACTTCGGCATAGAGACGACGCCGATGTTCATACCCGGCATCTCCGCGGGCTCTGCCGTGCTTCTGGTGCTCTTCTTCGTGCTGGGCTACACGTTCTACGCGGCGCTCTTCGCGATGGTGGGCGCCACCGTCACGAACGACCAGGACGCTCAGCAGGCGCAGATACCGGTGGTGATGCTTCTGGTATTCAGCGCGTTCGCACTGGCGCCGGTGCTCGCCTCGCCGGAGGGGAAGCTCGGTTATGCGATGGGGTGGCTTCCCTTCTCTTCGCCGATAATCATGCCGCTCCGGATGAGCGTGGTGTCGCTCGAACCGTTCGACATCATCACGTCGCTCGTGATACTCGTGGTATCGTGCTACGTGGTAGTGTTCCTCGCGGGGCGCGTGTACAGAACGGGGCTGCTCATGTACGGGAAGCGGGCCACGTTCCGCGAAGTGGTGCGCTGGATGCGGCGCGCGGGGTAGCGACGCGGTAGCGCGGTAGCGGCGGGAAGGTCCGCGCTGCCGCGCTGCCATGCGTGCCGCGGGCGGCTCAGCTTCCCCGCCCGCCCCGGAAAATGCGGCCTACCACGTAGCCGAGCCCCAGCGCGACGAGCAGTGTGCGCCCGGGGTTGCTGCGCACCTGGTTCTCGAGCCCGGATTTTACCGAGTCCACATCCGCGTTGCGGATCCAGTCGGCCGTGCTCTCCATGCCGGACGCCACCTTGTCGCTCGCCTTGCGCGCCTTGCGCTCGGCTTCGGTTGCCGTGTCGGTGATACCGGTGGAAGCGCTCTTGTGGCGCAGCTTTTCGGCGCCCTGCTCGAGTTTGTCGGCGAGCGATGACTTGAGTTGGGTCGCCCGCTCTCGCGTGGAATCCACCTTGTCGCGGGCCGCGTCCTTCAATTCCTTGGCGCTCCGTTCCAGTCGGCCGCTTCCGCCGGCCAGACTCTCTTCTGCGAGAGTGTCGGAAGTCAGAGAGTCTGCGTGCTCGTTCGATTCGTGTTGCATGGTGGCTCCTCGGGGGGTGACGAAAAAACCTTTCCGAGTAGCCTGCAGGGTGTGTGCCACCTGCGGCCCACCTTCACGCCCGCGCAGTACGGTCAGCAGTACTGGTCGAAGGCGGCCACGAGATCGCCGGCGATTGCCTCCGCACTCCGCCCCTCGATCTGGCTCCGTTCCAACATGAAGACGAGGTTCCCGTCCTGCAGCAGCGCGATCTGCGGCGACGACGGCCGATAGCCGGTGAAGTAGTCGCGTGCGCGCGCAGTGGCCTCGAGGTCCTGGCCGGCGAAGACCGTGGTGAGTGCGTCGGGTCGCTTCTCGTGCCGCAGCGCGGCAGCCACCGCGGGGCGTGCGTTGCGCGCCGCGCAGCCACAGATCGAGTTGACGACCACGAGCGTGGTGCCGTGCGCGCCATCGAGCGTGGCGTCCACTTCCTCGGGAGTCCTCATCTCGGTGACCCCCAGTCGCGTGAGCTCCTGGCGCATGGGAGCAACGAACCTCTCGTCGTATGGCATCCTTCCTCCAGTTCGATCGATGTGTGAGCCGTGCCATGCATGATCGTCGCGAGCGATGGATGAGACAAGCGTCACATCACCGTCGCGCGGCGGGGACGACATTCCCCTCGTAACCGCTGAAGGAGCCCCGGCAAAGATGGAAATCGATGCATCCACGCAGCCACCGGAGCTGAATTCCGAGTCGATTACCGAGGCGCTGCGCACCGTCCGCTACCCCGGACTCACGCGCGACCTCGTGTCGTTCGGGATGGTCCAGCACGTCAGCGCCTGCGATGGGCGCGTGAAGGTACAGCTCTCCATTCGCACGCCCGATGCGAATACGCACGCGAAGCTCGAGGCCGCCGTGAAGGAGGCCGTGCTGGCGCTCGGTGCGAAATCGGTGGCGATGGAGATCGTGACACCGCAGCCCAGGCCCACCGAGAAGGGCCACGCCACCACGAGCGATCCGTGGTCGGATCAGGCGCGCCTGGCAGGCGTGCAGCACGTGATTGCCGTCGGCGCCGGCAAGGGTGGCGTTGGGAAGAGCACTGTCGCGGTGAACGTAGCACTCGCGCTGGCGCGCGGCGGTCTGCGCACCGCGCTCCTCGACGCCGACATCTACGGGCCGAGCCTCCCCATTCTGATGGGGATCGAGGATGGTGCATCGCGCGTGCGCATGTCGCCCCAGAAAACCATCCTCCCTCTCGAAGCTCACGGTCTGCCGATCATCAGCTTCGGCTTCTTCGTGGGTGACGGCTCGCCCGCGATCTGGCGTGGACCGATGGTCTCGAAGGCCGTGAAGCAGTTCGCGCACGGCGTGGCGTGGCCGGAGCTCGACGTGCTCGTGGTCGATCTTCCGCCCGGAACCGGCGACATCCCACTCAGTCTGGCGCAGTCGGTGCCGCTCTCGGGCGCCGTGGTGGTGACGCAGCCGCCGCGCGTCGCCGCCACCGAAGCGCGCAAGGCGGCCGACATGTTCCGCACCCTCGAGGTGCCCGTGCTCGGCATCGTCGAGAACATGACGGGGCCCTTCGGACGCGGCGCCGGCCGGCTCGTGGCGGGCGAGCTCGGAGTGACGTTCCTCGGCGAAGTGCCCTTCGACGACATGATCGTGGGCGAGGGCGACAGCGGGCTCCCCACCATGGTCACGAGGCCCGCCAGCGCCGCGGGGATCGCCTTCGACGTCATCGCGCGCGGGATCGCGACGGCGCTCGGTTGGGAGCACGTGAGCGCCGCGCAACTCACTCGGAGGGTGGGCGCGTGACGAACGCAGTGGCAACGGGGGCTCCCGCGGCGCCGGCCGCGCGCCCCGGCGGCGCGCCGATGCCGGGCGGAATGACCCCGGCCGCCAATTCCATCCGACTGGCGGCCGAGCACTTCGCCGCGTCGATCGTGTACCTCCTGGCCGGCGCGATCGGTCTCATCTGGATCGCGCCGGAGCTCGCGATCGGCGCGTACCCGTCGCCGCACGTCGCAGGGATCACGCACCTCTTCACGCTCGGCTGGATCACCACCACCATCTTCGGCGCGCTCGCGCAGCTACTTCCGGTGGCGCTCGGCGCCCCCATACGCTCCACTCGCGTGGGGCACCTCAGCTTCTTCACCTTCGCGCCGGGAGTCGGGTTCTTCGCCGCGGGAATCGCGTCGAGCACGCTCGCTCTCCAGCACACGGGGATCGGGCTGATCACCGTCGGCATAGTGCTCGAGATCGGAAACCTCGCGGCCTCGCTGCCGCAGGCGAAGAGCCGCGACGTGACGTGGGGAGCGATCGTGATCGCGATCTCGTACCTGGCCTCGACGCTCGTGCTCGGAGTGATCCTGCTGCACAACCTGCACAGCGGCTTCATCGCGAATGCGCGGCTCGTGGCGCTCGCGACGCACCTGCACGTGGCGCTGGTGGGGTGGGTGCTCGTGATGATCGTTGGAGTGTCGCACCGCCTCCTCCCGATGTTCCTGCTCGCGCACGGCGCGGACGTGCGCTGGACGAAGCGCGCGCTGACCTTCCTGGCGATCGGCGTGCTCGCGCTCGCGACGGGGCTGATCGCGCGCATCGCGCCGGCGGTGTGGCTCGGCACGGCGCTCATCGACTGCGGTGTGGCCTGCTTCATCTGGCAGGCGTGGTCGTTCTACAAGGTGCGGGTGCGAAGGAAGATCGATGTCGGGATGCGCTTCGCCATGACGGCCATCTGCTTCATCGCAATCGCCGCCGTCCTCGGTACCTCGCTGGTGATAGCCGGACCGATGCACGCGCGCCTCGCGACGATGTACATCGTGGTCGGCCTGCTGGGCGGGATCGTGCTGTACGTGTCCGGCTTCTTCTACAAGATCGTCCCGCTGCTCGCATGGACCGCGCGCTTCCGCGGCAGGATGGGTAAGGGTCCGGTGCCCACCGTGGCACAGCTCTATTCTGCGCGGGTGGCGTACTGCCAGCTCGGGATCATGACGGTCGCCGTGCTGCTGCTCGCGGGAGGAATCGGGGCGGGAGCGGCGCACGTCACTCGCTGCGGCGCCGTGCTCTTCACGCTGGGCGTCGTTCTCTTCATGAGTCAGATCGCACGCGTCGCATTTGGAGGAGGTTCATGACCACACCCTCGAGCGCCACGCCGGTGGCGCCCACCGATCGCGTGTCCGACGTAATCGCGCGCGACGAATCTCTCGTCGATGTTTTCGTGCAGGCCGCGCCGCACTTCTCCAAGCTGAAGAACCGCGCCATGCGCCGCGTGATGGCGCGCCTGATCACCGTGGAGCAGGCCGCACGCACCGCCGGCATCCCGGCGGAGAAGCTGGTGCGCGATCTGAACTCGGCGCTCGGGCTAGGCGATCGCGCCGGCGCGGTAGAAGGTGCGAAGCCCGCGCATGCAGAGGCGCGCGACGAGGCTGGCGCGGCCTCTCCCTCCGGCGCCCCGACGCGCCCGGTAAACGCGGCAGTTCGCGAACTCGACGTGCGCGAGGATCTCCGTTCGGGGAACGAGCCCTTCTCGAAGATAATGGCGGCCGTGGCGGCGCTCGGAGACGACGAGGTACTCCGGCTGCGCGCCACTTTCGAACCGGTCCCGCTCTTCACGGTCCTCGGCAAGCGTGGCTTCGTGCATCAGTCCGAGGAGCACGGCGAAGAGGACTGGTCCGTCTGGTTCTGGCGGCAGGCGGAAGCTGCCGCGAATGCGGCGCCATCGACTAACGACGCGTCGCGCGCGGCGACGCCAGCGGCATCGGACGCGCCGAGCACACCAACCGCCGACGGCCTCGAGGGAATCGCTGTCGACGACGACACGCTGGTACTCGACGTACGCGGACTCGAGCCGCCCGAGCCGCTCATGCGCACACTGACCGCTCTCGAGACGCTCCCGGACGGGCACCAGCTTCTCCAGGTGAACGCCCGCGTCCCGCAATTCCTCTTCCCCATGCTCGTGGAGCGTGGGTTCGCGTGCGAAGTGGACGAATCGCGCGCCGATCGTGTGCTCGTGCGAATCTGGCGATCCGCCTGAGCGCGCCGCACCTCCCGCATCACCACCGTTCTTCCAACAGGAGAAAGCCATCATGCCGGCTCAGTCCATCGAGCTCGATGTCCGCGCGATCCCCCCGCGCGACAAGCACCCTTCGATCTTCCGCGCTTTCGACAGCCTCACGAGCGGCCAGACGCTGACCCTCGTGAACGACCACGACCCGCGCCCGCTCCGCTACCAGCTCATGGCCGAGCGTCCCGATACGTTCGACTGGGAATACGAGGCGCAGGGGCCGGAGGTGTGGAGGGTGAATATCAAGAGAAAGTAGGTGGGGCAGACGGCAGGAAGCAGAAAGCAGGAACTGCACACCAGCCACTGTCGTCCCCAACGACGGGGTCAGGCACTTCATGTAGAGGTGCCCGGAGCGTTTGTGCCCGGGGCCCTCCACCAGAAGGGTCGGCCCCCCCCGCTGAAAAAGGGGG
>JBIQLU010000116.1:7648-10818 GCA_044463985.1 Gemmatimonas aurantiaca | reverse complement strand
GCTCCAAGGGGAAGGGCGGCTCGATGCACCTCTTCGACCGCAACGTGAACTTCCTCGGCGGCCACGGCATCGTGGGCGGGCACATCCCGCTCGCAACGGGCGTGGGCTTCGCTGTGAAATATCGCGGCGGCGATCAGGTGTGCCTGTGCTTCTTCGGCGAAGCTGCGGTGAACGGCGGCGCTTTCCACGAAGCGCTGAACATGGCCGCGCTCTGGAAGCTCCCGGTCATCTACATGATCGAGAACAACCGCTACGGGATGGGCACCGCGCTCGAGCGCGCGTCGGCCATCAACGACATCGCCGAGCGTGCCTGCTCGTACGACATGCCGAACGAAGTGGTGGATGGGCAGGACGTGATGGCGGTGCGCGAAGCCACGCAGCGCGCCGTCGACCGCGCGCGCAGCGAGCACATCCCCACCCTCCTCGAGGTCCGCACCTACAGGTTCATGGGCCACTCGATGTCCGACGCGGTGAGCGGCACCTACCGCGCGAAGGAGGAGCTGGAAGAGTACATGAAGCGCGATCCGATCTCGGTGCTCCGCGCCGACATGGAGGAGCGCGGGGAATGGTCCGAGGAGGAGATGACGAAGCTCGATGAAGAGATAAAGGCGATCGTGGAAGACTCGTGGGAATTCGCGGACGCGAGCCCCGAGCCCGCACTCGAATCGCTGCACGAAGACGTGATGGTGGACACGACCAGCGACGCTGGCGAGCTCGCGGGGGCCGTCTGATGCCGGTCATCACATACCGCGACGCGCTGAACCAGGCGCTCTTCGAGGAGATGCGCCGCGACGACCGCGTCTTCATCATGGGCGAGGAAGTGGGCGTGTATCAGGGCGCCTACAAGGTCTCCAAGGGGCTCCTCCAGGAGTTCGGCGAGATGCGCGTGGTCGACACTCCGATCACCGAGCTCGGCTTCGCCGGCGTCGGCGTGGGCGCCGCGATGGTGGGGCTGCGCCCGATAGTCGAGTTCATGACGTGGAACTTCGCGCTCCTCGCGCTCGACCAGGTCGTGAACTCCGCCGCGAAGATGCTCTACATGTCCGGCGGCCAGTACAACATCCCGATGGTGTTCCGCGGTCCGAACGGCGCCGCGCTGCAGCTCTCGGCGCAGCACTCGCAGGCGTGGGAGTCGTGGCTGGCGCACATCCCGGGGCTCAAGGTCGTGGCGCCCGGCACTCCGTACGATGCGAAGGGACTGCTCAAGAGCGCCATCCGCGACGACAACCCGGTGATCGTGCTCGAGGGCGAGATGCTGTACAACACCAAGGGCGAAGTGCCCGAGGGCGAGTACACCATCCCGATCGGCAAGGCCGACATCAAGCGCGAGGGCAATCAGTGCACCATCGTCACATTCGGGAAGATGGTTCTCGTGGCGATGCAGGTGGCCGACCAGCTCGCGAAGGATGGCATCAGCGTGGAGGTCGTGGATCTTCTGAGCCTCCGTCCCATGGACACCGAGGCGATCGCGAACTCCATCCGCAAGACGAACCGTGCGGTCGTGCTCGAAGAGGGATGGGAGGTCGCCGGCATGGGCGCGCAGATCGTGGACGTGATCCAGCGCGAGTGCTTCGACTTTCTCGACGCGCCGGTACTACGCGTGCATCAGGAAGACGTACCGATGCCGTACGCGAAGAACCTCGAGAAGGCGGCGAAGCCCGACGCGGGGAAGACCATCGCGGCGATCAAGAAGGTGATGTACATCGACTGAGCAGCCAGCCGCCGGCGCTCGCGCGCCGGCGGTGCCACCCTTAGAGACCGACATGGCAACCAAGATCGTGATGGAGGCCCTCTCCCCCACCATGGAGGAAGGGCGCCTGGTAAAGTGGCTCAAGAACGAAGGCGACAAGATCGCCAAGGGCGAAGTGCTGGCCGAAATCGAAACCGACAAGGCCGTGATGGAGCTGGTGGCGCGCGGCGAGGGCGTCCTCCGCAAGCGGATACTCGGTGAAGGTGAAACCGCGCCGGTGGGGAACCTGGTGGGAGTGATCGCCGCGCCCGATGAGGACATCGCCGAGCTCGTGGCCGGCGCAGGCGGACCCACGAAGGCCGACGAGCAGGCGAAGCCGCCCGCAGAAGTGGTTGCGAAGACCGAGACGAGTGCAGGTGCGAGCTCGGTTCCCGCCACGCCGGCGGAGTCGCAGGGCGAGGCATCGATGCCGCCGCAGCAGAAGACGCAGCGCATCGGCAACGCGGCACCGCGGCGCGAGCCGCCTCCGGTGCCGGAACCGATCACCGAACAGGCGCCGCACGCCACCGGCGACGGCGGGAGGCTGCGCGCTTCGCCGCTCGCGCGCCGACTGGCGACGGACAATGGACTCGACATCCAGCGAGTGAGCGGGAGCGGCCCGGGCGGCCGCATCGTGAAGCGCGACATCGAGGCGGCGCTGGCCGCCGGCCCATCCGCGCAGGCTCCCGCGGCCGCGGCTCCGTCGCGCCTCGCTGGCGCCACCGGCGCCGACTACGAGGACATCCCCCTCACGCAGATCCGCAAGACCATCGCGCGTCGGCTGACCGAATCCATCGGCCCCATCCCTACCTTCTACCTCACGATCGAAGTCGACATGACCGCAGTCGCGGAGCTGCGCGAGTCGATGAAGGAGATGGGGAAGGAATTCAAGGTTTCGTACAACGACATCCTCATCAAGGCTGTCGCGACGGCGCTCGAGAAGCATCCCGAAGTGAACGCTCACTGGCTCGGCGATCGGATCCGTCAGTTCAATCGCGTGCACCTGGCCATGGCCGTGGCGATCGACGAAGGACTCATCACGCCAGTCATCTTCGACGCGAACTTCAAGGGACTCGCCGAGATCTCGACCGAAGCCGCCGAGCTCGCGGAGCGGGCGCGCTCGCGCAAGCTCACGCCGGAGGAGTACACGGGTTCTACCTTCTCCGTCTCCAACCTCGGCATGTTCGGGATCGATCAGTTCACGGCGATCATCAACCCGCCGGAGGTTGGGATCATCGCCGCTGGCGCCATGGAGGAGAAGCCGGTGGTGGTGAACGGCGAGGTTGTCGTGCGGAAGCGCATGCGCCTCACCATGAGCTGCGACCACCGCGTGGTGGACGGCGCCACCGGCGCGAAGTTCCTGCGCACGCTGCGGCGGATGCTCGAGAATCCGCTGATGCTGGTTTACTGATGCGATTCCCGTCGTCCCCGCGAAAGCGGG
>JBIQLU010000116.1:0-7548 GCA_044463985.1 Gemmatimonas aurantiaca | reverse complement strand
GCGGGGATGACGTTCCTGGCCTTCGACGGGGATCATCCTCTACACCGAACAGAGCTCTCCAATGGCTTCCTACGACGTGATCTTCATTGGCGGCGGACCGGCCGGCTATGTCGGCGCGATCCGCTGCGCCCAGCTCGGCTTCTCCACCGCGGTAGTCGAGCGTGAAGCGCTCGGCGGTACGTGCGTGATCTGGGGGTGCATCCCCGCCAAGGCGCTGCTCGAGAGCGCTTCGCTCGCCAACCGCGTTCGCCACGCGAAGGAGTTCGGCGTGAACGTGGGCGAGACCTCCTTCGACTACGGCGTGGCGATGAAGCGCTCGCGCGCCGTGAGCCAGCAGAACTCCAAGGGCGTCGAGTTCCTCTTCAAGAAGAACAAGATCACCTGGATCAAGGGCAGCGGTACGATCGCCGGGAAGAACGCCGTCACCGTGAAGGGCGCCGATGGAAAGGAGGAGAAGCACGAGGCGAAGAAGGCCATCGTGATCTCCACAGGATCGCGCGTGCGCGGTCTTCCGCAGATCGGCCTCGAGCTGAACAAGAGCACGGTGCTCTCGTCCGACGATGTGCTCGTGGCGGAGAAGGCGCCTAAGACACTCGCGGTCATCGGCGCGGGTGCGGTGGGCTGCGAGTTCGCCGACGTGTTCAACGCGTTCGGCAGCGAGGTCACGATCATCGAGGTGATGCCCGCCATCCTCCCGCTCGAGGATTCCGATTCGTCGACCGAGCTCGCGCGCGCGTTCAAGAAGCGGAAGATCGAGCTCGTCACCGGAGCGAAGGTGGTAGGCGCGAAGGTCGGCAAGGATTCCGTGAAGCTCACCGTGGAGAGCGGCGGCAAGAAGACGGAACACACCTTCGAGAAGGTGCTCGTCGCGGCGGGTCGCGCGCCGAACATCCAGAACATCGGCCTCGAGAAGGCGGGCGTTCAGCTCACCGATCGCGGTTTCATCAAGATCAACGAGCGGATGGAGACGAGCGTCCCCGGCATCTACGCGATCGGCGACGTGGCCGGCCCGCCGATGCTCGCGCACAAGGGTTCGCGCGAGGGGATCGTCTTCGCCGAATACCTGGCGGGTCTGCAGCATGTGCACCCGGTGAACTACGGCAACATCCCGAACGCCACGTACTGTCACCCGGAGGTAGCTTCAGTGGGCGCTACCGAGCGCGAGCTGAAGGAGAAGGGCGTGGCGTACAAGGTGGGCAAGTTCCCGTTCTCCGCCAACGGACGCGCGCGCACTTCGGGCGAGACCGAGGGCTTCGTCAAGATTCTCGCCGACGCGAAGTACGGCGAGATACTCGGTGCCCACATCATCGGCGCCCACGCCACGGAGATCATCCACGAGCTGGCGGTCGCGCGCGAGAACGAGCTGACAATCGAGGAAGTCGATCTCACCGTGCACGCGCACCCCACGCTCTCCGAAGCGATCGCCGAGGCATCGCTCGACGCCATGGGCCGCGTCATCCACACCTGACCCCGTCGTTCGCCGCCAGCCATTCCCGCATCGCGCCGTAGGGATCATCGGGTCGCGATTTCGCGAGCTCGATTATCCTCGCCATCGCGCGCCGGAGATCGTTGTCCTCGATCTGCAGCACGGCGTCGAAGTCTTCCAGCCCCGTGCGATACACCCGACGCGCGAGCAGTATGGCGTTGTCCAGCTCGGGCCGCACTATCGGTCTCGTGCCGTACCCCGGGAGCATGGGCGCCACACTGTCGGTGTAGACGTCAGCCGCATGATCGTAGATCGCCTCGGCGGCAGCGAGGCGCGCGCTCCGATCGTCGGGATGCGCCGAGAACGCCGAATCGAGCGAGCGATAGAGCGTCTCCCAGAAATGACCCATGATGCGGTCGCGCGCCCAGTCCTCTTCCGCGGCGCGCTCGTTCACCGAGTCGCCGCGCGTGCGGAAGAACGACATCGCGCCGTGCGCGCCCACGAAGTTCGCGAACGACTCGTTGAAGATCGCCTGCCCCGGCGCGTAGAACGTGTTGTGCGTGAGCTCGTGGATCACGGTGTTGGCGAGCGACGCGGAATCGAGCGCGAGCGTGGTGGAGAGGAGCGGATCGTTGAACCACCCGAGCGTGCTGAACGCGGACGCAGGCCGCAGATACACGTCGAAGCCGCGCGACTCCATCTCTTTCGCGGCGCGCTCCGCGTCCGCGGGGTCGAAGAAGCCCTTGTACGGCACCCGCCCCACGATCGGGAACCACCATGTGGCCGGCTTCAGTTCGTCGCGGTACGCGCCCGCCAGCACGAGCACGAGAGTGTCGGTTCGCAACTGGCTGAAGGTGGTGAAGCTCTCGCCGGCCTTCAGTCCCAGCGAGTCCACGGCGAACGTGCGCGCATCGAGCACGAGTTGCAGCTTCGCGCGCGTCAGCGGATCGGTATCCGCGGAGTTGACCAGCTTCTCGATCGGCTCGCGGCGCGCCAGGATGCGTCCTTCCTCCCACGCCGCGCGCGCGATGTAGCGCCCCATGGGCGTGAGCGCCAGGAAACCGATTGCCAGGAGTAGAACTACCAGGAGGACGCGAGCCAGCACGCGGGCCGCGCGCCTCATGTGGAGCGAGCTACCTCCACCAGCGAACTCCCACGCGGTGCATGGCGCCGAACACGGCGGACCCCTCGTACGCGTAGTCGAGCGCGAAGTGGAGCGCGCGCAATCCGCCGCCGAAGGCGACGGGCGAGATGTCGGCGCCGGTCGGGCGGTCGAGCGCACCCACGCGTCCGAGGATGGTGACTCCTCCCGGCGCCTGGTACTCGAGCTCGACTCCGCCGAACGGCTGCGTCTCCCCGTTCATGTGCGTCAGCTCGATGGTGCCGAGGAGATCGACCGGCCCCACTCCGCGAACGGGAATCGCTGCGCCCGCGCGCACGAGGCGCGGCAGCGACCGGCGGTCGCCCGCGAGCGAGATGTCACCGCCAATGTTCTGCACCGATGCCGCGACGGTCACTCCTTTAACGTCGAGCGCTGCGCCGAAGTCCAGCGCGCCCGTCCCACCGCTCTCGTCCACCAGCCGCTGGTTCACGTACTTGCCGGTGGCGCCCACGCGAAGCTTGCCGAGCGCGACGCCGTAGGCGAGCGAAGCGACGTAGTCACCCGCCGAGATCTCCGATCCGGTAGGTTCGCCGAAGCCACCGGCGGGATCGTCGAACGCGCGCTCCGAGCTGCCGTAGTCGAGCACCTGGAGGCCTATCGCCGCCGTTCCGTGCAGCGCGTGCACGGCGGCTGCGGCCGCGGCCACCGTCTGGCCGAGGAACCACTGCTGCACGGAAAGCCCGGCCGAGAGCTTCTCGACCGTGGCGAGCTGCGCCGGATTGTAGAAGATGGAGGCTTCGTCTTTCCCCGCCGCGACGAACGCGTTGCCCAGCGCGAGGGCGCGCGTGCTCGCCGGGAGCTCGAGCAACGGAACCGAGCTCCCACCCGCCTGCGCGTGCGCGCTTGGCGAGATCAGAGAGGCCGCTGCGGCGGCCAGAATGGCGATTCGGCGCATGGCTATTGGACTTACTATAGCATCAGTGTGCGGAGGTAGCCAGAGAGAGGAGTCGGCGACCGCCCTGGGTCAGATGGCGTCGGGGACCGGGGCGAGCGCAGGGAAGCGCTGCTTACGTTCGGGTGCGCTCGGCGCGCAGGGCCCGACTCCGGTCATCGGGATTGCATTTGGCTGACGTGTAAAGTACAATTTGGCGCAGCCGTAAACTGAATTGTGGTTGAATTGTAAAGTAATTTACGGTTGTAGTGTAAAGTACATCCAGCGATTGCCACTGGGGCGCCACCAGCCTCATACTCCGCACGCCACTCCCGCCACATGGCACGTTACACACGCCGGGTCGTCGATTCGGAGCTCGACGAGCTAATGGCCCAACTCCCGGCGCTCGCCATCGAGGGGCCCAAAGGCGTCGGAAAGACGGCGACGGCCGAACGCCGGGCGGCCACCATCCACAGACTGGATGAGCCGGCCGAGCGGGGCATAGCGGAGGCCGATCCGACCGTGCTCCTGGATGCGCCAGCGCCCATTCTCGTCGACGAGTGGCAGCTCGTGCCGCCCATCTGGGATGCCGTGCGACGCGCGGTAGACCGAGGCGCCGAGCCGGGTCGCTTTCTCCTCGCAGGGTCGGCCGCTCCTGAAGCGCCGCCCACGCATTCCGGCGCGGGTCGCATTGTCCGCATCCGAATGCGTCCTCTCGCTCTGGCGGAGCGCGGCGTCGCGAAGCCGACGGTCAGCCTGCACGGTCTGCTCGCCGGCGGCAGACCGGCGCTCGCGGGCCGCACCACATTCGCTCTCACCGACTATGTGCGCGAGATCGTGGCGTCCGGGCTGCCGGGTCTGCGCGACCTGACCGGGCGCGCCCTCCGCACGCAACTCGATGGCTACCTGGCTAGCGTGGTCGACCGCGACTTCGAGGAGCAGGGTCGTCCCGTTCGCAGGCCCACCGCTCTGCGCCGCTGGATGGCGGCATACGCGGCAGCCACCGCGACCACCGCCACCTACGAGAAGATTCGCGACGCCGCCACGAGCGGCGAGGGCGAGACTCCCACGCGCCCCACCGTGCTCGCGTACCGCGATGTGCTCGAACGTCTCTTTCTGCTCGACCCGGTCCCCGGATGGCGACCATCGCGCAATCGGCTCGCGCGACTCACCGAATCACCCAAGCATCACCTTGCCGATCCCGCACTGGCGGCGCGATTGCTCGGCGTGGACGAACACGCCCTGCTCGGACGCCCGTCGCCCGGAGGACGGCGACCCGATGGCGCACTGCTCGGGCAGCTCTTCGAGTCGTTGGTGACGCTCTCCGTGAGAGTCTATGCGCAGGCGGCCGAGGCTCGTGTCCATCATCTGCGAACCTACGACGGGCGGCAGGAGGTGGATCTGATAGTCGAGTCGGATGATCAACGCGTGCTCGCGATCGAGACCAAGCTGAGTGGCGAGGTGACCGACGCCGACGTGAAGCACCTGCTCTGGCTCGGAGAGCGAATCGGCGGGGATCTGCTGGATGCGGTGGTCGTGAACACCGGGAAGCAGGCGTACCGTCGGCCGGATGGCGTTGCGGTGGTTCCGGCGGCGCTGCTCGGGCCGTGAGGTACCAGAGCTCCAGACCCGTTACCACCGTGGCGGGCTCTGGGGGTTGAAGCTGGAATTCAGGTGGCCACAATGGTCACCTGAATTCCAGTGGCATCGATGATGCCGAGCAAAGCGGCCTCGTGGCACCTATTTTACCTGTATCATACCAGTACAATACTGGTAGCATGCCGGTACTGTACTGGCATGCCTCCCCGCCGCGAGCCAGATGTCATTCGTCCATCTCCACTGTCACTCCGAGTACTCTCTCCTCGACGGCGCCAACCGGATTGCCGACCTGATTCACCGAGCTCAGGAGCTCGAGCAGCCGGCGCTGGCCATCACCGACCACGGCAACCTCCACGCGGCGTGGGAGTTCCAGGAGAAGGCCCGGAAGTCGGGGATCAAGCCGATCATCGGGATGGAGGCCTACGTCGCGCCGGGCGACCGGCGCGAGCGCGCGAGGCCGCGCACCGGCGGTAAACCGTACTACCACCTCGTCCTCCTCGCCCGCGACGCCACGGGCTACCGGAACCTCGTCAAGCTCTCCTCGCTCGCCTACACCGAGGGCTTCTACTCCAAACCGCGCGTCGACCGCGAGCTCCTCGAGCGCTACAACGAGGGGATCATCGTCTCCTCCGCCTGCCTCGCCGGGGAGATCGCCACGCACCTCATGGACGAGCGCTACGACGAGGCGAAGGCAGTGGCGTCGTGGTACGCCGAGGTCTTCCCGGGGCGCTACTACCTCGAGGTGCAGGCGCACGACGCGGGCGGACTGCAGTCGAAGCTCAACCAGCGCGTCTTCACGCTCGCGTCGGAGACGGGGCTGCCGGTGGTCGCCACCAACGACGCGCACTTCCTGCGCGACGTCGACCACGACTCGCACGACATCCTCCTCTGCATCGGGCTCGGCAAGGATCGCAACGACCAGGACCGGCTGCACTACGACAACGGCCTCTACTTCAAGAGCGCGCCGGAGATCGCGACCATCTTCCCAGAGCACCCCGAGGTGCTGGAGAACACGCTCCGCGTGGCCGACGAGGTGGATGTCGCCTTCGAGAAGAAGTACCACGTCCCGTCGTTCCCCCTCCCCGAGGGGATCGCGAGCGAGAACGAGCTGGTGGTGCGCCTCGCCACCGACGGCGCGCGCGAGCGCTACGGCGATCCGCTCCCCGAGCGCGTGCAGGAGCGGCTCGACTACGAGCTCGGCGTCATCACCAAGACCGGGTACGCTGGCTACTTCCTCATCGTCCAGGACTTCATCAAGGCGGCGCGCGACAGGGGGATCCCGGTGGGACCGGGACGCGGCTCGGCCGCCGGTTCGATAGTCGCGTACTCGCTCCGCATCACCGACGTCTGCCCGCTGGAGTTCGATCTCCTCTTCGAGCGCTTCCTGAATCCGGAGCGCGTCTCGATGCCCGACATCGACGTGGACTTCTGCTTCGAGCGCCGCGGCGAGGTGATCGACTACGTGCGGCAGAAGTACGGACGCGATGCCGTTGGCCAGATCATCACCTTCGGCACCATGAAGTCGCGCGCCGTGGTGAAGGACGTCGGGCGCGTGCTCGGCTTCACCCCGCAGGAGACCGACCAGCTGGCGAAGCTGATCCCCAACCAGCCGAACTACTCGCTCACGGTCAAGGAAGCGATAGCGCAGATCGCCGAGGTGAAGCAGCTCTACAGGAACGACCAGCGGTATCGACAGCTTCTCGACTACGCGATCGCGCTGGAAGGGCTCTCGCGCCACGCCGGCGTGCACGCGGCGGGCGTGGTGATCGCCCCGGGTCCGCTCGATGAGTACGTCCCCGTCTGCACGCAGAACTCGAAGGGCGCCGGCAGCAACGGCGACGACGAGACGGTAGTCGTGACGCAGTACGACATGAACTACCTCGAGAAGGCCGGGATGCTCAAGATGGACTTCCTCGGTCTCACCACGCTCACCGTGCTGCACGATGCGCTCACCGCCATCAAGGAGCGCCACGGCAAGTCCATCGACTTCGACAAGCTCGGGCTGGATGACGCCGACACGTACAAGATGCTCCGCTCCGGCCGCACCGCGGGCGTCTTTCAGTTCGAGTCGCCGCTCGCCACCGACGTGCTTCGCAGCCTGCGCTGCGACCGCTTCGGCGACCTCGTCGCGTCGAACGCGCTGCTCCGGCCTGGCCCGCTCGACACCGGGATGCACAAGGTCTACATCCGCCGCAAGCGAGGCGAGGAGCCCGTCACCTACGCCCTTCCAGAGCTCGAGCCGATTCTCCAGGAGACCTTCGGCGTCATCACGTATCAGGAGCAGCTGATGCGCCTCGCGCAGAGCGTGGCGGGGATCTCGCTCTCCGAAGCCGACGTGCTGCGCAAGGCGGTAGGAAAGAAGAACGCGGAGCTCATCCGCGAGGAGCTCGGGAAGTTCATCGAGAAGTCGGTGGCACGCGGCTACGATCGCGGGATCGTGGAAGATCTCGCCGGGCAGATCGAGACGTTCGGACGGTATGGATTCAACAA
>JBIQLU010000115.1:0-10918 GCA_044463985.1 Gemmatimonas aurantiaca | reverse complement strand
GGCCGCGTATTCGCCCGACTTCATGCGCGAGTACCACTTCACGGTGAAGCTCACGCAGCTTCGCGAAGCTGTGGTGGGTGAGAGCGCGCGCACACTCTGGATGCTCCTCGGCGCCGTGGCACTGGTGCTCATCATCGCGTGCGCGAACGTGGCCAACCTCTTCCTCGTGCGAATCGAAACGAAGCGGCGCGAGATGGCGCTGCGCACCGCGCTGGGCGCCGGTCGCACGCATCTCGCGATCCACTACCTCACCGAGAGCGTGCTGCTTTCGCTGGTGGCCGGGGCGTTCGCGCTGGCGCTCGCCTGGGGCGCGATTCATCTGCTCGTGATGATTGCGCCGTCCAGCGTACCCCGGCTCGCCGAGGTCCACGTGGGGTGGAATGGAATCATCTTCGCGGTCGTGGTGTCGCTCGTCACGGGCGCGCTGTTCGGGCTCATCCCGCTCGGAAGCCGCATGAAGGGCGTGTCGGCTCTGAACGATGGTTCTCGCGGCATGACCGCGTCTCGCGGGCGACACGCCGTTCGCGGCGCGCTCGTGGTGGGGCAGGTGGCGCTCGCCGTGGTGCTGCTTGCCGCTGGCGGCGTGCTCCTCCGGAGCTTCGAGCGCCTGCGCGCGGTGCGCCCCGGTTTCGATGCGAGCGGCGTGATCGCATTCGACGTTTCGCTGCCGTTCACGCGCTACCGCGACTACGAGGGTACCAGCGAGCTCTATCGCCAGTTGCAGACAGAGCTCGTTTCACTTCCAGGTGTGACGTCGGCCGGCGCGATCACATCGCTCCCGCTCGACGGCGGCGGCTCGTGCGGAATAGTCCTCGGAGATGCGGACTCCCCTCCCGGCGCGGGGCAGTGCATACGCTACGCATACGTCACCCCCGGCTACTTCGAGACGATGGGAATCGCGCTCACTGGAACGGAGTCGGACTGGAGCGCAGTGAGCGGCGAGCACGCGGGTGTGGTGATAAGCGGCTCGGTAGCGAAGCACTTCTGGCCCGACCAGCCGGTGCTCGACCGGGTGCTCCACGGCGGCGACGACAGCAATTTCTTCCGGATCACTGGCGTGACCGGCGACGTCAGAATCGATGATCTGCGCGAGCCGAACTCCGCCATCGTGTACTATCCGGTAGTGCCGGCGAAGGGAGCCACGCTGTGGGGGCCAGCCCGCTCCATCACGATGGTGCTGAAGGTGAAGAGCAGCGATCCGCTCGCACTCGTACCGGCGATCCGTCGCACGCTCGCGCAGATCGATCCCACCATCCCGATCGCGAACGCGCGCGCCATGTCCGACGTCGTGGCGCGATCGATGGCGCGGCTCTCCTTCACGATGCTGCTCCTCGGCATCGCCGGAGTGATGGCCGTCGTGCTGAGCGCAGTCGGACTTTACGGAGTGATCTCGTACATCGTGGGTGAGCGGCGCGCGGAGATAGGACTCCGGATCGCACTCGGCGCGAACGCGCGCGAAGTGGGAGGGATGATCATGCTCCAGTCGGTGCGCCTCACGGTCATCGGGGTCGCCATCGGTCTGACGGGAGCCATAGCCGCCACGCGAGTCCTGAGCTCCTTCCTGTTCGAGGTGAGCGCCACCGATCCGCTCACACTCGTGGCTGCGGGCGGTTTCCTCGTGGTGGTCGCGGCGATCGCGAGCTACTCGCCCGCGCGCCGCGCCGCGCGAGTCGACCCGATCGAGGTCCTGCGCGCGTAGAAGCCCATCGCGCCCCCAACCTGCCCTCCTCCTCGATCGACCGTCCCCGAAGCTGTAACGAAGCGATTCGGTACCGGGCATCCTGCCCAGAGGGACTGGCACATCTCGTGACAATCGTGCGGGCCCCACGCCGGGCGGACTCGCTCTGGCGTCGGAATGGTGCGGAGAAAGCTGCCCGAGCCGGCAGTACCGTATCATCGCCGCAACGATTTGATGTCGCTTCGCTACAAGCAGCTCCACACAGAACAAGGACGGGAACAGATGCGACGGACCTCGAGACTCATCGTGGGCGCGGTTCTGGCCGCGATCGCAGCCGGCTGCTCCGGCGACCGGAAATCGCTCACCTCGCCTGCCGACACGCCGACGCGCCACGGGAGCTCGCGCCAGGTCGGCGTCAGCGCCGACGCTGTGGGGCTCACCACTCAGGACCTCACGCAGGGAGCGACCGCCGCCGAACTCGCGCAGACACTCGCAGGTACTGGCATCACCGTCTCGAACGTGACGTACACCGGCGCCGACAGCGCGGCAGGCCTCTTCGGCGGCGGCACCGACATCGTCGGCTTCGAGAGCGGCATCATCCTCAGCAGCGGCATCATCCGAAACGTGATCGGACCGAACACGCTCCCGGACGTCACGAGCGACAATCTCACGCCCGGCGACGCCGCTCTGGACCTCCTGACCGGCGACGGCAACGCTACGCAGGACGCGGCGATCCTCTCGTTCGACTTCGTGCCCGACGGCGACTCGGTGGTCTTCCAGTACGTGTTCTCGTCCGATGAGTACAACGACTTCGTGAACTCCGCGTACAACGACGTCTTCGCCTTCTACGTGAATGGCGTCAACTGCGCCGTCGTCGGCAGTCCGCCGGTTCCCGTGACGATCAACACCATCAACAACGGCAATCCGTTCGGAACTCCGCCGGTGTCGCATCCGGAGCTGTACAGGAACAACGACCTGGACGATGGCGGCTCGACGATAAATACCGAGATGGATGGTCTCACGACCGTGCTCACCTGCGCCGCTGCGGTCAACGCGGGTCAGACGAACACGATGAAGCTCGCCATCGCCGACGCCAGCGACGGCGCGTACGACTCCAACGTTTTCCTCAGCGCGAAGAGCCTCACCGTCAAGAACGAGCCGCCCACGGCGGCTATCAGCGTTCCCTCCAACGGCGACTCATTCACCGAGGAAGCAGCCGTGAGCTTCGCGGGAACCGGCACCGACGCCGAGGATGGTGCTCTGTCCGGGAGCTCGCTCGTGTGGACGAGCGACAAGGACGGTCAGATAGGTACGGGCACTTCGTTCTCGACATCCGGCCTTTCGATCGGGACGCACACCATCACCCTCACCGCGACCGACAGCAAGGGCGCCACGGGCACCGCATCGATCCAGGTGACGATCCAGAGCGGTCAGACGGGTGAGAATCAGGCTCCGACGGTGAGCATCACCGCTCCAACGAACGGCGCCGAGGCGCTGCAGGGCAGCTCGCTCGCGTTCGCCGGCAGCGGCAACGACCCCGAGGACGGTGCGCTCACCGGCGCGTCGCTCGTCTGGACGAGCGACCGTGATGGCCAGATCGGAACCGGCACTTCGTTCTCGACGAACGGTCTCTCGCTCGGCGTACACACCATCACTCTCACCGGCACCGATAGTCAGGGTGCAACGGCCACTGCCACCGTTTCGGTGAACGTGGGCTTCGGCAAGGTGATGGGCGCAGCGGGTGGTGACGTTTGCGCCGTGGGATGCCAGGTGCTGATCTACGTGCCACAGGGCGCGCTCTCGACGCAGACCACGATCACCGTCTTCTTCGCACCCGACGCTCCCTCCGGTGACGGAATGATCGCCGGCTCGGCGCGCAGGCTCGGTCCCTCGGATCTGAGCTTCGCGATCCCGGCGGACATGGGAATGCTGTACGATCCGTCGACGCTGCCGTCCGGCGTGTCGGAGAGCGAGTTGAGGATGTTCAAGTACGACGGCACGAGCTGGCAGATGGTGCCAGGCAGCGCGGTGAACACCGGCACGCACGTGGTGTCCGCCTTCGTGAGTTCGGGCGGCCTCTACGCCATCTTCGCCGTACAGGAGTGAGTCGAATCGGGAGCTGCGCCCGCTAAATTGTTTTCCACTTCGGGCATCCAGTCCTACCGAGCTGGCACAACACGTGATTGATGCTGTGGGCGAGCAGCACGACGCGATGGTTGTCATGCTCTCGTGGGCTCTGCCGCCGCCGCCACCTCGCTGGCTGCGGCGCGTCGGCGGCAGAGCTGTCGAGACGACACCACTCCTGACTCGGTACTCCCTGCAGAGGATCCCCGATGAGAAGCATCCTCCTCCTCGCCGCGCTCCCGCTCGTGGCGGCCGCCTGCGGTGGCGATGGTCGCGCGCCGACCGGTTCCGACGCCTCCGCTCGACTCGGACCGCTGCACCGGCTGCTCGGCGAAAGCGATGAGGAGCTCGTGACGCACGACCTGGACGACGGCCTCACCCCCGCCTACCTCGCAGGCGTGTTTGCCGGCGCGGGGATCGAGGTGTTCAACATCAGCTACACCGGTGCGCCCGCCGCCGCGGGCACGTTCAGCGGCGGCGCGGAGATCATCGGCCTCGAGAGCGGCATCGTACTGAGTACCGGGCGCATATCGAGCGTGAAGGGACCCAACGGCGTGGTCGACGCCACGACCGAAAACGGCACACAGGGCGATTCGCTCCTCGACCTGCTCTCCGGAAGCGGCAACCCGACAGTGGACGCGGCGGTACTGTCATTCGACTTCGTGCCGCACGGAAGCAGCATCACGTTCCAGTACGTGTTCGCCTCCGAGGAGTACAACGAGTACGTGAACACGGACTACAGCGACGTCTTCGCCTTCTACGTGAACGGCGAGAACTGCGCGGTGGTCGGCGCCTCCGCCGAGCCGGTGAGCATCAACACCATCAACAACGGCAACCCGTTCGGCATTCCGCCGGTGTCACATCCGAAGCTGTACAGGAACAACGACATCGACTCGAACGGCGGCGCGACCATCAATACGGAAATGGATGGTCTCACGACGGTGCTCACCTGCACGGCGCACGTGGAGCCGGGCGTGAAGAACCACATGCGGCTGGCCATCGCCGACGCGGGCGATGCGGCCTACGACTCGAACGTATTTCTCGGAGCGGGGAGTCTGGAGGTGGGCTACTAGCTCGCAGCCGCGGGCCGCTCGCTCACCAGACCAGCCGCGGCCTCCTCCGCCAACCCCTGCAACAGTCGCCGCGCGTGCTCCCGGCCGCTCCGGGGGTTCATGACCGTGACGCGCAGCAACTGCCTCCCATCGATCACCGTGGCGGTGATCCACCCTTCGCCGCTCCTGTTGTAACGCTCGCGCAGCTCGCGGTTCATACGATCCAGCTCCTCGTCGCCGTGCGAGCCGTCGCCGATCCACCGGAAGCAGAGGATGTTCGACTGCGGCTCGTGCACCGACACGAAGTCGTCGCGCGCCGCTATCTCCTCGTGCAGCGCTCTCGCGGTGTCGCACAGCCGCTCGTAGATCGCGGCCATCCCGTCGGCACCGTAGCGCTGCAGCGCCACCCACACCTTCAATGCGTCGGTGCGGCGCGAGCACATGAAGCTCCGCTTCCCCTGATCGCGCCCGCGTCCGGCGCCGTTCGCCGGAGCGTTGAAGAGGTAGGGCGCGGCCTGCGCGAACGCACGCTCGAGGTCGCGCTCTTCGCGCACGAGCAGCATCCCGCCCGAGAGCGGGGCGAGCATCATCTTGTGCGCATCCCACGTGAGCGAGCGGGCGCGTTCCACGCCGCGCATCCTGTGACGATGCTTCGGCGAGAGCAGCGCCGACGCCCCGTGCGCGCCATCGAGGTGGAACCAGATCCCGCGCTCCTCGCAGATCGCGCCGACGCGTTCGATGTCGTCGAACGAACCGGTCGCAGTCGAGCCCGCGGTCGCGACTACCGCCATGACGCGCTTCCCTTCGCTCGCCAGCCGGCGAAGCGTCGCCTCGAGCGCGTCGGTATCCATGCGGTGGTCGCGTGACGGAACCGCGATCGCGCGTCGCACGCCGAGCCCGAGCTGCGCCACCGCGCGCGTTACCGCGTAGTGCGCGTGTTCTCCGCACACTACCACCGGCGGATCGTCACCCACTCCGTTCTCCCACGCGTCCGGCATCGCTGCGGCGCGCGCTGCCAGGAGCGCGGTGAAGATCGCTTCGGTCCCGCCCGAGGTGAACGTGCCACCGGAGCTCGGGCCCCAACCCACCAGATCGCAGAGCCAGCGCACCAGCCGCTCTTCCACGAGCGTGGCAGTGGGCGACATCTCCCACACCGCCACCGACTGATTCATCGCAGCTATCACCGCCTCCATCCAGACCATCGCCGGAAGCGGCGCGGAAACCTGATGGCCCAGATACATCGGATGCGCGAGCCGGTTGATGTCGCTCATCACATCCCGCTTCACGCGCTGGGCGACTTCCTCGAGGTCGCGCGCGCCGACGGGGAGAGGCTCCGCGAATCGCTCCGCTATCTCATCGGGCGTGAGCGACGTGGAGACGGGGCCGCCGCCGTCGCGAGTACCGGTGAGATAGTCGGAAGCGAGGTTCGCGAAGACGTGCGCGGCATCGCGCCCGGCGTCCTGCTCGAGCAGATCGAAGACTGGATGGGGATGTGACATGCAGAATGCTTACTGGTATGAGTATGTCCTCACCGCGCCACCGGCGCGCTCTCGCCGCTCAGCGCGAGCTCGAGCACCTTGCGGCCGGCGCCGATGTCGGGGGTGAGGTAGAACTGGAGCGAGTCGATGACCATCGGAACGGTTACGCGCACGCGCATCAGCCTGCGCTGCATCTCCGGGGTGATTACCGGAAAGAAGCTGAGCGTACAGTGCGGCGAGAACGCGAAGCGCGCGCGCTCGAAACGAAGGCCGCTCATGGCGATGCGTTCGTGCAGCGTGCGCAGCGGCCCGTGCGGATCGATCGGGAGTACCACGATCTCGGTCTGCATGAAGCGCACGGGGGAGCCCAACTTCACGGTGATCGGAGGCGTGCTCGCGGCGATCGGCGCGATGGCGGCCGCGACTTCGTCGACGTTCGTCTCCCAGGCGATGGGTCCCACGCCCGACGAACCCACGAGCGTGACGTGCGGCGGCGACGCGCTGGCCAGCTTGGGGTCCGCCCAGCGCTGCACCTCGAGCACCTGTTCGCGGGCCTCCCCGGCGAGCTCCGCCACGACGAATATTCCCTGCGCCATGCGCTAATAATAGCCGTTCTTCCACGCCGACCCATCCGGTGCTCCGCCCATGACCCACCGCACCACCACCTCCATTCGACGCCGGCTGCGCGACCTCGCCGATCCCGACGACGCCGCGTTCCTGCAGGGCTTCTTCAAAACCGGTCCCGGTCAGTACGGCGAGGGCGATCGCTTCCTCGGCATCCGCGTGCCGGTGCTGCGCGGGGTCGCGCGCGAATTCCGCGACATCCCGCACTCCGTGGCGCTCGAGCTGCTGCGGTCCCGCTGGCACGAGGAGCGACTGCTGGCGCTCATCATCATGGTGAATTCGTATTCCTCCGGTGACGCCGCGACGCGAGAGGAGATATACCGGTCGTATCTCGCGCACACCGCGTTCATCAACAACTGGGATCTGGTCGATGCTTCGGCTCCGAACATCGTGGGCGCGCATCTCTGGCCGGACGACGTGGCGCCGCTCGTCAGGCTGGCCGGATCGCCCTCACTCTGGGAGAGGCGCATCGCGATTGTCGCCACTCACCATTTCACGAGACAGCGGAGCTACGAACCGACGCTCCACATCTCCGAGTTGCTCCTGAACGACCGGCACGACCTGATCCACAAGGCGACCGGCTGGATGCTCCGCGAGGTCGGGAAGCGCGATCAGGAGACGCTCGAGCGCTTCCTGCGCGAGCACGCTGGCGAGATGCCGCGCACGGCGCTGCGCTATGCGATCGAGCGCTTCCCGCCTCGACTGCGAAAGACGTACATGGCGATGTAGGTGGGTGGGAGCGGGATTCATTGCGTACGGATGGCTCGCACGAAGATGGCGATGGCATCCTGGAGCGCCGCCGAGATCTCGGCATCCGCCACGACCCCGCTCGCGTCGAGCCGCTTCGACAGCAGCGGTAGCGTCACCGATGCCTCGGTAACGATCCGGCCGGACATCGTCCGGATCGTCTCCATGAGCGACTCCTGCGCGAAGCTCGCGCGCGGCGATGCATTGAAGAGCGCCACGGGCTTGTAGACGAACTCGGGACCGCCCACCAGCCAGTCGAGCGCGTTCTTGAACGAGCCCGGAACTCCGTGCGCATACTCCGGGCAGGAAATCAGCAGTCCGGAGGCCGCGGCTATTCGCGCACGAAAGTCCACCACGCTCGGCGGGAGCGCGTCTTCCAGATCGGGATTGAAGTGCGGCAGCGTGGCGATCCCTTCGTACGACTCGATCGCCACGCCATCCGGCGCGAGCGCGGCGACTGCGCGGAGCAGCTCGGTGTTCGTGGATCCGGCGCGCAGGCTCCCGGAGAGTGCCAGCAGCTTCACGGCGGCTGTGGTCAATCGCGCCCGGATCTACCCAGCTCTCTTGGCTCCCCGCGCGGCAGCCAGCGCAGTCGCGCCGAGAGCGCTGCATTCCGGAATGCCCGCTCGAGTTCCGCGCGCCCTTCCGAGAAGTGCTCCCACCCTTCGTAGTGCAGCGGCACGATCACCGCGTCCGGGAAGGCGTGCGCCAGCTTCACCGCATCGCTCGCATCGAGAGTGAGATGCGATGGCCCGGCTACTTTCACACGTGCTGCTCCCGCGAACGCGAGCACGGCGCCTACCGTAAAGCGATGCGCTACCTCCGCGACGCCTTCGTACCAGACCGTGTCCCCCGTGACGTAGATCGCCGGCTCGCCGTCATCGTCTCCCTGGAGCACGAATCCCGTCACGGGGCCGCGGTCTCCATCGGGCGGGCCGTGCCGCGCCGGTGTGCTCGTGACGCGCAACGAGTTTCCATCGGCCGATCTCAGCTCCAGCGACTGCCACGGTTCCATCCCGATCGCATTCCCGCCGAGCCGCTCGGCACCTGCAGGCGTAGTGAGCACTCTGTGCGCGCTCGCCAGCATCGCGCGCCCCGACACGTCCAGATTGTCGAAGTGATGGTCGTGGCTCAGCAGCACCGCATCGATCGCGCCGAGTCCTTTCACATCGACCGCCGGCCCTTCGGTCTTTCTCAGAGTATAGACCGCGGTGGGGTATTCGCTCCCCGCGGGATCGAAGGTCGGATCGGTGAGCAGGCGAAGGCCTCCCACCTCGACGAGAGCGGTGGGACCACCGATGTACGTGATTTTCGTGTGTGGCAATGTCATTGACGGCAATGGTGAACGACGGGCGACGCGCGGCCCATCTTCGCCCGTCGTCACCCCATCGCGATGCGACTCTTTCCCCGCTGGATGATCGGGAGCTTCCGCACCCGCTCGCCCGTGGCGGTGAAGATCGCGTTGCACAGCGCCGGCGCTATCGGCGGTACACCGGGCTCGCCGATTCCGCCCTGCTTCTCGGCGCTCTTCACGATGTACACCTCGACCACCGGCATCTCGTTCATCCGAACTACCGGGTAGTCGTTGAAGTTCCCCTGGCTCACCCGGCCGCGGTCGATGGTGATGTCACCGTACAGCGCGGCGCTCAACCCGTACACGATCCCGCCCTCCATCTGCGCCTCGATCGTGTCGGGATTGACGGTCGGGCCGCAGTCCACTGCGCAGACCACGCGATGCACGCGCGGCTTCCCTCCCTTCTCGATCGAGATCTCCGCCACTTCCGCGACGTACGACCCGAACGCTTCGGCCACCGCGATTCCGCGTACGCGACCTTCCGCCGGCTTTCGCCCCCACCCCGCCTTCTCCGCCGCGAGATCGAGCACGCCGAGGTGCCGCGGCTGGTCGCGCAGCAGCGTGCGGCGCAGCTCGTACGGATCCTTCCCAGCCGCGTGCGCCACTTCATCGAAGAACCCCTCGGTCACGAACGCATTGTGCGAGCTGCCCACCGAGCGCCAGTAGCCGAGCGGGATGGGAAGGTCGGCGATGGTCTGCTCGACGAGGATGTTCGGGATCCCGTATGGCACGTTCGCGGCACCTTCCACGAGCGAACCGTCGATACCGTTGCGCGGTGGATTGCCCTTCGAGACCGCGATGGACGGGCCGACTATGCGATGCGTCCACGCCGTGGGATTGCCGCTCGCGTCGAACGCCGCGCCGAATCTGTTGTACGTGGTGGGACGGTAGAAATCGTGGCGCACGTCGTCTTCGCGCGTCCAGATCACCTGCACCGGAGCGCCCGTCTCCTTCGACAGCCGCACCGCCTCGGCCACGAAATCGGTTTCGCTGCGCCGGCCAAAGCCGCCGCCGAGGTAGGTAGTGTGAACTCGAACTCTCTCGATCGGCAGCCCGCTCACATCGGCCGCCACGCGCTGCGCCGCCGACTGCCCCTGCGTGGGCGCCCAGATTTCACAGCCGTCGGCGGTGACGTGCGCGGTGCAGTTCATCGGCTCCATGGTGGCGTGCGCGAGGTAGGGGACCTCGTAGATCGCCTCGATCTTCTTGGCGGCGGAACGCATCGCGGCCGCTGCGCCGCCTTCGCGACGCGCTTCGACGCCGGGCTTCGCGCTCAACTCCGCCAGCCGCGCGCTGATCTCCTCGCTGCTCAGCGAAGCGTTGGATCCTTCGTCCCACTCGACGGCGAGTGCGCGTCGCGCGTTCAGCGCCTGCCAGTAGTGGTCCGCTACCACCGCGACACCGTACTGCGCGCGTGCTGCCGCACGCTCATCAGGCGACCATCCCACCTGCACCACCTTCTTCACGCCGGGCATGGCCCTGGCGCGCGCAGCATCCACCTTCGCCGGCTTGCCGCCGAACACGGCGGAGCGCTCGATCGAAGCGTAGAGCATTCCCGGCAGTCGTACGTCGATACCGAAGCGCGCCTTCCCGTTCACCTTCTCGGGCGTGTCGAGGCGCGGCATCGGCTTGCCGAGGAGCGTGAAGTCCTTCGGATCCTTGAGAGGCGGGTCTTCCGGCACTTCGAGTGTGGCAGCGCGGGCGACGAGTTGGCCGTACGTGAGCTTCCGCCCCGTGGCAGCGTGCAGCACGGTGCCCTTCTCCGCGCGGCATGAAGACGCATCCACACCCCACTGCTGGGCCGCTGCCGCGACGAGCATGAAGCGAGCGGCCGCGCCGGCCTTGCGCAGCGTCTCGTACG
>JBIQLU010000114.1:4345-10919 GCA_044463985.1 Gemmatimonas aurantiaca | reverse complement strand
GGAGACGACGGGGCCAGCCACCTGATGTAGAGGCCCCGGCACCAGCGCTGCCGGAACCTCTACATCAGGTGCCTGACCCCGTCGTCTCGCCCGTCACGCCTTCAGTGCATCGATGTTCACCACCTCTTCCGCGATCCGGGTGAGCAGGTGGTCGGCCTTTCCCTCTTCGTCGAGCGTCCGCTGAAGAAGCTCCTGCTGCTCGCCGAGCCCGAGAGCGTTCGCGTAGGTTCTCACGCAGCCATACGCGGCCATCTCGTAATGTTCGACGCGCTGCGCTGCCGCGATCAGCGCGGCATCGAGAACGTCGCTGTCATCGTACTCCTTCAGCACTTCCTTGCCTTCCTCGATGATCCCCTCCATCCCCTTGCACTTCTTCTCCTCCGGCTTGATGCCAAGCATGCCGAAGACCTGCTCGAGACGGCGCACGTGCTCTCGCGTCTGCTTCTCGTGTTCGCGGAGCGCCTGACCGAGGCTCGAGTGGCTCGCCTTCTCGGCCATCTTCGGGAGCGCCTTGAGAATCATGTGCTCGGCACTCATGAGGTCGCGAAGCTCGTCCACGTAGAGCTGCTGGAGTGATTCGTTGGTTGCCATGTGTCCTCCTCCTGACGGTGCGTCATTGGAACGATCGCCGGCGCGAGGGTCACGCGGCGAGGACGCTCTCGGAAGGGCAGGTCGCGTACCACGGGCAGCCGCATCATGCGTAACGACGGGGTCAGGTACTTTATGTAGAGCTGCCGGCAGCGGCGCTGCCGGCAGCTCTACATAAAGTACCTGACCCCGTCGTTACGTTGTTTCGGCTGCAGTCGCGCGATAGCTTTCCGGGCATGGCAAAGACCAACTACGAGGCTTCGCGCACGCCGGTGATCGTGAGCGCGGTGCGCACGCCGATCGGAAAGTTTCTCGGCGCGCTTGCACCCCTCGATGCGCCGGAGCTCGGCGCAATCGCCATCCGTGCAGCGGTCGATCGCTCGGGAGTTTCCCCCGAGGACATCGATGAAGTAATAATGGGGAACGTGATCCAGGGCGGCGTGGGGCAGGCTCCCGCCCGGCAGGCGGCGATCAGGGCGGGAATCCCCGGTGTGGTGCCCGCGGTCACCATCAACAAGGTGTGCGGTTCCGGACTCAAGGCCGTGATGCTCGCCGCACAGTCGATTCGCGCCGGTGACCAGCAGGTGGTGATCGCCGGTGGCCAGGAGTCGATGTCCAACGCGCCGTACTACGTGTACGGGATGCGTTCGGGCGTGAAGTTCGGCGACCAGAAGCTCGTGGACGGGCTGATCAAGGACGGGCTCTGGTGCTCGTTCTGCGACGTGCACATGGGCGGCCACGCCGAGTACACGGCGAAGAAGGCGGAGATCACGCGCGCGATGCAGGACGAGTTCGCTCTCGGCTCGCACCAGAAGGCGGTCGCCGCGATCGATGAGGGGCGCTTCGAGGACGAGATAGTTCCGGTGGAAGTACCGGGGCGGAAGGGCCCGACGCAGGTGAGCGTGGACGAGGGTCCGCGCCGCGACACGTCGCTCGAGCAGCTCGCGAAGCTGCGTCCCGCGTTTCCGAAGGACGCGCCCGCGGACATCGCGCCCGCCGATCTCACCGTCACCGCCGGCAACGCGCCGGGGCTCAACGACGGCGCGTCGGCGTTGGTGGTGGTTTCCGAGGAGTACGCCCGCGCGCACGGGCTCGAGATGCTCGCGCGCATTACGGGCTACGCCGCCGGCGGCGGCGAGCCGCGCGATCTCTTCTTCGCGCCCATCTTCGCCGTTCGCAATCTCATGAAGAAGACCGGCGCCAGCATCGGCGACTACGACCTCATCGAGGCGAACGAGGCGTTCGCGTCGCAGGCGCTCGCCGACGGCGCTGCACTCGGCTGGGATTGGGACCGGGTGAACGTGAACGGCGGTGCCATAGCTCTCGGGCACCCGATCGGAGCGAGCGGCGCGCGCATCCTGACGACTCTGTTGTACGCTATGAAGAACCGTGGTGCCTCCACCGGGCTTGCGACGCTCTGCCTGGGTGGTGGAAATGCAGTTGCCCTCAGCGTGGAGCGCGTGAATTGATCGACGAATCCGCACTTTCCCTCGTACGGGACCGCCGTCGCACAGTCATCGGAGTGGCAGGGTTCGCGGTGGCGATGGCCGCCGCGTCCCAGATCGCGATACCTCTTCCGGGCACCGCGGTGCCGATGACGCTCTCGCCGCTCGCCGCGATCCTTGCCGGATTGTGGCTGGGTCCGCGCGCCGGCGCGGCGAGCATGATTCTCTATCTCGCCGCTGGCGCCGCTGGACTGCCGGTGTTCGCGCCGATGGGAGCGCCCGGTGTGCTGCGTCTCATCGGACCCACTGGCGGCTACCTCCTCGCTTTCCCGATTGCGGCGTACGCTGCGGGCGTGGTATCGCGGAGGTTCCCGGCCTACGGCGGGCGCGTTCTGGCGGCGGCGCTGGGAATGGTGCTGATACACGTCGGCGGAATCGCGCAGCTCACCATACTCACCGGCAGCATCACGACGGCGGTTCTGCTAGGGTCGATTCCATTTCTCGCGATGGATCTCGTGAAAGCGCTCGTCGCTGGCGCGCTCTCGAGGGGACGTACGGACGGTGCGCGCGCTTGACGGCGCGCGCTTTCTTTTTTGGCAACGACGGGCGTCTGCGGACCCCGTGGAAATGGGTCTGCTTCCTGTTCGTGCTCGTCGTCGCCATGGCCGTGCTGTCGGTGGTGTCGGTGTATCTGGTGCGGCCCACGACGTACTGGCAGAAGCAGACCGTCGCGTTCTGGTCGCTTCTGCTGGCGGGGCTGTTCGCGCATCAGGTGATGCTGCGGTGGGTGGATCGGCGGCCGTGGTCTTTCGTGGGGCTCGGCCGGATCCAGGCTACGCTTCCTCGGCTCGCTGTGGGGCTGCTGCTCGGTTCGGCCTGCATACTCATCCCTTCGGGGGTGCTGTTGCTGGTGCGCTGGCTCCAGACGGAACCTGCAGGCGCATCGGGCGGCGCGGTCGGTACGTGGCTGAGCTACGCGGCGACGCTGGCGCTCTTTTTTCTGCCGCAGTCGCTCGCGGAAGAGGTGATGGCGCGCGGCTATCTGTTCGCGACTGCGCGCGAAGGGATGGGGTGGAAGGGAGCGCTCCTGCTCACGAGCGTGATCTTCGGATTGCTGCACTACGGCAATCCCGGCGCCGACGTGCAGTCCACGTTGCTGGTGACGCTCGCAGGGATCTTTCTGGGCGGGATACTGCTGCTGACGGACAGTCTGTATGCGGCTTGGATGGCGCATTTCGCGTGGAACTGGTCGATGGCCGCGGTGCTGCACACTGCCGTGAGCGGTCTGCCGACCACTGCGCCGGGTTATCGCATAGTGGACAGCGGGCCGGATTGGGCGACGGGTGGTAGCTGGGGTCCGGAAGGTGGAGTGGGTGCTGCGCTCGGGATGATGGCCGGTCTCTGGGCCCTGATGGCCTGGCGGCGGCGCGGAAGAACGACGGTCAACGAATCGTAGAGAGTGGAGTCATGGCGGAGAGACGCATAGCTGTGGTGGGAGCGGGGCAGATGGGGAGCGGGATCGCGCACGTCTTCGCGGCGTCGGGCTATCCCGTCACGATGATCGACGTGTCCGCCGAGTCGCTCGAGCGGGGCATGGCGACGATCGAAAAGAACATGACGCGCCAGGTGCGCAAGGGTACGCTCGATCCGGCGTCGCGCGACGCCGCGCTGGAGCGCATCACGACCTCGGGCGCGCTCGATCTCGTTGGCGACGCCGACGTGGTGATCGAGGCGGCCACGGAGCGCGCCGATCTCAAGTTCGGAATCTTCGCAGACATCGACCGGCTCGCGCCGCCGGAGGCCATCCTCGCCTCGAACACGAGCTCCATTTCCATAACGGAGATCGCCGCGCGCACTTCCCGCCCCGAGCAGGTCATCGGAATGCACTTCATGAACCCGGTTCCGGTGATGCAGCTCGTGGAGGTGATACGCGGGCTCGCCACCTCCGATGCCACGACGCGCGCAGTGTTCGATCTCGCGCAGAAGGTCGGCAAGACGCCGGTGGAAGTGAACGACTACCCCGGCTTCGTTTCCAATCGCGTCCTGATGCCGATGATCAACGAGGCGGTGTACTGCCTCATGGAGGGAGTGGGCTCGATCGAAGCGATAGACCAGGTGATGAAGCTCGGGATGAACCATCCGATGGGCCCCCTCGCGCTCGCGGACCTGATCGGCCTCGACACCTGCGTCTCGATCCTGCAGGTTCTCCACACGGGACTCGGCGACCCCAAGTACCGCCCCTGCCCACTCCTCCGCAAGTACGTCGCCGCCGGATGGCTGGGGAGGAAGGCCGGGCGTGGGTTCTACGACTATTCCGAGAGAGCGGCGGAGCAGAGGGCAGACAGCATACAGCAGACGGCAGGAACTACTACGTCGGGGTAGCGATCGCCATGCCGAGATAGTTCCTGCTTTCTGCTGTCTGCTTTCTGCTTTCTCTTCACTTCAATCACCATGTCCTGGGCCCTCATTCCCCTCACCGAAGAACAGCTCGAGATCCAGCAGATGGCGCGCGAGTTTGCCGAGGCTGAAATCGCGCCACACTCCGAAGCGTGGGATCGCGACGCGCACTTCGAACCGGAGACGATTCGCAGGCTGGGGGAGCTCGGCTTTCTCGGTATGCTCATCCCGGAGGAGAACGGCGGACTCGGGCTCGATACACGCACCTATCTCGTCGCGCTCGAGGAAATCGCGCGCGTCGATGCATCGGTGGCGGTGGCGATGAGCGTGCACAACTCGCTCCCCACGCAGATGCTGCTGCGCTGGGGAACCGACGAGCAGAAGGAACGATATCTGAAGCCGATGGCGCAGGGGGAGCTCCTCGGCGCGTTCGCGCTTTCGGAACCGGACGCCGGCTCCGACGCTGCGTCGCTCGCGACGCAGGCGGTCAAGGACGGCGACTGCTGGGTATTGAACGGCACCAAGGCATGGGTCAGCAGCGGGAGCCACGCGGGCGTGATCATAGCCATGGCTCGTACCGACAAGCCGGATGACCGGCGCGGCGCGCGCGGGATCAGCGCGTTCATCGTTACACCCGACATGCCGGGCTTCAAGGTCGGCAAGAAGGAAGACAAGATGGGGCTGCGCGCCTCGCCAACCGTGCAGCTCGTGTTCGAGGATCTGCGCGTGCCCGCCGCGAATCTTCTGGGTGGCGAGGGGATGGGCTTCGTGTACGCCATGCAATCGCTCGACAACGGCCGGCTCGGCATCTCGGCGCAGGCCGTGGGGATCGCGCGCGCGGCGCTGGAGCAGTCCACCGCCTACGCGGCGGAGCGCCGGCAGTTCGGGAAGCCGCTCAAGGAATTCGAGGCCATCCAGTTCAAGCTCGCCGATATGGCCACGCGCATCACCGCGGCGCGCGCGCTCCTGTACTCCGCGGCCGCGGCGAAGGATCGCGGCGAGCCGATCACGCAGTTCAGCAGCATGAGCAAGCTCCTGGCCAGCGAGACCGCCATGTGGGTCACCACGCAGGCGATCCAGATCTTCGGCGGCTACGGATACGTGAAGGATTATCCAGTGGAGCGCTACTTCCGCGACGCCAAGGCCACGGAGATCTACGAGGGAACTTCCGAGATTCAGCGCATCGTGATTGCGAGGGAGCTGTACGCCAGTTGATGCGGCCGCCTCGCTCGAGGCGGATCGCCATTCTCAGTCCATTTTCGAGACCATGTCCATAACCGAGATCGCCACACCCACTTCCCAGCAGGGAATCTTCGATCGGATCGCCGAGATGGGGCACGAGCAGCTCGTGCTCTGCAGCGATCCGTCGGCGGGATACCGAGGGATCATCGCCATACACAGCACCACGCTCGGCCCCGCGCTCGGCGGGACGCGCTTCTGGAGCTACGCCTCCGATGAAGAGGCCATTATCGACGCGCTGCGACTGGCGCGGGGGATGACTTACAAGAACGCCGTCGCGGGGCTGAACCTCGGTGGCGGCAAGTCCGTGATCATCGGCGACAACCGCACGCAGGCGCGCGAGATGATCTTCCGCGCACACGGCCGGTTCGTGGAAGTGCAGGGTGGCCGGTACATCACGGCGGAGGACGTGGGCACGAGCACGAGCGACATGGAGTTCGTGCACATGGAAACCGACTACGTCACCGGCCTCGCGGGCAAGTCGGGCGACCCGTCGCCGGTGACGGCGCACGGTGTCTTCAGGGCGGTGCAGGCGGCGGCTCGCTTCCACTGGGGCTCCGATTCTCTCTCCGGCAAGACCGTCGCGGTGCAGGGCGCGGGGCACGTGGGCTACTATCTGGCCAGGGAGCTGCACGAGGCGGGCGCGAAGCTCGTGGTGACCGACATCGACGCCGAGCGCGTGAAGCGCGTGGTGAACGATTTCGGTGCGCGCGCCGTGAAGACCGATGAGATCTACGGCGTGGAAGCGGACATCTTCTCTCCGTGCGCGCTCGGCGGGATCATCAACGATGATACGATCCCGAAGTTGAAGGTCGAGATAGTCGCGGGCGCCGCCAACAACCAGTTGCTGGAGGAGCGTCACGGCGACGTGCTCGAGGAGCGCGGCATTCTCTACACGCCCGACT
>JBIQLU010000114.1:0-4245 GCA_044463985.1 Gemmatimonas aurantiaca | reverse complement strand
GGGTGGGATGCGGCGCGCGCTCTGCGCAAGGCCGACGACATCTACGACACCACGCTCGGCGTCTTCGAGATATCCCGCAGCGAGCGGATCCCCACCTACGAGGCAGCTGACCGCCTCGCCGAGCGTCGCCTGCGCGCGGTAGCGTCGCTGGTGAAGACCTGGCCGCAGTGGCCGAACAAGGCATAGCACACACCGGAGAACCGAATGCGCTGGACTGAATGGGACTGCCGCCCCCCCGGGGCGGCCTTGCGCGCGGCCGATCCGGAGATCGCCCGCGTCATAGACGATGAAGCACGGCGGCAGGAAGATGGAATCGAGCTCATAGCGAGCGAGAACTTCGTGTCGCCGGCAGTGATGGAAGCGATGGGTTCGCCGCTCACGAACAAGTACGCGGAGGGCTACCCGGGTAAGCGCTACTATGGTGGGTGCGAAGTCGTGGACGTGGCCGAGCAGCTCGCCATCGATCGTGCGAAGCAGCTCTTCGGCGCGGAGCACGCGAACGTGCAGCCGCACTCCGGTGCGCAGGCGAACATGGCGGTGTACTTCGCCTTCGTGAAGCCGGGCGACAAGGTGCTGGGGATGAACCTCTCGCACGGAGGCCACCTCACGCATGGATCGCCGGTCAACTTCTCGGGCATACTCTACGACATAGCATCGTATGGCGTGCGCGAGGACACCGGGCTGATCGACATGGACCAGGTTCGCGACACGGCGCGCCAGCACCGGCCGAAGATGATCGTGGCCGGCTTCAGCGCGTACTCGCGTCCGCTCGACTTCGCCGCGTTCGGCGACATCGCCCGGGAAGTGGGCGCGCGGCTCATGGTCGACATGGCGCACGTTGCCGGTCTGGTGGCGGCAGGGTTGTATCCCTCGCCGGTCCCGCACTCCGACGCGGTCACGACCACCACGCACAAGACGCTGCGCGGTCCGCGCGGCGGTCTCGTACTGTGCAAGGCGGAGCACGCGAAGCTGATCGACAAGCAGGTCTTCCCCGGCATTCAGGGAGGCCCGCTCATGCACGTGATCGCCGCGAAGGCCGTGTCGCTCCGGGAAGCGATGGAGCCGTCGTTCGTGGAGTACGCGAAGCAGGTGGTGGCCAACGCGCGCACCCTCGCGGACGCGCTGATGGAACGCGGCTACTCGATAGTGTCCGGCGGAACCGACAACCACCTCATGCTGGTGGATCTGCGCAGCACCGGAATAACGGGGAAGGCTGCGGAGGAAGCGCTGGGAGCCGCACACATCACCGTGAACAAGAACACGGTTCCCGGCGAAACCCGCTCGCCGTTCGTCACCAGCGGCATGCGGATCGGCACATCGGCGGTCACCACTCGCGGCATGCGGGAAGGGGAGATGCGGACGATCGCCGCGCTCATGGATCGAGTGCTGCGCGCGCCGGACGACGAATCGGTGATTCGCGCCGCGGGCGCCGAAGTGCGGCAGCTCGTGAGCGGCTTCCCGCTCTATACGGCGGCCGCCGAGCCCGCTGCCCGGTTGTGAATTCGCTACCCGGACTTCATCTTTGCGCGAAGTCCACCAGCCGCTTCGGCGGCTGGTTGCATCGTGGCTCCGTATCGGGGAAGGACCGTTGCCGCAGCTGTGTTTTCGAGACGGAATAATGGATCGAATCCGGGCCCGCGACCCGCGTTTCGAGGAGGGTGCGTACCTGTTCGTGCTCGCAGCTCTGGAGTACTGTCAGGCGAACCTCCCCGAACGCCGCCACATAGCCGGCCGCGAGCTGGCCGTGGCGTGTCGCGACCTGGCACTGCAGCGCTACGGTGTCATGGCACGCCTCGTACTGGAGCACTGGGGTGTTCGATCCACGGTGGACATCGGTGATATCGTGTTCACGCTGGTCGAGCTGGGTCTTCTGATCAGCCAGCCCACCGACACGCGCGACGAGTTTGCGGACGTCTTCCACTTCGATCAAGCCTTCGAGCTGGAATATCCCTGGAGCGTGGTGGAGATCGGGTAGGTCGAACCAGGCGGTGGCGTCCGGTACGGATCGTGCGCGCTGGTACGCGGAGTTCGGGAGGAGGTGAGGACTGATGGACGTGCAGGAACTGCCGGCATGCCGCAAGTGCGGGAAGGGAAACATGCTCCCACTGAGCGACTACGGTCGCGATGGGGCGCCGATCACCTTCAAGGCCTGGGTCTGCAACAACCCGGAGTGCGGCTTCAACATCCGCATCGACAACGGCGAGATCAGCTTCGGTAGAGCGCTCAGCCAATCACACAAATGAGCTTGCGCGCGGGCGCAGGTGGAAACGGCGGTCCCGTCAGCGAAGGGGGGGACCGCCGTTCTTGCGAGGAGGCCGCTCCCGGCCGATGCGCCGCCGTCGTCACGACCGCGGCGGAGGCTGCGGGATTCGACTCGCGCGCGATCGCGTCGGGAATTCCCTCGCGCGCGCTGATGCAGCGCGCCGGCGCCGCGGCGGCGGGCGAGATCGCGAAGCTGCTGCGCGAGAAGACTCGCGCCGCTCGACTGCGTGCAGGTGCGTTGGTGGTCTACGCCGGCGCCGGCAACAACGGTGGCGATGGGTGGGTCGTGGCACGTGCTCTCGCTTCCACCGGGGTCGCTGTCGACGTGATACAGGTCGGCGAGCTTCGCACCGATGACGCACGCGCGGAGCGCGCGCTGGCGGAGGCCGACCCGCTGGTTCGCGTGATCCAGTACTCGGAGGATGAACGCACGATCGGCGCTCCTGCACCAGCGTTGATCGTCGATGCGCTCCTCGGTACCGGCACACGCGGCGAGCCGCGCGAACCGGTGGCCGGCGCAATCGCGCGAATCGCACGTGCGCGCGATGCGGGAACGGTGGTCGTTTCGCTCGACATCCCGAGTGGCGTGGACGCCGATACGGGCGCGGCCGCCGGAGCCATCCGGGCAGACGTCACGCTCACCTTTGGCACCATCAAGCGCGGGATACTCGTGGCGCGTGGATCGGTGGGAAGGGTCGTGCTGCTGGACATCGGCCTGCCACGCGAAGTTGTCGATCGCGCGCTCGGCGGTACTGCTTCGAGCGTCGCCGCGAAATCGCCAGTGCTGATTGACGACGCGTGGCTTCGTTCGGTGGTTCCTCCCTTCGCCGCGGACGCACACAAGGGCACGCGCGGCAAGCTCGTCATAATCGGCGGCCAGCGCGGGATGGCAGGAGCTCCCGTGCTCGCTGCGCGCGCCGCCATGCGGAGCGGGATCGGGATGGTGCGTCTCGTGGTGTCGGCCGAATCGCTTTCCGCGGTGCAGGCGAGCGAGCCCCACGCTCTGGCGCGCGCGTGGCCTGGCCCCGCTGCGTCGGAGTGGGAAGAAGTGGTGAGCGGCTGGGCGGACGTCGTGCTCGTGGGTCCAGGGCTCGGCGCTTCGAACGAAACACGGAAGATGGTGGAGTCGCTGCTCGACGTATGGCGAGGACCGGTCGTGCTGGACGCCGACGCGCTCAATGTCTTCGCGGGCGAAGCGGCGGCGCTCGGGAAGCTGCTCGGGGAACGAAAGGCGCTTCTCACGCCACACGCACCGGAGTTCGGCCGGCTTGCCGGGCTGGAGTTGCGCGAAGTACTCGACCGCCGCTTCGAGGTCGGCGCCGATCTGGCGCGCACGACAGGTGCGGCGGTGCTGCTCAAGGGCGTCCCGACCGTGGTGAGCGCGCCGGACGGGCGCAGGCTCGTGAGCGCCAGAGGCACGCCCACCCTCGCCACGGCGGGGAGTGGTGATCTGCTTGGCGGCATCGCCGCTACGCTGCTCGGCCAGGTAGGCGATCCTGCCGACGCTGGCGCCGCGGCGGCGTGGGTGCACGGCCGCGCGGCGGAGATCGCCGAGCGTCGTCACGCCGGTCGCGCGCATCGCGGCCGCCCATCGAGACATGCTGCGCAGAGCGCGCGTGGCACCACGCTCGCCGACGTGGAAGCGTGCATCGCAGACGTATGGACGGATTGTCCGGAACCACTGGTCTATCCGATGCTGGCCGAGCTCCCTGCGGTCGGAGCGACGTGAGCGGTGAGCTGCGTGTGCGCCGCGCAACCATTGCCGCCGCCATCGCCCTCACCGCGCTGACGGCGGCGTGTGCCGCGGCACCAGGCGGCGCCGGCATCGCACCCTCCGCATCCGGAGGGGCGAACGAAGATCGCGTCGTCCTCACGGCATTCGATGTCATAACGGGAGTCGCGGCATCGCGGCACATGGTGTACATCGCCGGCGAGTGGGGGATCGCCGCATTCGATCGCGACTTCGAACGATGGCTCCCACCG
>JBIQLU010000113.1:8709-11181 GCA_044463985.1 Gemmatimonas aurantiaca | reverse complement strand
GAAACCATGACGGCTTCGCCGCCGACTTTGACGGTGGTGACGGTGGAGTCTTCCTTCTCGACGTCGATCACGAGGATGCTCGGGCGTCCCATCTCGAAGCCCTGTTCGACGACGTAGTGCAGGCTCGTGGTGCCGGTGGTGTCGCGAGCGCCGAGGTAGGCGCCGAGGGCGGCGGCGGCGGAGCCGGTGGCGGGATCTTCGGGGACTGCGAGACCGGGAACGAATACGCGGGCGCGGATGTCGGAGCCCTCGAGCTCCGCGTCGCGCGCGAACACCATGATCGACGGTGCCCAGTACATGCGCAGCGACGATTCCCAGTGATCGAGGCGAACCTTCGCGCGCCTCACCGCGTCGCGGTCCTTCAGGGGAACGATCAGGAACGGGAGCCCGCACGAGACTGCCTGCGGCGCGCTCATTCCGCCCAGGATGTCGGCCGTCTCGAGAGAGAGCATGTCGGCGAGGATCGATCTCCCCGGCGCGGGCGGGCCGATCTCCGGGCGCACCGCAGTGGTGAGCTGCGTGAAGACCGGCTTCCCGCCCCGCGAACGGATCAGCACGGGCACGGGGCCCACGCCTTCCTCGAACACCACGTGCGTCTCATCGTCGACGAGATCGATCTCCCCGAGAGTGGCGAGCACGAAAGCGGCGCCCACCGTGGGATGGCCCGCGAAGGGAATCTCCGCGGCCGGGGTGAAGATCCGGAGTCGCCGCGTGTGCGAGTCGTCGGCGGGCGGCAGGATGAATACCGTCTCCGACAGGTTGAACTCCCGCGCGATCTGCTGCAGCGACTCCTCGGGGATCCCGCTCGCATCCGGGAATACCGCGAGCGGGTTCCCGCCGAAGACTTGCGAAGTGAAGATGTCGCAGGTTACGAAGCGATGTCTCAAGCTCTCACTCCTCGCCCATGAACGGGTATGCGTAGTCGCGCGGCGGACTGAACGTCTCCTTCACCGCGCGCGCGCTCACCCAGCGCGTGAGGTTGAGCATGGAGCCTGCCTTGTCGTTGGTGCCCGACGCGCGCGCGCCGCCGAAGGGCTGCTGCCCTACCACGGCGCCGGTGGGTTTGTCGTTGATGTAGAAGTTTCCCGCGGCGTTGCGCAGCAGCGCGGCGGCTTCGCGAATGGCCGCGCGGTCGCGCGCGAACACCGACCCGGTGAGCGCGTACGGAGATGTGCGGTCCACCAGCTCCAGCGTCTCCGTGTAGCGCGCATCGGGGTACACGTAGGCCGTGACCACCGGGCCGAAGATCTCCTCGCAGAGGAGCCGGTAGCCCGGATCGCGCGTCTCCACGAGCGTGGGCTCGACGAAATATCCGTCCTCACCGCGCGCCTTTCCGCCGGCCACCACCTTCGCGTTCTTCGCGGCGTCGTCCAGGTAGCCGCTGATCTTGGTGAACGATTTCCGGTCGATCACGGCTCCCACGAAGTTGCGGAAGTCGGCCGGGTCGCCCATGCGGATCTCGCTCATGATCGCGGCCGTCCGGTCGCGAACTTCCTTCCAGAGCGACTCGGGGATGTACACGCGGCTCACCGCCGAGCACTTCTGTCCCTGGTACTCGAAGCCGCCACGCGCGATCGCCACCGCGAGCGCCTCCGCATCGGCCGAGGCGTGCGCGACGATGAAGTCCTTCCCGCCCGTCTCGCCCACGATCCGCGGGTAGCCGTGGTAGTTCGCGATGTTCGCGCCGATCTGAGTCCAGATCGAATTGAACACCGCCGTGCTGCCGGTGAAATGCACACCTGCGAAGTCGCGGTCGTCGATGAGACGGTGCGAGATCGCTGCCGGATCGCCGGGTACGAAGTTGATGACGCCGGGCGGGAGGCCCGCTTCCTCGAGGAGCTTCATCAGGTAGTACGCGCTCAGCATCGCCGAACTCGCCGGCTTCCAGACTACCGTGTTCCCCATGAGCGCGGGCGCGGTGGGGAGATTGCCGGCGATCGACGTGAAGTTGAACGGCGTCACCGCGTAGACGAATCCCTCGAGCGGCCGGTAGTCGAGCTGGTTCCACATGGCCGCATTGCTCAGCGGCTGCTCCTGGTAGAGCTCCTGCGCGAAGTGCGGATTGAAACGCCAGAAGTCGATGAGCTCGCACGCGGAGTCGATCTCCGCCTGATACGCCGTCTTCGACTGGCCGAGCATGGTCGCGGCGTTGAGAGTGTCGCGCCAGGTCGTGGCGAGGAGCTCCGCCGCCTTGAGAAACACCGCGGCGCGGTCTTCCCATGCCCAGCTTCCCCACTCGCGCCGCGCCTCGCGCGCGGCGGCGATGGCCGCCGTCACCTGCTCGTCGGTGGCCTTGTGCCAGTCGGCGAGGACGTGGCCGTGGGCGTGCGGCATCACGGTCTGCGCCGTCTCTCCGCTGCGAAATTCCCTGCCGCCGATGATGACGGGGATGTCCGCGCGCTCGCCGGCCATCTCCACGAGACGTGCCTTGAGCGATGCGCGCTCGGCGGAGCCCGGAGCGTACGAGCGAAC
>JBIQLU010000113.1:0-8609 GCA_044463985.1 Gemmatimonas aurantiaca | reverse complement strand
CATGATGATCGTTGCTCCTGCGTTCGGTCCGGGGGAAAGATAGCCCAGCGGCGAGTTGCTGGAAGCTCGCAGCGTCGTCTCCGACACGACGCACGGGGCTCATGGAGAGCCGGCGAATGCCATTCGAGAGTGTTCGAGAGGCGTGAGAGAAAGGCTCGCCGGAGAAAAAATCATCGCGCAACCTATTGCGCATACGCAGGACATCTTTACTTTGCTCCGCGATGGACCCGTGTTCCCTCTGTAGAACGCGATCCTTTCACCAATCGGAGAGGTCATCGATGGCCACCAAGAAAAAGGGCGGAGCGAAAAAGAAGGCTGCGAAGAAGAGCACCGCCAGGAAGTCGGCTGCCAAGAAGGGCACCCGGAAGAAGGCGGCTGCCAAGACTGCTCGCAAGTCGACAGCCAAGAAGGCGCGCAAGGCATCCGCCAAGAGCGTCCGCAAGACCACGAAGAAGGCGGCGCGCAAGGCCGCTCCGAAGAAGAAGCGCAAGCCGAATGCGGCTTTCATGAAGCCCGTGCAGCCCGATGAGGCGCTCGCTGCGGTGGTGGGCTCGAGCCCGATGCCACGCACCGAGGTCACCAAGAAGCTCTGGGCCTACATCAAGAAGAACGGCCTCCAGGACGCGAAGGAGCGCCGGATGATCAACGCCGACGACAAGCTCGGAAAGGTGTTCGGCGGCAAGAAGCGGGTCTCGATGTTCGACATGACGAAGCTCGTCAGCCAGCACGTGAGCTGAATCAGAACGCGAACCAGGATGGCCGAAAAGGGGGTGTTCCGAGTGGAACGCCCCCTTTTTCCTGGCGTACCACCAGCGTGGCGCTCCCCTCGCCGTGCGCGGCGACCCGCGCTAGCTTCGCATCGATACCCACCCGGAGAAGCGTTACTCAGTGGCAACGAAGAGAGAGAAGCAGCAGAAGCCCGACCACAGAAACGTCGTGGCGGCGGCTCGTGCGGGCGGCTCGAAGCGCACGCCGTGGATCAGCCGGCTGGCGCTGAAGGAGATCATCGGCGCGGTGATCATCTTCCTCGTGATACGCACTTTCCTCGTCGAGGCGTATCACATCCCGTCGGGGAGCATGGAGCCCACGCTCCTCGTGGGCGACTTCCTGTTCGTGAACAAGGCGGTGTACGGCGCGCACATCCCGTTCACGAACGTGAATCTGCCGGGCTTCTCCGACCCTGCCCGCAACAGCGTCGCCGTTTATCAGTCGCCGTCTCAGGCGAGGCTTCGCCCGGAGCTGCGCAACGGTCTCCCGCTCCAGCCCATTGTCGTGAAGCGGCTCGTCGGTACGCCGGGCGACACGCTCTACATGCGCGAAGGTCTCCTGTACGTGAACGGCGACGCCGAGCCGCGCCCCGGCGGCGAGGCACTGAAGCCGCTCGGCTGGGAGGACGCGCCGGATCCCAGCTTCTCCTGGCAGCAGAGCTACGAGATCACCGGCTCGCGCTTCGGCCCGCCGCCGGAGCAGCCTACGCACGATGACTGGGGGCCGATCGTGATTCCGCCGAAGCACTACTTCTCGCTCGGCGACAACCGGTACAATTCCGTGGACGCCCGCTACTACGGGCCGATCCCTCGAGAGAACATCCGCGGAAAGCCGATGTTCATCTACCTGTCGATCGACTTCGCCGACTGGCGAGTCAGGTGGGGACGCATAGGCGACGGGATACACTGAGGGCGAGCCCGGGCGGCGCGAGCGCCCGGCGCGCAACCTCCGCGTCCGCTCACGCGTCCTTCTCACGGTAGCAGCCGCTCCGGACGACGTCGGTCCGTGCCCACCTGCGCGCCGCCGGGCTGATCCCTCTCCCTCCACCGCAGCGAATGAATCGGAATCGCGTTCCAGTCGTCGCTTCGAGCGTAGTCGTGCCCGTGAAAGTCCTCGCGGCTCTCACGATCGCCTGGGTCGTGCTCCTGCCGCCACGCGCGCCGGGTACTGCCGCTCTCGTGGATGCGCTCCTCGCGATCCAGTTCGCCGGCGTCGCCTGGCTGTACGGCCTCTCTGCCAGCGGTGCGCGGGGGACGCGGCTGGCACTCTTCACCGCACTCGCCGCGGGCGGTGCCTTCGCGTTCGCCGCGCGCTCCATCGCCGCCTACAACGCCGCCACGCTCTTTCACGGCCCCTCGGTGATCGAGGCGTACGCCGGCGTGGCGCTGCACGTGAGCATACTCGCGGGCTTCGCCACCGCGCTCGGCCGCTACCGGCACCGCAACTGGATGCGCTTCGAGGCGATCGTGGATGCGCTCCTGTTCATCGTGGCTGCCGCCGTGGTGCTCGTGCAGCTCGATGGACCTTCCGGCATCTCGATCGTTCGTGATCCCTCGCTGCGCGCACTGGCGCTCACCTCCAATACGCTCGCCGCCGCGAACGTGATTCTCGTGGCGCTCCTTCTCGCGTGGCGTGGCGAAGTGCTCGGAGAGCGGCTGGCCAGCGCGCTGTCGCTCGGCACCCTCGCCATGGGAGTCGCGAACTTCCTGTACGTGAAGCCGGTGTTGCTGGGGGGCGCGCCGGTGCCGCGCGTGGTGCTCGTTCTCTGGGCGGTGGCGGTCTGGTGCTTCATCCACGGCATCCGCGAGAGCGGAGCCAGGGTCTCGAACGAGGACTCCGTGGAGTCGCCGACGTATGCCAGCGACGCCGCGCGGGTGCGGACCTTCTCGATCGTCATCGCGATCGTCATCGCGGTCGGCAGCGCCACCGCGCTCGCGCTGAGCGGCGACCGGAGCGAGTCGCTGGGACTCGCGCTCCTCCTCTTCGGAATTCTCCTCGCGCTGCGCGCGGGCTACGCGCTCTGGGGACAGCAGCGCACCACGTCGGTGCTGGAGCGCGCGGCGCAGGCGGAGCGCGAACAGTCGGCCGTGCTGGAGCGGCACGTGGCCGCGCGCACCGCGGAGCTCGCGGAGGCGCATCGCGTGATGCAGCGGATGTGGACGCTCGGCCAGCAGATCGCGCTGGAGCTCACACCCGAGCGGGTCCTGCGGCGCTTCATAGAGGCGGCGATGGACGTGCTGCGCGTCGAGGGAGGCGCGGTGGGACTCTTCGACGGCGACCGGGTGGAGATCGCCATCACCGCGGGGCTCGGCGACTCGCTCGCGGGGAAGTCGTTTCCGACGGTGGGGAGCGCGATGGGCCGCACCGCGCGCTCCGCCACCGCGTGGTGGACCCCCGATGCCGAACGCTCCGCCGAACCGTCGCCCGACATCCCCGTCGGCGAGGGCGCACGTTCCGCGGTGGTGGTCCCGCTGCAGCGCAGGGGCGAGTGCATCGGTGCGATCACGCTCCTCTCGGAGCGGGAGCGCGACTATTCCGAGTCCGACGTGGCGCACGTGGAGGCGATGGCGGATCTGCTGTCGGTGGCGCTGGCGAACGCCGATCTCCTCGAGACGCTGCGCAAGGCGGAGTGGCGCTTCCGGACGCTCTTCCGCGCCGCGCCCGACGCGGTGCTCACCGTGTTCGAGAGCGGCAGGATCAGAGAGGCGAACGACGCGGTGCACGACATCTTCGGCGTGCACCCCGTGCAGATGGTGGGGCGCACGCTCGACGAATTCGTCGCGCCCGAGGATGTGGAGCGGCTGCGCACCGAGCTGGCCTGGGTGCGGAGGGGCGCACCGTCGCGACTGGAGCTGCGCGTCCGTCACGGGATGGGCGAGGGTGCCACAGTGCGAATCGTGCAGCTCGCGGCGCGGCTTCTCCCCGAGGCCGATCCGCCGCAGGTGCTGCTGCTGGGACGCGACATGACATCGGAGCGCGAGATGCGCGTGCGGCTCGCCGAGACCGAGCGGCTCGCCGCGGTGGGGGAGCTGGTTGCCGGCGTCGCACACGAGGTGAACAACCCGCTCTGCACCATCAGCGCATTCGGTCAGCTCCTGCAGCGCGACGACGCGCTGGGGCCGGAGCAGCGCGAATCGGTGGACGTGATCTGCTCGGAAACCCAGCGTGCCAGCCAGGTGCTGCGCGACCTGCTCACCTTCGCGCGGCGCAGTGAAGGGGAGAACGCCACGATCCAGATCAACGACATCGTGGAGCGCACGATGCGGCTGAGGCTGTACGAGATGGACTCGCTGGGCATCACCGCGAAATACGATCTGGCGGCCGATCTGCCGCTCACGCGCGGCGATCCGCGTCAGATCCAGCAGGTCCTGCTCAACCTGGTGGTCAACGCGATCCAGGCGATGGAGCCGCAGGGCGGCGGAGCGCTCTCCCTGCGATCGTTCGAGGAGGGCGGGTACGTGGTGCTGGAAGTGAGCGACACGGGTCCGGGAATCCCCGAGAAGGTGCGGGCGCACGTGTTCGAGCCGTTCTACACGACGAAGTCGAGCGGCACCGGTCTGGGGCTAAGTGTGAGCTACGGGATAGTGGCGTCGCACGGCGGCGAGATCTCGATCGCCAAGAGCGACGCCGATGGAACCACCTTTCGCATCGCGCTCCCTCCTCTCGAAAGCGCCGAGGATGCCGACGCCGCATCGCTGGCCGAGCGGAGCGGCGGCTCGCCGCTTTCGGGGATGCGCCTGCTCTTCGTGGACGACGAGCTGGCGCTGCACAGCGCGGTCAGGTCGTTCGCGCGCGCGAGGGGATTCACGGTGGTGACCGCGGCTGACGGCGCCGCCGCGCTCGCGGCGGCGCGCGAGGAGCGCTTCGATGCGGTTGCCTGCGATCTCCGCATGGGTGGACTCGACGGCCCGGCGCTCTTCGAGATACTGCGCCGCGAGCATCCGGATCTGGCCGCGCACACGCTCTTCATAACGGGCGATCTGATGAGCGCGAGCAGCCGCGGCTTCCTGGAGTCGGCGGGGCAGCCGGTGCTCGAGAAGCCATTCGACCTGGAGCTGCTCGAGAGCTCCATGGCGGCGCTGCTCGACGATCGAGGAGAGCTGGCCGCGAACTAGAGCGTCGCCTCGCCAGTATTGCGACGGACTCCATTTGCATCTAAGCTAGGAGCGTCGCGCCACCGGGATCGCCAGCGGTGGCGCGCGGTTCTCCTCTTCAGCGACCATCCGGCCGGCGGATTGAGGAGCGCTGTCCCCACGTGCTCTCGCGGGCTCCGGCCCGATTCGTTCACACGAAGGTGGAGGAGTAGTGGCCATGCGCTTTCGCACACTAGCCGGCGTCGCGGCCGGCGTTCTCGCTCTCGCCGCCTGCAGCGACACGCTGCCGACCAGTTCAGCCACGCCGAAGCTCTCGCTGGATCGAAGAGGCGATGCCGGCGGCGGAGGCCATGCGCGAAAGTACATCGTCATAGCGGAAGCCGAAGTGCTTCCCGGGAACCTGGCGGGCGACGTGGCTGCCGACGGCGGAACCGTCACCGATTCGCTGCCGGGGATCGGCGTGGCGGTCGTGTCGACATCCGACGTGGACTTCGCGACGAAAGCTTCGCGGATCAAGGGTGTGCGCTCGGTCATTCCCAACGTGCACGTGCAGCTTCTGCCACCCACGCAGCTCGCCGGGATGGTCGCGGAGTCGGCGGCACCCGAAGCCGATGCCACCGCCACGCCGCTCACTGAAACCTTCCAGGCGGCCCAGTGGAACCTCACCGCGATCCACGCAGGCGACGCGTGGAGCACGGGTAACACCGGCGCCGGCGCTCGCGTGTTCATCATCGACAGCGGGATCGACTGCACGCACCCCGACCTCGCGCCGAACGTGAACGTCGGACTCAGCGTGTCGTTCGTACCGGGAGAGACCGGCTGTGTGACGCCGGGCTTCTACTTCAACCACGGCACGCACGTCGCCGGAATCGTGGGCGCGGCGCTCAACAATTACGGCATCGCGGGTGTGGCGCCGGACGCAGAGCTGGTGGCGGTGAAGGTGATTCCCGAGATGTCCGAGAGCGGCACCTTCGCGGCGATAATCCAGGGAATCATGTACGCGGCGGATCATCGCGCTGACGTCATCAACATGAGCCTCGGCACGCCGCCGCTGCCGCTCGGCGGGTTCGTGGATGACGAGGGGAACGTGGTCACCACCCGCGACATCCTGGAGCTGGTTCACGCGGTGTCGCGCGCCACCAATTACGCGTGGCGGCGCGGGAGCGTCATCATCGCCTCCGCGGGCAACGACGCGGCTAATCGCGATCGCGACCGCAGCGTGGTGATACCGGCGGATCTGCCGCACGTGCTCTCCATCGCAGCCACGGGCCCCGTGGGCTGGGTCCTGAACCCGGACGCCGATCTCGACGTACCGGCGTCTTACACGAATTACGGGCGCTCGAGGATCGACTACGCGGCGCCGGGCGGGAACGACGTATTCCTCGCGCAGAACCCGACGGTCGCGTGCAACGCGTTCGGCCAGGTGGTGCCGTGCGGGGCACTCGACTTCGTGTTCAGCACCATCGCCGGCGGCTGGTCGTGGGCCGAAGGCACGAGCATGGCGGCGCCGCACGCATCAGCCGTGGCCGCGTTGATCGTGGGCAAGTACGGACACATGAGTCCAGCGAAGCTCGAGGCGAGGCTGCGCAAGGCTGCAGTGGACAAGGGCGCGCGCGGGGTGGATCCATACTTCGGGCACGGCTTCCTCGACGCGGCGGAAGCGGTGGAGACTCCGCGCCGTCGGGATTTCGCGCATCGTGGACCGAAGTGGGGTCCGCAGTGGGGACCGCGCGCGCCGTGGGCCGGGGGGAACCAGCATCGTCGGTAGCGCCGTCCGGGCCGGGCAGCGTTCTGAATCCGCACGCCGGGAGTTATACTAGGGCCCATGGTCGACTTCTTCCCGCGGCACACCATCGAGTGGCGCGTACGGGAGCTCTCGGCGCTGCGGCGGCTCGCGGTGTCGCTGCTCGGGATGGCGGTGATCACCGGAGTAGTGGTGCACCTCTATCGCTGGATCGTGTTGTCGTACCGTCCGGACAACCTCTGGTTGTTCTTCCTGGCCGTGGCGGGATTTTTCATCCTGCTGCTCGGCCTCGCCACCGCGCACCTCGGCAATCACACGGTTCGCACGTGGATCTGGCGCGCGCCGCTGTTCGCGGTGGTGGAGAGCGTGTCGGAAGCGGCGGTGAGCGCACTGCTCATCGCCGCCGGGGTGGAGCGCATCGGAAGCCAGTTGGCGAAGTGGTCGGACTGGCCGTCGCTCGCGCTGCACATGGCGCTCAGGCGCATAGCGGCGATACTGATCTTCGCGCTGCTCCTGGCGATGGTGGTGCAGTGGGTGCGCTACATGCTGCTGAAGGCCGAGCATCGTGACAGCACGGCGGTGGCCGTGGCGAAGGAGCAGGAGTAGCTAGCGCGCCTCCTGCACGCACTTCACGCATTCGAGCTCGGTCCCGAGGCGGCTGGCGCGTCCTTCGGGAGTGGTGACCCACTCGCGCACCTGCCACGGCGGATCGTGGCGCACGTGTTGAGTGTGGCCGCACTCGAGGTCGGCCACCCAGTCACCTTCATCGTCCTTGTGGAAGCCGACGATCCTGCGCGCGATCGCGGGTCCGGCAATCCTGTCTCGTTTCATCGTCTCGGTCTCGTTTCGCGCGCCGCGCTCAGAAGCGTTCGCCCTTCGCCTCGCGTGCCGCGCTTCCCACGGGGCGAATGCGCGACCAGATCGTGTGGAAGAAGAGCAGGATACCGACGATCTGCCCCAGGCCCGCTGCCGCCACCAGGAGTCGCAGCCAGAGCGCATCCACACCCGCGCGCAGCAGCTCGCCGCCCACGCGCAGCGCGGTCGCCGCGGTGAGCACCCAGTACGCGGCGTTCGCTACCCGCGGGCTGTAGCGTTCGTCGCCCTTCTCCGGACGCGGGAAGAGCCAGAGCGCGACGCCCAGGATCATCATCATCACGAAGCCCACGAAGAGCGCGTGCGTGTGGGCGCTCACGAGATACGGTGCGGGGTATCGACCGTACAGCTCGCGCCGCACGATCATCCAGCCGCCGATCGCGAGTCCCACGGCGAGGAAGGCGACGGCGGTCTTGATGTAGCGGCGTACGAGAGAGTGCATCTGCGAGTGTCGGGGAGTGCAGGTGGCTGCGGGTAAGAATAGTCGGGGCGCGCGCTCGCACGCGTCCCGTTCGGGCGCCGAAGTGTCGCGGGCGGCGCCGGGCGTGGTGGTGACGGTTGTCACGCGAGGGCCGTTGCCTGTAGCAACTATAGCTGGAAGGACGCGGCGCGCGATGCTTACTTCCAGTTGAACCATGGATACCATCGCACTGCTCCGGCAGCTCCCGATCTTTTCCGAGCTCGACGAAGTGGCGCTTGGCCGCCTCGCCGAGCGGTGTGTCGCGCGTACGGTGGCGGCGGGCCACGTGCTGTTCACGGCGGGCGAGGCGTGTCGCGGGCTGTACGTGGTGGAGCGCGGTCGCGTGCGCATCTTCCGCACCAGTCCGGAGGGGAAGGAGCAGGTGCTCCACATCGAGAGCGCGGGCCGTGCGGTGGCGGAGCTCCCGCTCTTCGACGGCGGTTCGTACCCGGCGTCGGCGATGACCATGGAGGAGACGCGGCTCGTATTTCTACCGCGCGCGGACTTCGAATACCTCTACCGCGCGCACCCCGACATAGCGCATGCCATAATCCGCGCGCTCGGCGCGCGGCTCCGGCATCTCGTGCAGGTGACGGAAACGCTGGCATTTCGCGACGTGGCGGCGCGGCTCGCGATGTGGCTCGCGGATCTCGCGGACCGCGCCGGGAAG
>JBIQLU010000112.1:11006-11270 GCA_044463985.1 Gemmatimonas aurantiaca | reverse complement strand
GCGCGACGATCACCGACTCCAAGACCCTTGGCGCCGGTGACAAGGACTCGGTGGCATTCGTGAAGGCCGGGACGTACGAGTACGCCGACGTCGTCGGAGTCGGCGGCGTGAAGGGAAGCGGCACCATCACGGTGAGTCCGCTCCCGTAAGGGGTCAGGCACCCAAGTGTAGAGGCGCCGGGAGGGGGGCTGGCGGGGGCTCTTCACCTGGGGGGCTGGCCCCCGCGGTCCGCTTGGGGGCCTGGCCCCCCCCGGCCCTTTACCA
>JBIQLU010000112.1:2507-10996 GCA_044463985.1 Gemmatimonas aurantiaca | reverse complement strand
GGCCAGCCCCCCAAGTGTAGAGCCCCGGGCAGCGACCCTCCCGGGGCCTCTACACTTGGGTGCCTGACCCCGTCGTTCCGCTTAGGTGCCTGACCCCCGCATCACTTTTCCAGATAGCTCTGGTATGCACCGCGGAGCCACGACAGACCGGCGCGCACCTCCGGATCGCCGGCGCGCCCCGCGCGCTGCGTCACTCGATTCCCGATCGCGTCGTACACGATGCGCCCACGCTGATCCACGAAGCCGAATCCGTCAAGGTACGAGAAGTACGCAAATGAGGCGGTGTCCGCGTCACGTATCAGGAGATCGCGTCCCCACCGATAGTCGTCGCTCGCCAGGTGTAGCTGGTCCAGGAGCGTGGGTGCCAGATCCGTCTGGGAACCGATCTGGTGGACCACCGTGTCGCGCACGGCGAGCGCGCCTCCCAGCCACAGCATCGGGATGTGATAGCGCGCCGACGCCTGCTCCCCGTCGGCTGGATGGACGCGCGGGAGCGGATGGCCGTGGTCTCCCACGATCACCACTAGCGTGCTGTCCCACCACGGCTCCCGCTCGGCGGCACGGATGAACTCCCCCACGCTGCGATCGGTGTACGCGTGCGCGCTGAGGAACATGCTCTCCACATCGCTCCCCGGAAAGCGCGGTGCCATCGGGATCTCGAAAGGCTCGTGGCTGCTCAGCGTGAAGATCGTGGTGAAGAAGGGACGCGGCAGCTTCGGCACGTCCGAGAGCAGGCGGCCGAGCACCACGTGATCGTGTGCGCCCCACTTCGAGTTGCGGTCCGCTTTCGCGAATGCATCCTCGCCGACGATCCGGTCGTAGCGCGAGTTTATCAGGTAGGCCTTGATGTTCGCGAATGCCAGCTCGCCGCCGTAGTAGAACGAGGTCGCATAGCCGGCATCGTCGAAGCTGCGGCTCAGCGCCGGCAGTTCGGCCGCCTTCCGCGGCGTGTTCATGATCTGGACGTGCGGCAGCGTGGGAAATCCGCTCAGGATTGCCACGAGACCCTGCGCGCTGCGGTCGCCGGATGCATACAGGCTGTCGAACAGAATCCCGTCGTGTGAGAGCGAGTCCAGCATCGGAGTCACTCGCGCCACTCCTCCCAGCCGCCCCACCACTTTGGCGGTGAGACTCTCCCAGATGACGAGGATCACGTTCGGCCGCTCCACGCGGAGCAGCGGCTCCGGCGCGCCCGCTCCGAGGGCGATCAGGCTGTCGGTTATGCTGCGCGCCCGGGCGACGGGGATCTCGGTGTACGGATTCGTCTCCGGCGCGCTTCGCCCGTAGGAGAGCGAGCGAAAGAAGTTCCAGCCGACGTTCAACGCCGCCTGGTTCGCGAACTCGTGACTCGAGAAGTAGACGCTGCTCTGATTGAGGGGAGTCCACTGGAGCCCGCCGCGGATCGGTATCACCAGGAGCGCCGTCGCGAGGAGCGTCGCGGCGAACGCGCCCAGTCGCTCCATCGTCGTCGCTGCCGGAGCGTGCGCCCGAGCTTCAGCGCCTTTCGATCCGCCCGCTCGCATCACGACGCGCAGGAGAAGCCAGGCCGCCACGAGCGCCGCTCCGAATATCAGCGCGAGACGGAACACCGGTGCCGATTCGCTCGAGATGAGCATCTCGTGCGGGGTGGAGATGAACTGCAGCGGGGTGGCATCGAGGCGGAACCCCCAGGCCTCGAATATCCCGAGGTCCACGACTGTCAGGAGCGCCACGAATACGATCGCGATCCATGTGTAGGCGGTCAGCACGCGGCGCAGAGCGCCCGGCCGAAGCCAGGCACCGACTGCGAGCGCCAGAGCCGGGATGACGGTCAGATACCCCGCCGCGGACAGGTCCATCCGGAGCCCGTGGACCATGGCGCTCCACGCCACCGCGAGACCCAGCGACGCGGTCTTCGAGTGGAAATAGAGCATGAAGAGCAGCCGGGCGAGGGCGAAGAGAAGCACCCAGAAGACGAAATATCGAAGCAGCGTGGACAGTCGGGTTCGCATGGAATCCTGCGCCGGGGCGGAACAGTCTCGCGGCAGCCGGCGTATATGGTCTGGTGTGGTTTGGTCGTACGGCTCATCGGAAGGATGAACCGGTGCACCCGGGCGGTGCCAGTGCGCCTTACATTCGGATCGGCTGCTGCGCTGCGGACCTCGGTGCGCGGATGGGGTGGGGAAAAAGAGTTGACGCGTGTGGTATGTTGCTTGCGCGACTCATGTGCGAGGTGGCGTGCGGTACTTCCGTGAAACGAGGATTAACTCCGTGGCGAGAACACGCTGTGGCTCCGTCGTGAGCCTGGCTGTCGCGGTCGTGGTGGCAGGTGCAGCCATCATGGTCAGCGCGAGTAGTGCGGCGGCTCAGTACTTCGGTCGCAACAAGGTCAACTACCAGCACTTCGATTTTCGCGCCATGCACACGGCGCATTTCGATCTGTACTACTACCCCGCCGAATCCCTCGCCGTCGCCGAGGCGGGTCGCATGGCCGAACGGTGGTACGCCAGGCATTCGGCGGCGCTTGGCGACGAGTTCGAGCGACGTGCGCTGGTCTTCTACGCCGATCCTCCCGACTTCCAGCAGACCAACCTCTCCGGCGGCCTCATTCCGCAGGGTGTGGAAGGATTCACCGAGCCTCTGCGCGACCGAGTCGTGGTACGCTTCAACGGCGTCCAGGCCGACGACGACCACCTCGTGGGCCACGAGCTCGTACACGTCTTCCAGTTCGACATCTCCAACAAACTCGGCGCCGGCGGGATGGCCGGCTTTCAGCGACTTCCCCTCTGGATATCGGAAGGGATGGCGGAGTACATGTCGATCGGTCGCGATGATCCCAATACCGCGATGTGGATGCGCGATGCCGCGGTGCGCAACGACCTCCCCACCCTGCAGCAACTGGGACGCGATCCGCGCTATTTCCCATACAGATACGGGCAGGCCTTCTGGGCGTACATCGGCGGCCGGTGGGGCGACGGCGTGATCCCGGTGCTCTTCCGCGCCGCGGTGCGGAGCGGCATGGACAACGCCCTGCGCGGAGTGCTCGGCGTCGACTCCGATACTCTCTCCGCGCAATGGCTCCAGGCGCTGCGCGCGCAGTATCTGCCGCTGGAGCAGGGGCGCACGCTCGCCGATTCAACCGGAGATCAGATACTCCCTCCGGTGAACGAACCGGGAGCGATGGACGTCTCGCCAGTCGTGAGCCCCGACGGCAAGTACGTCGCCTTCTTCACGTCACGCGCGCTCCTCTCCACGGAGTTGTACGTGGCCGACGTGGAAACCGGGAAGATCGTGAAGAAGCTCACGAGCCCGAACTCGAACACGCACTTCGACGCGATAAGCTTCGTCACCTCGGCGGGAACGTGGTCGCCGGATGGGAAGAAGTTCGCGTTCATCGTGTACGCCGGCGGTGACAACGCCATCAGCATCTACGACATCGCGTCGGGGAAGGCGGAACGGCAGCTTCGCTTCGACGGGATCGGCGCGATCAACGACGTATCGTGGGGGCCCAACGGCAAGCTCGCGTTCTCCGGGCTGCATGGCGGGATCAGCGACATCTACACCTACGATCTCGCCGCCGGGCAGTTGACGCAGATCACGAACGACCGCTACTCCGATCTGCAGCCGACCTGGTCGCCCGACGGAAGCCTGCTCGCGTTCGCAACCGACAGCGGGCCCGACACCGACTTCGAACAGTTGCGCTTCGGGAAGATGAACATCGCCGTCCGTGACAACGCGACCGGCCAGACGCGGCTGCTCCCGTTGTTCGACGGTGCGAAGCACATCAACCCGCAGTTCGCGCCCGACGGGCGCGCGCTCTATTTCATATCCGACCTGGGCGGGATAAGCGACGTATTCCGCGTCGACATCGCCACCGGTGCGGTGAACCGCGTCACCAAGGTTGCAACGGGAATCAGCGGTATCACCGACCTCTCTCCCGCGATCTCCGTCGCGCAGCAGACTGGCCGGCTCGTGTTCAGCGTGTTCCACCACGGCGGCTATGTCCTCCGCAGGATGGATCCGCAGGTAGCACAGGGTGTGACACTCGCCTCGCTGACGCCCGACACGCTCACGGTGAGCGGGATTCTCCCGCCCAACGTTCCAGGCGGTGGGCTCATCACGCGGCGCGTGCACGATGCGACCACGGGGCTTCCGCCGGTGGAGGTCTACCCCACTTCCCCCTACAAGTCCTCGCTCTCGATCGACTACCTCGGCTCGCCGGGAGTGGGGATCGGCGTGGCGTCGGGACCTTACGGAGGGATCCAGGCTGGCGGCGGAGTCGCGGCGTACTTCAGCGACCTGCTCGGGAACAACGTCGTGGGAGCCCAGATCTCCGGCGGCGGCGACATCCGGAATTTCGGCGGGCAGGCGATCTACCAGAATCTGTCGCGCCGACTGAACTGGGGCTTCGGCCTCTCGCACACGCCATACCTGACCGGGTACGTGGGCTACCAGGACACCACGGTCAGCGTCCCCGGCGGCGAGTATCCGGCGTACATCGTGAACCAGCTCCTGCAGCGTATCTACTACGAGCAGGCTGCGCTCATGACGCAGTATCCGTTCTCCATGACGCGGCGCATCGAGTTCAACGCCGGTTACACGCACGTGGGTTACGGTGGCGAGAACAGGCGCTATCTGGTCGTCGGGAATCAGGCGTACGAGCTGCCGAAGGAAGACATTCCGAATCAGCCGCCGTCCATCGGGTACGGTCAGGTGAGCGCGGCGCTGGTGGGCGACTACTCGTTCTTCGGTTTCACGTCACCGATAGCCGGCGGCCGCTATCGCTTCGAGGTGGGACCCACGTTCGGCGGCGTCAACTTCGTAAACGTGCTGGCCGACTACCGGCGCTACTTCTTCGCGAGCCCGGTGACGTTCGCCTTCCGTGCGGTGCACGTGGGACGCTACGGCAACGGCTCGGAGGATCAGCGCCTCTATCCCATGTACGTAGGTGACCCACAGCTCGTGCGAGGGTACGAGTTCGACAACTTCAAGCAGCAGGAGTGCATCGGGGGGAGCGATGCGAGCACCTGTCCGGCCTTCGATCGGCTGATCGGAAGTCGCATTGGTGTGGCGAACTTCGAGATTCGCATTCCGCTGCTCGGAACGGAGCAGCTCGGCCTGATCAACTTCCCGTACGTCGCGACCGAGATCGCGCCGTTCGTCGACGCGGGCGTGGCGTGGACCGCCGAACAGTCTCCGACGTGGGAGTTCGCGCGCAACTCCGGCGCCCGCGTTCCCGTCTTCAGCACGGGGATCTCGGCGCGCATGAACATCCTCGGCTACCTCGTACTCGAAGCCTACTACGCCTATCCGTTCCAGCGCCCCGACAAGGGCGGGCACTTCGGCTTCCAGATAGCACCGGGATGGTGAGACGTGACGGCGCGATTCAGCGACCGCGTCGATGCCGGACGCATCCTGGCTCGCGCCCTGGCTGCGTACGGCGGCACGCCTGACCTGCTGGTACTCGCGCTTCCGCGCGGGGGAGTTCCGGTGGCATTCGAGGTTGCGCGAGCGCTGAGAGCGCCGCTGGATGTGTTCGTGGTTCGGAAGCTCGGCATGCCGGGCCACGAGGAGTACGCCATCGGCGCGATCGCGAGCGGTGGCGTGATGGTGGTGAACGATGAAGCCGTGCAGGCGTTCGGAATCACGCAGGCGGAGCTTGACGCGGTGGCTTCCGAGGAAAGACTGGAGCTCGAGCGGCGCGAGCGGAGCTACCGTGGCGGGCGGCCGCCGCCGGACGTGCGCGGGAAGACGGTGATCCTGGTGGACGACGGCCTGGCCACCGGCTCCACGATGCGCGCGGCGGTTGCCGCCCTGCGGCTGGAGGGAGTTCGCCGACTCGTGGTTGCGGTACCGACCGGCGCGCCGGAGACGTGCGACGAAATCGGAGCGCTCGTGGACGATCTGATCTGCGCGATCACACCCGAGCCGTTTCAGGCGGTCGGACTCTGGTACGAAGACTTCGGCCAGACGACCGACGAGGAAGTGCGCGACCTGCTCGCTGCGAGCTGACTAGCCGAGCGCGCTCAGCGCCGCGACGATCGCTCCAGCCGGAATCGCGCTGCGGCGCGCCGGATGTCTCCTCTCTCCCTTCGCAGACTCCCGCGCTTCCCGCTCTTCCGCATCACGCCGAAGAGCAACCCCGCGAGTCCTATGCTCGCGACCGCGGCCAGCTCCCGATTCATGCGCAGCCAGAGCTGGGTGCTGAACGACCAGGAGCGGCCGTCGAAGCGGCCGTGTGCGCCGTGGTCTCCCGGCAGCGGCTCCCAGAGATTGTCGGGTCTGTCCGGATCCGCGGGCTCGTCCGTCTGCTGCGATGCATAGCCCGTTCGCGCGAGATACCTGTCGGCGAAGCTCGGCAGGAGCTTGTTCCCGTACACCGCTTCTACACTCGGCCACCCGACCGTGATCTCGCGCCCGCACTCGTTGCGGGCAGCCCACGCGACGGCTTCCGCGCCGACTTCCGGATCGAAGATCGGCGGCACGGGCTGCGGCTTGCGAGGGAGTCGGCTCTTCACCCAGGAAAACTGCGGCGTGTTGAGCGCCGGCATGTGCACGAGCGTGACACGCACTCCGCTCCGCTCGTGCAGGAGCTCCGTGCGGAGCGACGCCGTGAAGCCGAGGAGTGCGTGCTTCGCGGCGCAGTACGCGGACTGGAGTGGAATGCTGCGGTACGCCAGCGCGCTGCTGACCTGAATGATCACGCCGCGCTGGCGCTCCGACATTCGCTTCAATGCGGCCAGCGTTCCATGCACCGCGCCAAGGTAGGTGACGTTTGTGACACGCTGGTATTCTTCCGGGAGCATCTCCGCCACCGGCGAAAACACGGAGACCATCGCGTTGTTGATCCAGACATCGATGGGTCCGAGCTCGGCCTCCACCTGCGCGGCCGCACGTTCCACGGCTGCGGCGTCCGCGACGTCGGTGGGGATGACGAGTCCCCTGCCGCCGAGTCTTTCGCAGTCGCGCCGGGCACCCTCGAGACCGTCCCTGCCTCGCGCCAGAAGCGCCACCGCGGCGCCGTCGCGGGCGAACCGCCGGGCGATGGCGCGGCCCAGCCCCGCGGATGCTCCGGTTACGACAACGACTTCTCGCCTGCTCATCCTCTCACCATTCCTCGACAAAAGAAAAGCGCCGGCCACCGCCAGAGAGGAGGTGCGCCGCCGCCCGCCCTTCCGATCATTGCAGAGGATGTGCCCGCGAACGGCAGTACAGCAAGCGCCGCGGTTGGAGCTTCTCAGGGACGCGGCCGCGCGAACCCGTCCTCGGCAGAGTTGTTCGTCACGTTGACGGGATCGCTCCCATCCGCGTTCATGATGTAGACCTCTTCGTTGCCGTCGCGCCGGGAATCGAAGACCAGTCTGCCGCCGTCGGACGTCCAGGAGACGTTGCCGTCGAACACGCTGTTCGTGGTGAGGCGCTGCGGCGAGCTCCCGTCCGCGTTCATCACGTAGATCTCGATGTCCGCGGTGGTAACGCTGTCGGCGACAGGCGCATCGCGCGTGGAGACGAACGCGATCTTCGATCCGTCCGGCGACCACGAGGGCTGCTGATCGCCCCACGCGCCGTTGGTGAGTCTGGTGATGCCGGACCCGTCGGCGTTCATGACGTAGAGCTGATCGGTACCATCACGATTGGACTGGAAGACGATCTTCGAGTCGTCGGGCGACCAGCTCGGCGAGTTGGCGAACGCACCGTCGCTGGTGATCGCGTGCTGATCCGTGCCATCGGCGTTCATGACCCAGATCTCGCCCTCCTGCACCGAATCGCTGACGTTGACGATCTGCGCGAAGGCGATCTTCGTTCCATCGCTGGACCACGCCACGCGGCCGTTCTGACCAGCCATGTTCGTGAGTCGCGACTGGTTCGTTCCATCGGCGTTCATCACCCAGATGTCCAGCCCCATGCTCGAGCGATCGCGCGTGGACGAGAACGCGATCTTCGAGCCGTCCGGAGACCAGGCAGGGAGCGTGGAGAAATCGGGAAGGTCGTCGGTGGTGAGCTTCTTTATTCCGGTGCCGTCCTCGAGAATCGTGTAGATGTTGTACTCTCCCGACCGCGCGCTGGCGAACGCAATTAGACCGGGCGCCGGTGTCCCGCAGGTAACCGTGAAGGTGACGGGTACATCCTCACCCGTCGACACATCCACCGTGCGCGGATTGTCACCGCCGACGGTGCACGAGGCCGCGCCCGTGAGCTCCACCGAATGAGATCCGGCGTCGACGGCGATGGAAACGTCACCATTCGCAGCCACGCCGTGACCGGCGTCGTCGTCGACCTTGATCGTATAGTTCGCCGGGCCCGAACCTATCGTGGTCACGCTCACGGTTATGGATCCCGTGTTGGGTCCCGTGCCGTTGTCGTCACCGCACGCAGCAAGCGCCGCGGCAACGGCCAGCGCGCTCAGGACTCGTGCAGCCGAACGAACGGAAAAAGAGCTCTTCATGAAATGACATCCTCCAGAGATCGTGCTCGATGAATGCGATGCCCCGAGGTCGATGTGACTGACC
>JBIQLU010000112.1:0-2407 GCA_044463985.1 Gemmatimonas aurantiaca | reverse complement strand
CGAAACGGCCACGTGGGCGCACGTTGCGCCGCGGCCGTCGCGCCGAGCCACACGTCGGCGATCTGCTGCGCCACATCCCACGGCGCGCTGTTCGTGATGTTGGTGAGCACGATCACCGTGAGCCGCTGGTCCGGATAACGGAGGATCGCATTCGTGAATCCACGCGTCTCGCCGTTGTGCGTGAGACGGAGGCGGCCACGGTCCTGGTCCACGAACCAGCCGAATCCGTAGCTCGTCTTCTCGCCGTTCGTGAGCACGGCCGGCGTCCACGACAGCTTCCGGGCTTCGGCGCCAACGAGCGTGTGCGCTTCCAGGTTGTGATCCCATTTCACGAGATCCGACACGGAAGTATAGATCCCGCCGTCGCCGAGCACCGCGCTCGTCGAGCTCTGATCCGTGCGTGCGAAGGAGCCGCCGCGACGGCTGTAGCCGAAGGCGCGCCGGGGCACCGTCGAGATCCCGTCCTGGAACGCCACCGTACCCTCCATCCCCAACGGCTCGAAGATGCGATCGTGGAGAAAGGTGGCGAACGGCTTTCCGCTCACGCGCTCGACGATGAGCGCCAGGAGGGCATAGCCCGTGTTGCTGTAGCGGAACGCCGAGCCGGGCGGGAAGTACGTGCTGTCGGCGCGACCGATGAGCTGCAGCACGTCGCTGTCGTGCACCTGAACCGTGGCCGTGTCGGGAACGAAGTCTTCGTACGCCCAGAGGCCCGACGTGTGGGTGAGGAGCTGCCGAACGGTGACGTCGCGCGCGTAGGCCGGGAAACCGGGAAGGATGTCGATCACCTTCTGGTCGTACGACAGCTTCCCGTCGTTCGCGAGGAGCATGATCGCCGTGGCCGTGAACTGCTTCGTGAGAGAAGCGAGGCGATAGTCGGTCAGTGGCGTCGCCGGCACGCGCGCCTCCACATCGGCCAGGCCGTACGAGTGCATGTAGGCGACGGCGCCGTCGTGGATCACGAGCACGCTCCCACCCGGCCCGTCGGGATTATCGTAGCGGGCCATGAGCGAATCGACGGTATGTCCATCGGCGCTGGCCAGTGTACGCGTGGCCTGCTTGCCACCGTAGTCCGGAGTGTCCGACGAGTCTCGTGAAGATGCGCCTGAGCAGGCGGCGACCAGCGCGAACGCGATCACGAGCGGAGAAGTGATGGGTGCGGTAGGAGTCATCCTGTACGATGCCGTATGCGCATGCGCCATCACAAGGCCCGCTCCCGCTCCTGATCGCCCGCTGGCGCACGCCGTGCTTCGGACGCAACTTTGCACTTCCCTCCTCCACCACCCACACGTCGAAAATGTCAGCTTCCCACACGAATCGTCGTCCGGAGCGCCGACACGCGCCGAGCTCTCCTCGCCTCGCGCGCACCACTCTCGGCGTCGCCGGCATCGCGGCACTCATCGCGTGCGGCGGCGGCGCACGCACTTCCTCCGAATCCGCATCTCCCTCCTTCGCATTCACCGATCAGGCGAGCGGTTCGACCGCGCTCCTCCAGGCGATAAGCATTGTCGACTCGAACACAGTGTGGGTGAGCGGCCACGCCGGCACTTACGCGCGCACCACCGATGGCGGCGCGACGTGGCACGCTGCCGTCGTACCGGGCGCCGACTCTCTCCAGTTCCGCGACGTCGAGGCCGTGAGCGCGGACACCGCCTTTCTGATGAGCGCAGGCGACGGAGCGCTGTCGCGCGTCTACAAGACCGTGGACGCCGGTGTCACCTGGCAGCTCCAGTACACGAACCCGGTCGCGAAAGGCTTCTACGACTGCATGGCGTTCTGGGACTCGAGGCACGGCGTGGTGATGAGCGACGAAGTCGACGGCCGCTTCCCCATGATCGCCACCTCGGACGGCGTCAACTGGACTCCCGTGCCGCGCGAATCGCTGCCTGCAGCGCTGCCCGGCGAGGGGAGCTTCGCATCGAGTGGTAGCTGCGTCGTCGCGCGCGCTTCCGGCAGGGCGTGGATCGGTACGGGGAATTCCACCGCCACGCGCGTTCTTCACACGACGGACGGCGGCGCCACGTGGAGCGCAGACTCCACTCCACTCCCTTCCGGCGAGGGAGTCGGCATAGGTTCGGTGGCATTCCGCGACGACCTGCACGGCGCCGCGATGGGCGGTTCGATGCTCGACACTTCCGCCCGCGGCGACAACATCGCGTTCACCAGCGACGGTGGTGTGACCTGGGCGACGGCCACGCGCGCTCCACTGCGCAGCGCGATCTACGGTGGCAGCTACGTTCCCGGCGCCGACGTACCCACTCTCGTCGTGGTGGGTCCCGGAGGTGCTGCCGCTACGTCGGACGCGGGACGCAGTTGGAGCATGATCGACAGCTCGTCGTACTGGGCGGTTGCATTCGCATCGCCTCGCGCCGGTTGGGCCATCGGACCGCGCGGCGTGATCCGGCGG
>JBIQLU010000111.1:7977-11303 GCA_044463985.1 Gemmatimonas aurantiaca | reverse complement strand
GGAGACGAGGCCTTGAAGATTCCAGGTCGCCTATTCTCTCTTTCGATTCTCGCCTTCTCCCTCGCCGCGTGCGCGCAGTCCACGAAGGTGCAACCGGCGCCGGCTCCCACGCCTGCCTCCTCTGCCGGCGCTCCCGTTCGAGTGGATTCGCTCCCCACCGTGATCATGATGGCGCCCGCGACGAAGGAGATCACCGCTCCTTCCACCGTCGCCGGCAACCTCCCCGAGTTCGCGCGGCTCGATCGCATGGACTGGCCCGGTCCCAATCAGTACCGCGCCGCCGATGGCTCTCCCGGCCCCGACTACTGGCAGCAGCGCGCCGACTACTCCATCGACGCGACGCTCGACACCGCGGCGCAGAGCGTGAGCGGCCGCGTCACCATCACCTACACCAACAACTCGCCCGATACGCTCCGCTTCGTCTGGCTGCAGCTCGATCAGAATCTCTACAAGCCGAACAGCACGGGCTCGGCGCTCTTCCCCGAGGATTCGCGCTGGGGCGTGCGCGGCTTCCACGGCGGCTACGACATCGAGAAGCTCACGGTCAACGGAAAGCCGGCGCGCTCACACGTGAACGACACCGAGATGCGCGTCGACCTCCCGCAGCCGCTCGCGCCGCACGGCGGGAGGTCCACCATCGCGATGAACTTCCGCTTCAGCGTTCCGGAGCACGGATCCGATCGCATGGCGCGCGATGGCTCGCTCTACGAGATGGCGCAGTGGTATCCGCGCATGTTCGTCTACGACGACGTGCGCGGCTGGAACACCGACCCGTACATCGGCCAGGGCGAGTTCTACCTCGAGTACGGCGACATCGACTTCTCCGTGACCGCACCCGCTGGCTACGTGATAGCGGGGAGCGGCACTCTCCTGAACCCCACGCAGGTCCTCACGCCCACGCAGCGCCAGCGCCTCGCGCGCGCGGCGAAGTCGGATTCCGTCGTCGCCATCATCACGAAGGCCGAAGCCGTCGCGAAACCGGTGAGCGGTACGAAGACCTGGCGCTTCAGCGCGAAGAACGTGCGCGACGTTGCCTGGGCCGGCGCGCCCGACTTCCGCTGGGATGCGACGAGCTACGACGGCATCATCACGCAGGCACTCTATCAGTGGCCTCGCGCGGGCGCGGGTTGGGAGAGCGGCGCCGAGAACACGCAGTGGACCGTGCGCCTCTACTCGCAGTTCGTGCAGAAGTACCCGTATCCACAGGCCACTTCCATCGCGGGCCCGGTGGGCGGGATGGAATACCCGATGATCGTCTTCGTCCACTACTCCGATCAGCCCGAAGGCGCCTTCGGCACCATCGACCACGAGCACGGCCACGAGTGGTTCCCGATGGTGGTCGGTTCCAACGAACGGCGCTACGCGTGGATGGATGAAGGGCTCAACACGTACATCAACACTTTCTCGAACGAGCGGCGCAGGCCGGGCACGAGTCTCTGGCCGTCGTACATGGCGAACTGGCGCATGGTGGTCGAGAACGGCACGCAGTCTCCGCTCATGACGATGCCCGACCGCGTCAACGCGGGCGCGCTCGGCGCGATCGGCTACCGCAAGCCGGCCGCCGTTCTGCTCGCGCTCCGCAACCACGTCGTGGGCGCCGAAACCTTCGACCTCGCATTCCGCGAGTACGCCCGGCGCTGGTCGTTCAAGCATCCCACACCCGCCGACTTCTTCCGCACGATCGAGAATTTCTCGGGCGACGACCTGTCGTGGTTCTGGCGCGGCTTCTTCTACACCACCGACGTGCTCGACATCGCCATCGATTCGGTGGCGACCACGCAGACCAACGGCGGTACCACCGCGCTGGTGACGCTCGTGAAGAACACGTCGATTCCGTTCCCGGTGGAGCTGCGTTTCAAACTCGCGGATGGCAGCACGCAGGACGCGCGACTCCCGGTGCAGATCTGGACGCAGGGCGACCGCTATACGGCCGCGATCCCCGTGCGCGCACGCGTGGTGGGCGCGCGACTCTGGCCCGTGCCCACGGTTCCCGACTGGGATGCGGAGAACGATGTGTGGGGCGACGCACCACCCGCCGAGCCCGTTCCTCCGGTTACCAGGGGCGGACTCGCCAGTCCGATTGGTGGGGGTAGTCGATAGCGTGAAGTAGTGTTGGCACGTCGAAAGAAGCGGCTTACATTTTGTCATGTGATGCACGCACCCGCTCCTGGATCGGAAAGACCGGGGGCGGGTGGTTCGCTAGTCCCCACCACCCGCCGCGCATCCCGCGCGAGATGCGGGTAACTCGAGCCAGAGGAGCACGAGCAAACGATGCCAGGGTTCGCGTACTTGTCCTCGCATTGGTGGCAGGCCGTCGTCTTCGTCATCGTCGCCGGCCACATCACCAACGTTTGCGTCACGCTCTTCCTGCACAGGAACCAGACGCATCGCGGCGTGACCTTCAGCAAGGTCGCCGAAGTTCCCATGCGGATCTGGCTCTGGCTCTCCACCTCCATCGTCACGAAGGAGTGGGTGGCCTGCCACCGGAAGCACCACGCCTTCGCCGACCGGGAGGGCGACCCGCACAGCCCGCTCATCGAAGGGCTCCGCGAGATCATCCTGAAGGGTGCCTTCTATTATCGTAGAGCGGTGAAGCAGCCCGGCATCCTCGAGAAGTATGGAAAGGGGACGCCCAACGACTGGCTCGAGCGCCACGTGCTCGGACGCCTCCCCTGGCTCGGGATCATCATCATGCTGGGGATCGACATCTACCTCTTCGGCTTCTACATCGGCCCGCTCGTGTGGGGCGTGCAGATGCTCTGGATCCCCTTCTGGGCCGCCGGTATCGTGAACGGCGTGGGGCACGCGCTCGGCTACCGCAACTTCAACGTGAAGGACGAGAGCCGGAACATCTCGCCGATCGCCATCTGGCTCGCGGGCGAGGAGCTGCACAACAACCACCACGCCGACCCGCACTCGGCTAAATTCAAGGCCAAGTGGTACGAGTTCGACATCGGGTGGATGTACATCCGACTCCTTCAGATGGTGGGTCTCGCGAAGGTGAAGTACGCCCGCGGCTGAGCCCCGCCGAGCAGCCGGAATCGAAATGGAAATAACCTGCACCCGTTGCGGCCAGACGCGCGCGGGACTCGAGAAGATCCCCTTCCCAGGCCCCATCGGTCAGAGAGCGCAGGCCGAGATCTGCGCCGAGTGCTGGGGACTCTGGTTGAAGCAGCAGACCATGCTGATCAACCACTACGGCCTGAACCTCATGGATCCCCAGGCCCGCTCTTTCCTCACGAAGAACATGGAAGCATTCCTGTTCAAGACCGGAGGCGAGGAGCAGGTCGATACGAGCAAGCAGGGGACGATCAATTGGTGAGGGG
>JBIQLU010000111.1:0-7877 GCA_044463985.1 Gemmatimonas aurantiaca | reverse complement strand
GCAGTTCCTGCCGTCTGCTCTCTGCCGTCTGCCGTCTGCTTTCGTTGACCTCTTTCCCCACTCCCCCATGCGCCAATCTCTGTTAGTCCTCTCCGCTCTCGTACTCGGCGCCTGTGCCACGGGGGCGCAGGTCGAAGCGGGGAGCGTGAACACCGGAAGTGAAGTGCCGGGCGGCTCCATCGCGGAGGCGTGCGCCGGGATCGGCGGGGCGGAGCAGTGGGCCGACTGCGCGCTCGGGAAGATGACGCCGCGGGAGAAGGCGGCGCAGATGGTGTGGCCGCAGCTATTCGGCAACTATGTAGCGGCCGACGATCCCGAGTGGCGGCGACTCTCGGGCTTCATCGAGCGCGACAAGGTGGGCGGGGTGATCATCTCGGTCGGATCGCCGCTCGAGATCGCCGCCAAGCTGAACGCGCTGCAGAAGATGAGCGACCTTCCGCTGCTCGTGAGCGCGGACCTCGAAACGGGCGTCGGCTTCCGCGCGCGCGGCGGCTACTTCCTCCCGAACGCGATCTACCTCGGCGGCTCCACGATCTTCCCGCCGGAAATGGCGATCGGCGCCACGGGCGACACGACGTTCGCGCACGAGATGGGGAAGGTCACGGCGCTCGAGGGACGCGCACTCGGGATCCACGTCGGCTTCGCGCCGGTGCTCGACGTGAACAACAATCCCGCGAACCCGGTGATCAACACCCGCTCGTTCGGCGAGGATCCGCACGCGGTGGCGCGCTTCGGCGTGGCATTCGTGCACGGGATGCAGGCGAACGGGATGCTCGCCACGGGGAAGCACTTTCCGGGGCACGGCGATACCGGTGTGAACTCGCACCTCGCGCTCCCCGTCGTGAACGCATCGCGCGCGCGGCTCGACAGCGTGGAGCTCGTGCCGTTCAAGGCGGCGATCGACGCCGGGCTCGCGACCATGATGACCTTCCACGGCTCCATGCCCGCGCTCGACAGCTCGGGCGTGCCGGGCACGCTGTCGCACAAGGTGCTCACCGGGCTCCTGCGCGATGAGCTGGGCTTCAAGGGTCTGATCTTCACCGACGCGATGGACATGCAGGGAGTCGTGGACATGTTCGGCTCGAAGGAGGCCGACATCCGCGCGGTGGAGGCGGGCGCGGACATCCTGCTCATGCCGCGCGATGTGGATGGCGCGATAGACGCGGTGATCGAGGGGATGAAGTCCGGACGCTACGACGAGGCGCGGCTCGATGCCTCGGCGCGTCGCATCCTGATCGCCAAGCACGAGCTCGGACTCGAGCGGCGGCGGCTCGTGGATCTCGACAGCGCGCGCGCGATCGTGGGCGACTCGGCGCACGAGGCAGTCGCGCGGCTCGCCGCGGAGAAGTCGATCACATTGGTGAAGGATTCACTTGGACTGCTCCCGCTCGGCCGTTTGTCGCCGAGCTCGCGGATCCTGTCCGTCAGCTACTCGCGCCGCTCCGATCTCGGAGCGGGAGTGACGTTCGACGCCGAGCTGCGCGGCAAGTTTCGTTCGGTGCAGAGCGTGTTCGTGGATGAGAACGATCCCGCGCCGAACTTCGATCTGATCCTCGAGGCCGCGCGCTCGGCGGACGCGGTGATCATCGGTTCGTACGTGACGCACAGCTCGAGCGCGACGAGCGTGTCCGTGCCGCAGAACTTCGTCGACTTCCTCGCGCAGCTTCGTGCGCGGGGAGCGAAGCCGGTAGTGGTGGCGTTCGGCAATCCGTACCTGCTGCAACAGATACCCGACGTGGGCACGTACGTGATCGCGTGGGGAGGCTTTCCGGTATCGCAGCGAGCGGCGGCACGTGCGTTGCTCGGTAATGCGCCGGTCACGGGGAAGCTTCCGATCGCGATACCTCCACTCGTACCGATCGGCGCGGGGAAGACACTCGCGGATGCATCGGCGCGATGATGCGGGTAACCGCTTCGCGTTCGGTTTGACGGAAGCGTATTCGGAGGATATAGTCGCGTAGCGTTTCGATTGTCGAGAGCTGCACGCGCGCGTGTCTCGCACTCGGGGGTTGACATTAGTCGCATTTGGTGACTTATTCGTCGCCGATGCCCAATCGCTCCTCGAACACCGCGAAACGAGTTCCGGCCCGGCGCGGGATGCCCACGATCGACGTGGTGATTCTCACACCGCACGGCCGCCGCCTCTCGGTACTGCTGCGGCGGGTGGAGGGCGGAAAGTCGAAGGAGCGTTGGGCGCTGCCATGGGAAGCGATGCGCGCCGACGAATCCATCGAGGAGAGTGCAGCGCACATCGCGGCCGAAGCGCTCGGGAGCGCACCGAACCTGGTGGAGCAGGTAGCGGCGTTCGGCGACGGTCGCCGCCATCCATCGGGTTCACCGCTTTCGGTTGCGTTTCTCGCGCTGGTCGCCTCGGGCGCACCGGCGCCGGTGGGTGGAAGCACCGCGTGGTTCGCGCTGGACGATGTTCCGGCGCTCGCGCCGCGTCAGCGCGCGATGCTCGACGCAGCTCTGCAGGCGTTGCGCTCGCGTCTCGAGCAGTCGCCTGTCGCCTTCCAGCTCCTCCCCGCCACCTTCACGCTCAGCGAGCTGCAGGAGATCTACGAGATCCTCCTCGGCCGCCGTCTGCACAAGGCCTCCTTCCGCCGCGCCCTCCAGGCCGCATGGCTCGTGGAACCCACCGACGAGTGGCGTTCCGAGGGACGCGGCCGCCCAGCCCAACTCTTCCGCTACGCCCCCCGTAAGCGCCGCTCCACCCGCCGCGGCGTGAGGTTCGAGGACGTGGGGTAGGGAGAAGGAAGCAGAAAGCAGAGGGCAGTTAGAGAAGGAAACAGGCGACAGGAAACAGGAACCGCACACGCACTTGGTCATGCCCGCTTTCGCGGGCATCCATGTTATTCAGCCAAACGTGGGTCCCCGCTTTCGCGGGGAGGACAGGGATTGGTGTGCAGTTCCTGTTTCCTGTCGCCTGTCCCCTGTTTCCTTCTCAACTGCTCTCTGCTTTCTGCCCTCTTGCTTCCCCGGCGTATTAGTTGCAATATGTATATAAGGTACAAACGGAGGGACCGTGGAAACACGCGTCATTTCACTCAGCGGGGGGGTCGACTGGCTGGTCACGGTCGTCGCTCGCCTCGCGTCGGAGGGAGTGGAGGAGGGCAGTCGCGATGCGCTGATCGTCGTGCGCGTCGAGTGCCTCACTCACCCCTACCGCGCGGTGCGGGTCGCGACTCTGCGTGCCACGACACTTCGCACGGTGGACGAACGCTGCCTCCGTTCCATTGTCCGCCGACCGGCGCGACGCGTTCGCTACCCTGCCAGCAAGCGCCGCCAGCGGGGCGCCAGAGGAGGTGCGTAGCCGCTCACTTTCGTCGTTCTCGCTTCGATTGCCAGCGTATGAGCCCACGCGCCACGGCCACGTTGTCGCTCGCTATCACCATGAGCTCCGTGTAGACTCCCGTGCGCGTGGGCGCTTCCGCCTCCCCTATCACCGGAGGCGCGTGTCCTTCGCGTCGCTGCGGATCGCGCCGACGCTCGACGATCACGCGCGCCCTGCAACGCGACGCTTCCGGTTCGCCCACCGGCAGCGCCTCGATCGTCACCCTCCCGCCTCCCGGGAGGTCGCGACTGTACATCAATTCCGTACCGTCCATTACCCTTCCGCGATCACCGACTCGACTGTCCTTCGGGGATTGGCGCGCTTCATGGCGTCGCTCCAGATATCGCCGACCGCCGCGACTCTCGCTGGTACACTTCGAATCGTAAATGCTCCAGGGTCCAGCGAGTCGCTGAGCTCCGACCATTGCAGCGGGGTCGATACCGTCGCGCCCGGTCTGGCCCTGGCGCAGTACGCACACGCCACGCTCTTCCCGCGGGCGTTCTGCAGATAGTCGAGGTATACGGCCGCCGGCGGCCGGTCGGCGAGCGATCGTTCCACCGTCACCGCATCCGGCTGCGCTGCCGCCACCCGCTTCGCGATCCGCTCCGCCAGCGCCAGCGATTCTGCGTACGTTGCGCGGCGCGGGAGTGGGATGGCTATGTGCAGCCCGCGCGAGCCGGAGCTTTTGAGGGCTGCATGCACTCCGAGTCGTTCCAGTTCGGCGTGCACCAGCCGGGCGGCGCGGATCACTCCCTCGAAGCCCGCCTTCGGCCCGGGATCGAGGTCCAGGATCGAGTAGTCCGGGTAGTCCATCCGACCGACCCGCGAGAACCACGGATCTACCGAGATGCAGCCGAGCTGCACTGTGTAGAGGAGCGTGGTGAGATCGCCCCCCACGATGCGATCCGCCCCCGCGCCATCTCCGTCGGGTGCTGGTATCGCTTCGACCCGCACACCCGCCGGGGTGTGCGCCGGCGGCTTCTGTTGAAAGAAGATCTCCCCCTTCACTCCATCGGGCGATCGTTTCAGCACCAGCGGACGGTTCGCCATGAGGGGGAGGATGTACGGGGCGATGTGCGCGTAGTAGCGCATGAGCTCGCCCTTCGTGGCACCGATGTCGGGGAAGTAGATCTTGTCGAGGCTGGATGCTTCGAGCGTTCTCCCGCGCGCTACCCGCAATGTTCCCTGGCCGCCGGAGCGTTCGAGTTCCTCGATCCGTTCTTCTATCGTGTTGGCCATTGGGTGAGTGTCGCTGGGTGGAGAGAGGGGCACGAGTGTGCATCCGCGCTCCGAACGCTGTCGGCTCGTCGAGGGTGGGCGCGCAGTCGGACGGTGCGATGGTCGCGGTCGAGGAGCGGCAAGAGCGGTGCCCTCGACGGCTTTTGCCGCTTCAGTCGCGGTCCCGGTACATGGCTTGCACCTGTGTCGCCGCGTCGCGAAGCGGCTGCGGGGTTCGCTCGAGCGCCCGGTTACGAGTGGGTGCGACGGCGCTATGCCGCTGGAGGTGGTGTGGGGCGGGGTGTGTGGCTCTGGTAGTGGTCGCTCGATTGCGGCTATGTCCGCAGTGGATGGGTGGCTCGGCTTGGGTGGACGGTATCGAACGATCGCTGAACGGTATCGCGGCGAAAAGGAAAAGCTCCGACAGGCATCTGCCCGTCGGAGCTTTCTCTTTCGAGCCGAGCCGAGATCAGATCCGCTGCACCTCCGCTGCCTGCGGTCCTTTCTGTCCCTGGACGATCTCGAACTCCACCTGATCGCCCTCGGCCAATGACTTGAAGCCGTTGCCTCGGATCGCACTGAAGTGGACGAAGACGTCAGGGCCACCCTCGTGCGAAATGAAGCCGTAGCCCTTCGCGTCGTTGAACCACTTTACTGTGCCCGTAATGCGAGACATGGTACCTTACCTCTCCCCAGCGGGGATAAAACGGTGATGCTCGATCCTGCTCGATAGGCCGGAGCTCAGGGGCTCCCGTACCAGTCCAACCGGATCCTGGATCGTGCCGAAATTTGCAATAGCAGCTCAGCAAATTTCTACGGCACCGGTAGAGCCCCTTCCATCACAAATCGGGCCACACCGCGATGCGCAAGGGGCGGGAGATCACTCCCGCCCCTCAGCAAAAGGCGCATCTATCGATTGTATGGATCCGGGAAAACCGTCAGGCGGCTCCGGCGATGTACCGAGCCACTCGCCCGCAACTGGCACAGCGCAAGGTTACATGTGATCGGGGGAGGGGAGGCATCAGGTCCGGGTCGCGAACGATGTCGCCGGAGCAGGAGGGGCAGCTTAGTGGCATTCCATTGCGGTCGTGCGAGATGAGCTGGAGTGCCTGTGCAGGGTTGTAGGTAGCCGGGCGTGGCTTGCGCATTGGATCCTCCAATAAAAACCCACGGCGTCGATCCAGGAGTGTGGGACGCCGCAATCGCACGGGTAGCTGGAGCTGCCACCCGCAGACACCAATAGATACAACGCTGTCGGCCAGTGGAACGTTGTGCACCGGTCGCTCGGCCGGCATCTACTCTTGTATACAGATATCGCGGGTTTTCGTTCCGATCACCACCCGTGACCCTTCCGCCACAGGCTCCGCCGGTCCACCCGCCAGAGCTTCGACTTGTCCCCGAATACTCCCCCGCTCCCGCCTTCGCCACCGCGCTCCCTCTCCCTCTCCCCCTCTCGTCCTTCCTCCCTCTCCGTCTCCCCACCGCCCCTGAACGCCTCGTCGTCCGCGAGCGATTCGATCACGGCAGCGCTCTTCGCCGATGCCTCGTCGGCGCGGTTCAGTATCTCCGCCTCGGCAGTGAGCGGACGCACCGGGCTCCCGAACTCCAGCTTGCCATGGTGCGACAGGATCAGGTGCTGCAGCTCCAGTAGCTGATCGTCGCTGCAGAGCGGTTCGCCGAGCGCGGCCAGGCGGCGCTCCAGCATGAGACATCCGAGCACCACGTGTTCTACGAGATAGCCCGCAGGCGTGCGGGTGAATCCCTCCCACGAAACCGCGTAAGCCTCCACCTTCCCGATGTCGTGCAGGAGCGCGCCGGCCACCACCAGGTCGGCACTCGCGCGCATCGCCTTCGCCATGTGCCGGCCGATGTACGCCACTTCCCAGACGTGCAGCAGGAGGCCGCCAAGCTTTCCATGGTGGCCGTTGATCGACGCCGGCGTGCGCTCGAAGTCGAGTCGGAAAGGCTCGTCGTCGAAGAAGAGCGCGAGCACGTTCCGCAGCCGCTCCGACTCGATGTCGCGCCGCAGCTTGTCCAGGCGGTCCCAGAGCGCGGCGGTGTCTTCCGCGATGCGCGGGAGGAAATCCTCGAGACGCGCCTCGCCTCTGGGGAGCACGCGCAGCGGCGCGGTGAGCTTGAGCTGTCGCCTCGAGTCGTAGCTGCTCACCTGCCCGATCGCCTGGACGATCGTGCCCGGCACCGCGCCCGCGGCCCAGCCCGAGTCGAGCAGATTCTGCCAGATCGGCTCCGTCTCGATCTGCCCCGAAGAATTCCCGAGGGTGAGTCTGACGTACGGCTCGCCGCTCGCCTTCTGCTTCTCATCCCGCTTGAGAACGAGCAGTACGTGCTGTACCCGATCCCCGTATTGCGCCAGGGTGAGGTCGACCATCGTCATGCGCGGCAAACTGCGACGGACCGGGCCGCCTCGCAAGGGACCAGGGGGTCAGGCACTTGGGCGACGGGGTCAGGTACTTTATGTAGAGGTCCCGGCAGCAATGCTGCCGGGACCTCTACATAAAGTACCTGACCCCGTCGCTCAGCCGACGTAGACGATGTCACCCTCCGCGTCGATCCCCATCTCCTGCTCCATTCCGCACACGCCGCAGATCTTCACCGCGTGCCATGCCTCGCCGAACTCGCGCTGGTTCTCGCGGCGCGCCGGCTTCACGGAAAGCTTCTTGTAGCTGTACTCGCCACAGTTCTCACATGCATGCGCCTTGGCGATGAGCTCGGCCCGCTGGCGCGTGATCTTTGCCAACTTCAGCTCTCCTCGTTCGCCGGGGGAGTGGCCGTGCCGCTGGCGAGTGATCGCAGATCCGCGTCGTCGCGGTCGCTGGCGATGCTCGACGACGTGCGCCTGGGCGATGCCATGCTCTCGCCCGACTCGACGCGGCGAACGGGTGCACCGCCGTGCGTACCCGTACGCGCGAGCAGCTCCTTGATACCGCCCACCGCTCCCATCACTCCCGTAGCTTCGGTGGGAAGGAAGATCGTGGTTCCCTTTCCCTGACTCAGCACGGGAAGCGCCTCGAGGTACTTGAGACCGAGCAGGTACATCGCCGCCTGATTCTCCGGGAGCGCACTCGCGATCCGCTGCAGCGCCTCGGATTCCGCCTGCGCCATCGCGAGACGCGCTTCCGCCAGGCCCTGAGCGCGAAGCACCGCGGCCTCCTTCTCGCCTTCGGCGCGCTGGATCTGCGACTCGCGAACGCCCTCCGATTCGAGAATCGCTGCGCGCTTCCCGGCCTCGGCCTGCGTCACCGCGGCGCGCCGCTCGCGCTCGGCGCGCATCTGCAGCTCCATCGCCTGCTGGATCTCGCGCGGC
>JBIQLU010000110.1:0-11312 GCA_044463985.1 Gemmatimonas aurantiaca | reverse complement strand
GTTCAGAACACCTTGACGTTGATGTAGCGCTTGGGGTTCGTCTTGACGTCGAGGATCAGGGAGTCGAGGCGGGCGAGGGATTGGCGGAGTTCGTTGTAGACGCCCGGGTCGTTGAGGAGGCGGCCGAGGGTGCCGTCGCCGGTCTCCATCTTGGCCATCACGTTGTCGAGACGAGTGGTGGTGGACTTGAGGGAGTTCGTCAGCTCCGCGAGGTTCGCGGTGGTGGCCTGCATGTTCTGCACTGTGGAGTCGATCGACGCGCTGTCGAGCGCGCTGGCGGTGCGGCGGAGCGAGGCGAGGGTGAGCGAGAGACCCTTCGACTGCTCGGCGGCGACGCGCGTCAGCTCCTGGGCGAGCGCGTTGGTGGAGGCGATGGTCTTGCGGAGATCATCGATGCCGCCCTTCTCGACCATCGAGATGCGCACGGTCTGCACCACGTCCTCGAGCGCACCGCTCATCGAGTCGACCCGGCTCAGAATCATGTCCATCGATGGGGCCGGTCTGCCCGTGGGGATCGTGTCACCGGGCGGCAGGAACGATGTGGGGTGGCAGTGCGCCATGTCGGTCGCGCTCGATGCGCCTTCCGCTCCCTGCGGGCCGCGCGGCGGCGGCGCGTCGCCACAGGGGTGGAGAGCCACCGACTTGTCGCCGAAGAATCCCTCGTTCTGCACTACCGCGGTGGCCATGGCGGGGATCTGTCTTCCCTTGTCGATGGACATGGTGACGTCGAGGTAGCCCGCCGGATTCAGTTCCACCTTGTCCACGAAACCGACCTGGACGCCGGCGAGGAGCACCTGCTGGCCGACCTTGAGGTTGTTTCCCCAGTCGAAGCGGGCATACATCGGGTATGACTTCGAGAGCCCGCGCCGGGCGAGCCAGAGCGTGCCGAAGACGCCAACGATGAGGGCAAGCGTAACGAACACTCCTACGATTACTTCGTCGCGTCGCTTCATGGGGCGAGTTTGGGAGCGAGGAAGAGAGCGGTCAGCGCGTCGAGCAGCAGGATGACGACCGACGATATCACGACCGCGCGCGCGGTGGAACGACCCACGCCCTCCGCGCCGGTCTCGGTCACGTACCCCTCGTACGAGCAGATGAGCGAGATCGACAGTCCGAAGAGCGTGGCCTTCACCAGCGCGTAGTAGACCTGGAACGGAATGAAAGTGAGATGCAGGCCGGTGGTGTAGTCCGTCATGCGGACCTGCGTCGCGATCACCACCGTGATGCCGCCAGCCGCTATGCCGATCGCTATCGCCATGATGGTGAGCAGCGGCATCATGGTGAGACCGGCTATCGCGCGCGGTACTACCAGATACGCCACCGGATCGTACGCCAGCGTCTCCAGCGCGTCGATCTGTTCGGTGACGCGCATCGTCCCGATCTCGGCGGTCATCCGCGCGCCAACGCGGCCGGCCAGCACCAGCGCCGTGAGGAGCGGCGCGAGCTCGAGGATGATGCTCTGCCGCGTGATCCACCCGACGATCGAAAACTGGATTCCCGGGAAGAGCTGGTATGTCGTCTGGAACGCCGTCACCGCGCCGATGAACGCCGCCACGATCCCCGCCAGCGGCAGCGAGTCGACGCCGATCTTCCGCATCTGCGTGATGGTGAGCGGCAGATACGTGCGGACTTCGGGGAGCGCGCGGAAGATGTCCACCAGGAAGTAGACGCGCGATCCGATCTGCGCGAAGAGCGCCGCCGCCCACCTGCCGATGGGTCGGAAGAACGACATCGCGACGCGCTGATGCACGGGGAAGTTCCCCGTGGGCCGCCTCCCCGGATCCGGGTAGTAGGCGGCGCTCACGCGGCGCCCTCGCGGCGAGCGCGCGCCGTCAAGTGCGTACCTTCGCCAGCAGGACCACCCCGAGAACGCCGAAGAGCGCGTTCGGGATCCAGGCTGCGATGTTCGGCGGGATGACGCCGCCGCCGCCTACGGCCTTCGTGATCTGGATGAGCATCAGGAAGAGTACAGTGGTTGCCAGGCTGATGCCTATACCGTATGCCGCTCCGCCGCGCTGTGTGCTCGTGGCGAGCGGCGCGCCGAAGATCGCGATGATCAGACAGGTGATGGGAATGGCGATCTTGAGCGCGCGTTCGACCTTCAGTTCGTTCGCATCGCCGCCCGAGCGCTCGAGCGAGGCTATGAAGCGGCTCAACTCCGAGTAGCGCATCTCTTCGGGACTGCGCGGCACCAGCGTGAGGTCCACGGGCGGCTCGTCGAAGTTGCGATCGCGCAGCGAATCGAAGTGGATGGCGAAGGTCTGCGACGAGTCGGGGATGATGTGCAGGTTCCCCTGCCTCAGCGTCCAGCGGTCGGCCGCGGTGTCCCACTGCGCGCTGCGCGCCGCCAGCAGGTAGGTCGGATAGTCCGGCCCGTTCCCTTTGCGTTCGATCGAAAGCTGGTCGATGCTCCGGCGCCGCACGTCGAGCGCGGCCACCTGGTACACCCGGCCGTGCGGCGCCTCGTAGGCGAAGTTGAAGCGGTCGTTCGGCGTCGAGCTGCTCCGTTCTTCCAGTATCTGATTGCGGCGCGCGTTCGTCACCGGCACGACCTCGCCCAGCACGAGCGCGAAGAACGTCACGAGCGTCGCACCGAAGAAGATCGGCGCAACCAGTCTGTGGAAGCTCACCCCCGACGCCTTCGCCGCCGTCACCTCGGAGTGGCGCGTGAGCGAGCCGATGGAGAACACCGTCGCGAAGAGCACCGCCGCGGGGAGCACCATGAACATCGAATCCGGAATCCAGTACAGGTAGCTCAGCGCTATCTGACCGTTCGAGAGGTTCCGGTTCAGGTACGTGTCGAGGTGGTCGACGAGATCGATGATGATGACGAGCAGCGGGAAGCCGAGCGCCATCGGGATGAAGATCTTCCAGAACTCCGAGAGTACGTAGCGGTCGAGCGGATGGAGCAGCCTCTTCACGCTGCACTCCCGCGGCGATCGGCGCGAGCCGCGGCGCCAGGCCGACGGATCAGTCGCATGAACGCTCCCCGCACCGCGTCGATCATCTCGCTGGCGTCACCCCCTCTCGCGGTGGCGCCGGAACGCTGCACGCGCACCATGAGCACCAGGCCAGCCGCGGTGAAGATCACGTTGGCGAGCCACATCGCGATGATGGGGTTCAGGATCAGCTTGTCCGCCAGCGTCTCGCCCGCGATCAGGCACACGTAGTACAGCGCGAAGGCTACGAGACTCGCGCCAATCACGAGACCCACCCCGCCTCGCGGGAAGCGCAGTGCTATCGGCGCGCCGAAGAGCACGAACACCACGCACGCTGCAGCGAGCGCGAACTTCTTCTGGATCTCCACCTGATAGCGACTCATCGTGAGCTGTGCGTCGCTGATGCGCGAGCGGATCACGTTGATCTGACCGACGGTGGCTTCGGGAGTGCGGATGCGGTCGAAGCGTTCGCTTCCGAGCTCCCCCGCGAGTCGCGAAGCCCCCTCGGCCTGGCCGGTGCTCGGCGCGCGGGGCTCGCGCAGCTCTCCCGCGGGCTCCGGCGCTTTCATGCGCGGCGGTTTCGCGGTGCGGGGGCGAGCGGGCTGCTGGTTGCGCGTGGTCTGCGGCACTTCTGCCGCTTCCGCGGTCTTCACGCCGCCGAACACGCGCGAGATGAGCTCACAGTAGATCGCGCCCGACGTGCGCCTGCCGGACGGCGGCGTGGCGTCGCGTCCCAGCGGCTTCTCGCCGGTGGTCGCGGTCCGCACCGCGCCAACCAGCATCGCTTCGAGTTCGTCGCGTGCCTGCGAGAGCTGACGCGCACCGCGCTGGTACTGCGCGTCCATCTCGCACATCGTCATCTCGCGTTCGGACTTGAAGTTGTCCTTGTCCGTCTTCTCGAACTCGTTGGCGACGCCGCGCACCCGCACCACGTCGGTGGTGAAATACAGCCGCTGCAGCGTGCCCGGGTCGTCCGGCGGAATCTCCAGTACGTATCCGTTGTGCAGCGTCATCTGCAGCGTGCTCTGATCGGATACGAGCCCCATCTGGCCGCTGTCGGCGTAGATCGTCTTGCGGTGCGAGGGGTCCTCGAAGTTGTAGATGTAGACCTCGCGCAGCTTGTTCGTGGACGGATCGATGTGCCCCGTCTTGAGGAAGATCTTCCCGGGGAGCACCTCGTTGATCACCTGCTCGCGCAGCGCGAACGTCGGCTTCTTGCGCGCGATGTCCATCTGCAGCGTGCGGAGGCGGTGGTTCGCTCGCGGAAGGATCTGGTCGTTGAACAGCAGCATGAGCGCCGCGAGGATCACGCCGCCCCAGAGCACGGGCCGTACCAGCGCCACCACCCCCACTCCCGATGCGCGCAGCGCCGTGACCTCGTTCTCCGATGCCAGCCGGCTGAACGCGTAGAGCACCGCGACCAGGACCGCCATCGGGAGCGTCATCGCGATTATGAACGGGATGGAGAGCAGGAAGAACTCGCCAATGATCCCCCACGACAGACCCTTCCCGACGAGGTCGCCGAATCGCTTGGCCACCTGGTTCAGGAGGAGGAGCGCCGTCAGGGCCGAGAGCGCGAAGATCAGCGGCCCGATGTGCTCGCGGAGGATATATCTGGTGAGAATCTTCACTCTGGTGGACGCCGGTTTCGGCCTCTATCGTATATTCCGTGCTCGTGAATCCCTTCCGGACGACGGTCGAGGTGGAATCCCCGTGCCGCCGCGCCCTCCCCGGCCGGAAGCAAGGTAATCTAAGCGATTGCGGCCCAGCGCCGACCCCGTCGGCCAGTGCCTGCCTCGCTCGACGCTCCCGTTCGGCATCTTACCCCTCGCGCCGGGATTGGGTGCTCATTTCCCCCGTCATTGCCGCGAATTCATCTCCGATGACGTTGCGAGCGGTCCGAGGCGGTGTCACCACCGCGCACCGACTGCTTCGCATCGCTGCCTCGTGCGGCATTGCCATCGCCGCGTGCGCCATGCTCGCCGCGCCGGCGCTGGCGCAGCGTACGACTTCCGACACCGCCACCTCGCGCGTGAGCGGGGTGCGACTTCCTGCACCCGACGACACGCTCGCGCTCCCGGAGCCGGCTCCGCTCCTCCCCTTCGGCCGACTCGCGCCGCGTCGCACGCCGGCGGTCGAGATCGCCCGGATGAGAGCCGAAGCGCTTCGCGGAGATCTCGAGCGCCAGCGCGCCATCCTCTGGCGCAACTCGATCACCGCCGCCGCTCCTCTCGACGGGAAGTCGGGGAACGGAGTCGCCGACATCTTCGGCCAGTACGCCGACCTGGGGCTGCGCCTCGACTCCAGGATCGAGACGAAGCTCGCCCGCGACCGCAACGAGCGCTGCGTCGCTACCGACTTCCTCAGTCCAATCGAGAATTGTCGCGGCGTGTTCCAGCCGCAATTCGGTTTCCAGTTCGCCGTGCGCACCGCGGGCACTGTCGCGGATCGCGTGCACCTCGACATCGACTACGACTCGCAGCGCGAGTTCGACGCGTCCAACAACATCTCGGCGTACTACCAGGGAAGAACCGGCGAGATCCTCCAGCGTGTGGAAGTCGGCAACGTGTCCTTCTCGCTTCCACCGTCGCGCTTCATCACCGCCGGCATTCCGAGCGGCAACTACGGCATCCAGGCGATAGGCCAGCTCGGCCCGATGCGCTTCCGCGCCATCGCGGCGCAGCAGAAGGGAAACGTCGTCACCGACCGCGTCTTCACGGTGGGTGACCGAACCGTGCAACAGGTGGACCGGGAGATCGACGATTACCAGATCGAGCGGCTCCGCTTCTTCTGGGTGATCGATCCCAGGGATGCCTTCCCCGATCTCTATCCCAACATCGACATCCTCGATCCGTCGCTCCCATCGCTCGCCGCGCGCATCCCTCCGGGCCGGCGGCCGCGGCGCGTTCTCGTGTATCGCTATCGCAGCCCCACGGCCACGGGGAGCGCCGCGCGCGACATCAACGGGCCCTACGCGGCCACGCGCTTCGCCCGCAACACGAACCCCATCGGTCCGTACGAAGTGCTGCAGCAGGGCGTCGACTACTACATCGATCCCACCAACCTCTGGATCGCGCTCGTGAGTCCGCTGCAGCGCGGCGAACGCCTCGCCGTCTCCTACACGGTGACCGGAGCTGACGGGAGCGAGATCGTGGACGCGAGCGTGGGTGGCACCATGCCGCGCCAGCGCACTCCGATCGCGCGCGACACCGTCAATCTGCTCTGGGACAACCAGGTCCTTCCCGGCGATCCCGCGTTCGACCGCGAGATCCGCTCGGTGTACCGGCTCGGTGGCGAGGAGGTGCAGCGCTCCACGGTTTCGCTGAGAATCGTGGTCGGGAGCAGCGGCGATCAGGAGAAGCCGGTGGGCGGGAGCGCGGAGACCTACCTCCAGCTCTTCGGTCTCTCGCAGCGCACCAACGCGTCCACCTTCGACGCCGAGAACCGGCTCTGGCCGCGCCGCACCGACCCGAATCAGGCGCTCACCACCGGGGGTGGTCAGAGCGGCCAGAGCACGCTGCTCATCCGCGACTACTTCGTGGTGTTCCCGTCGCTGATGCCCTTCTCCGATTCGGGGATGGTCAGTGCGCCGAACCCGATGAACGACTCGCTCTATCGCGTGACGGACGAAGACCTGGTCTCACCGCGTCGTCCGCCCACGCAGTACCGGCTGCGCGCCTCGTACTCCGCCGCCGGCGGCGGCGAGTCGGGCTCGCTGCTCCTCGGCTCCGTGCAGGTGCGCCCCAACTCCGAGCGCATCTTCCTCGGTGGACGCCAGCTCGTGCGCGACGTCGACTACAAGGTCGACTACGATCTGGGGCGCGTGGAGTTCATCCGCCCTGACACGCTCTTCCCGCAGCCGCGGGATGTGAGCGTGCAGTACGAGGAGAACCCGATCTTCACGCAGGCGCCCACGTCCATCTTCGGGCTGGCAGCCGAGTTTCCGAGCGAGCACGGACAGTTCAACGTCACTGCGCTCTCGCAGGCGCAGAAGACGCCGTTCAACCGGCCGCCACTGGGCTTCGAGCCCGCTTCGACGCTGCTCGCCGGAGTGAGCGGAGACTTCACCTTCGACAGCAAGCTCCTCTCCGGACTCGTGAGCATGCTCCCGTCCGCATCGCGCGATGCGCAGTCGACGGTGAACGTGCAGGGCGAGTTCGCGACGAGCAGGCCGCGTCCCAACTCCGCCGGCGCCGCGTACGTGGAGACCTTCGAGGGAACCGGCGGGATCACCGTGGATCTGCAGGAGTCCTCCTGGCGCTACGGAAGCCAGCCGGCGCTCGGCGATGCGGCGGGCGTCGCCACCAGCAACGGGCCGTACACCTTTCCGCTCGACAGCGCCACCACTCTCGCGTGGCAGAACATCGGCATGGTTCCCGATCCCACGGTGAGCGGCGGTGTGGCGCTGAGGTTCTTTCCCGAGCAGATCGATTCGCAGTTCGTGTTCATAGGCGGGCAGTCGTTCCGCTCGCCCGAGACGGTGCTCTGGCTGTCGCTGTATCCGCGCGGCATCGGCGGCCTCCCGAATTCCGCGGGGCGCTACCAGTGGCTCACGCCGGCACCCGGCGGCACGCCGGGTGGGGGTGGACGTACGTGGCGCTCGCTGAGCCAGTCGCTCGATCCGACGGGCGTGGACCTCTCGCATGTCGAGCAGCTCGAGTTCTGGGTGCTCATGGACACGAGCACCAGCATGCAGCCGCGGAGTCCGACGCTCGTTTTCGACTTCGGCGACGTCTCCGAGAACAGCGTCGCGTTCTCGCCGGAGACGCTCACAGTGCTGCCGCCGGGAAGCGGGGGCGGCGTGGACTCCGTGTACACGGGTCGCGCACTCCAGGGCTTCGACCGGCTGGCGACCGAACGCGACTCGCTCACCAGATCGTTCGACGTCGCACGAAACGACGTCGGCCTCCCGGGCGACGTGGCTCGCGAGCTGGTCGTGCGCGATCCCTCGGCGGGAACGACGATCACGCACTTCAACGTGCCCGTGTGCCGGCGCGGACCGGTGCCCGTGCTCCCGCTGGGTGATGCCACCGCCGACTGCACTGTCGGGAATCGCCGACTCGACGAAGAGGATCTCGACCGGGATGGCTTCCTCAACATTCCGAGCGACGCGCGCGAGTCGGAGCAGTTGCTCCGCTACGTGGTGAAGCTCGGCGATCGCGCGTCGTACTCGCAGGTGGGCCGCTGCTACCACACGCTCACCGACACATCGTCCGGCGGCGGCCCGAGGCCGGTGTGCTGGGTGCAGTTTCGCGTGCCGTTCAGCGCGCCAACCGCGCGCCTGAACAACCCGCTCGCGCGCCGGATGAAGTCGATGCGGCTCACCGTGGTATCTGGCCAGCACAGTCCTGTGGGAGGGGGAGGGGGAGGGGGAGCGACCGACTTCACGCGCTTCGCGATCGCGCGGCTCAGGCTGACCGGTTCGCCGTGGACCAAGCGTACCGACCGCGCCATTGCCGGCATCGGCGGGGGCGGCGATGCGAGTGGAACGCCGGCGCCCGGTACCGGCACGGTGATAGCGACCACCATCGGCACGCAGGACCGCGGCGCGCGCGGCGGCGATGCGCCGCCGTACGAGTCGCCGCCCGGTGTGACGGACGAGCCGGACAGCAAGGGGAGCGAGTTCTCGCCCGGCACCGTGCAGGTGAACGAGAGCTCCCTCCGACTGATAGCGGTGAACGTGCCGGTGATGCGGCGCGCCGAAGCGTTCTTCAGGTTTCCGGAAGGCGAGAAGAACTTCATGGGATACCGCGAGCTTCGTGTGTGGGCGCGCGGTGCGAGCAAGGGATGGGGCGAGCTCGGCGATCTGCAGTTCTACATCAAGGTCGGGAGCGACGCCGACAACTTCTACTTCTATCGCACGAACGTGAACCAGGGGCCCTCGCGTGACTCGTGGCTTCCCGAGGTGCGGGTGGACCTTCGCAGGTTCTTCGATCTGCGCGCGCGGCTCGAGCAGGCATACCTGGCGGACGGCGACTCGCTGCTCTCGTGTCACGGTGTCGACTCCGTGCTCGTGGTGCAGTCCGAGCTGGCACAGAACACTGGCGCCAGGCGCTACGCCGCGTGCGACGACGGCTACATCGTCTACACGAGCAACCCCGCGATCAACCCGCCGAACCTCGCGGCCGCGCAGGAGCTCTCCGTGGGAATCCTTCGCGTGGCGGACGAGGGGCTGGGCAATGGCGGAGCCATCTCGCCGTCCGACTCGCTCGAGCTCTGGGTGGATGACATCCGGCTCACGGGCGTGGTGGACGAGCCGGGCTACGCCGGACAGTTCGGCGTGAACGTGGTTGCGGGCGACGTGGGCACTCTGCGCGTCAGCGCGAGCAGGCGCGATCGAAACTTCAGACAGCTCGGCGAGCAGCCGACGTTCATGGGAGACGATCAGTTCAACCTGGCGTCGTCGCTGCGACTCGACCGCTTTCTGCCACGCTCGCTCGGACTCGCGATTCCATTCACGGTGAGCCACAGCCGCACGGGCGGCGATCCCCTGTTCTTCGCGCGATCCGATCTCACGGCAGCCGATGTGCCGGGCGCGCGCACGCCGCGCAGCTCGGCGACTTCGTATTCGGTTTCCATGCGAAGATCCGAGCCGCTCCGCAATTCCGTCTTCGCGCCGATCGTCAACAACCTGGCGCTGAGCGGCAGCTACATCGAGTCGTCCTCACGCAGCGAGTTCGACACCGGTGAGGGATCGGTGGTGAGCGGCGAGCTGGATTACAATCTGGCGCCGCGTGCGCGGGAGACGCAGATGCCCGGCTGGCTGCGCGGTGCCATCGAGAAGCTGCCAGGCTGGCTGCGCGGCACCGAGCTGCTGCAGTCGCTGCACGACGCTACGCTCCGCTGGAGTCCAACGCAGTTGCGCTTCACGAGCTCGTATGCGAAGAACGAGAGCCGCCGCCGATCGTTCTCGCTCCCCGTCGCCTTCGCGCGCGACAGCGCCCGCGAGGTGCTCGGACTCGAGGACGTGTGGCGCAACACCGCTGCGCTCGAGCTGCGGCCGTTCCAGACGATGAGCGCGCGCTTCAGCATCAGCACGCTGCGCGATCTGCGCGATTACGGCGACAGCACCGGAGTCGCCCTCCTCGCGGGAGCGGAACGCGAACGCTTCATGGGAGTGGACGTGGGGATGGAGCGCGAACGCCAGTTGAACAGCGCGGTGAGCATCGCGCCGCCGCTCGCTCCCTGGCTCCGTCCGCGCATCGACTTCACCGCGAACTTCTCGCTTCTGCGCGACCCGAACGCGCGAAGCATCGTGCGAGGCGCCGGCGCGCTCGGCGAGGCGCTCGGAGCGCTTTCTGACAGCGATGCTGCAGGCGCGCAAGGCGACGGCTACCATCTCCCGCGCCGCTTCTCGAACAGCCAGGGGATCGCGGTCAGCGCGACGGTGGACATCCCGCGCGCCATCTCGCTGTACACTGGCGATTCGAGCTCGTTGCGCGCGCTGACGAAGTACCTCTCGCCCGTGGACGTGCAGTGGCGTCGCGATCTCCGCTCGGCGTACGATGCCGTGGGCTTCGATCCATCCCTCGGCTACCAGCTCTCCCTCGGCGGGGACGATCAGTTCCGCGAAGCGGAGGGCGTGCTCGCCACCAGCGCCGGAGTCTCACATAATCTCGTGCTGTCGCACACGCTCTACCTGCCGCTCGGCCTCGTGGTGACCGATCGGTACAGCCGCGTTCACAGCACATCGTGGTCGCGCGTGGTGGACGTGCAGACCGTGCTGGACGCCGAGCAGCAGACATTCCCCGATGTGAGCGTGCGCTGGAACTACGCGGCGCCGCCGTCGCTGCAGGAGCTGTTCACTACAATCGGCGCACAGGCTGGCGCGCGCATCACGAAGGCGAAGTCGTTCCAGCCGATCACCGGCGGCGCGTCGGACATATTCGGCGACGGGATCCGCGTGGAGCAGAAGCTGACGCAGTATCCGCTGAACGGATCGGTCACCTGGTCGATACTCGGCGGCTTCGCCACGAACGCCGGCTGGACCCGCTCCGACCGCCGCGAACTACGCAGCGGCGGCCTGATAGTCGGAAGTCAGAACGACGTGAGCGCCGACATCGCGAAATCGTTCCCGCTCCCCAGCTCGTGGGATCTGCGAAGCAACATCCTGCGCACCCGCTTCGGCTACCAGAGCAGCCACACGCAGAGCTTCTTCGTTCAGGAGGACACGCGCCGCCGCGTCACCGACAACGGCCGCCGCGCACTGATGGTGAACGCCGACTCCGACGTCTCGCAGACCCTCTCCCTCAGCCTCCTCCTCATGCGCGTCCTCACCTTCGACGACGCCTACGACCGCCGCTTCTCCCAGACCGTGTTCTCCGTGGTGTTCCACCTGAACTACGCGGTGGGGGAAATGCCGTGACTACCAGA
>JBIQLU010000109.1:0-11580 GCA_044463985.1 Gemmatimonas aurantiaca | reverse complement strand
CTACGCCCCCGCTCCCACTCGCTCCATCGCTCCCTCGCGGCTGGTTTCGCCGCGTTCGCTCCAGATGCGGAAGCAGCGCCACTCGAATTCGGTGGCGGCGCGGATCTGGTCGGGGAACCCGAAGCAGTCGGCCCAGCGTTCCTCCCGGGCGCGCCAGGCGCAGTCCCAGGAAAAATCGAAGCTTCGAATCCTGCCGCTTCCCTCGACTTCCACCACGCCCGTGAAGTCCGAACAGCCAGAGGTACCGGAAACCCGAACCGCTTCGATCTCCAGCGTCGGTTCGCTGGCCATGAGCTGAGCGAGTACGCGTAGTACCTTGATTCGCGGCGCCCGTGGGTGAACCACTATCCGATCTGCCTGTCCCGTCGCCGTGAAGGCGCGTACGTCGCGCTTGAATTCAGCAGTGGCGCTCGACGCGCTCACTATGTTGTCGATATTCATACGGGGCCGAAATCTAATCGAGTGTGCATGGTGACTGACGGATTCGCCGGGCGGTGGCGCCCCAGCGGAGCGATACTCGACATTGCGAAGAAACTCGAAGACGCCGGTTTCGAAACCTGGTGTGTGGGCGGAGCCGTGCGCGATGCTCTGCTCGGCCACCCTCATCTGGACTGGGACCTGGCCACGGCCGCAACACCCAGCCAGGTAAGGCGCCTCTTCAGGCGCACAATTCCGGTCGGGATCGAATTCGGGACGGTCGGAGTGCTCGATGCGCGCGGTGTGATGCACGAGGTCACGACCTTCCGGCGCGATGTGACGACGGACGGGCGTCACGCCGTCGTGGAGTTCGGGGCCTCGCTCGACGACGATCTGGCGCGTCGCGACTTCACCATCAACGCCATCGCGTGGTCGCCTGGCCGGCGCGAGATGCGCGACCCGTTCGGAGGGCGCGAGGATCTGAAGGCGGGGATAGTACGGGCAGTCGGCGATCCGTCGGAGCGCATGCGGGAGGACCGGCTCCGCGCGCTGCGCGCGCTCCGTTTCGCGTCGCGTTTCGACTTCCGGATCGAGCCGGCCACCTGGGACGCGATAGTGGCGAGCGCGCCGCATCTCGGACGCCTCTCGATGGAGAGGGTGAAACAGGAGCTCGAGAAGACCATGGAGCAGGTGGCGTGCCCCTCGCGCGCTTTCCGCCTCTGGCGCTCCAGCGGGGCGCTCCGGGTACTCGTGCCGGCGCTCGCCGACGTCCCGGATCGCGTGCTCGAGGCGATCGACGCTGTGGCGCAGCCGCGCCGCGTCGCCGGCGTGGAATCGAAGGGTGCTCGCTCCGACCGGCGTATGCAGCGCTTCGTAGTGCTCTTCTCGGACCTGGACGCGGACACCGCAGCTCGCGCGCTTCGCGAACTGCGCTTCTCCAACAGCGACGTTGCGTGGATCTCTGGCGTATTGTCGCGCTGGATGGCCAGCAAGGACGACCTTCGCACCGCGCTCATGGCGGCGGATCTCACTATCGCCTCGGATGCCGGAGCTGATCCGTCACGACCCGATCGGCCATCCCGCCAGTACGACGCACTCCCATCGCCAGCCACCATCCGCCGCTGGGTCGGCGCATTCGGCCGGACGCGCGTGAGAGCGGTGCTCAGACTCGCCGCCGCGCGCTTCGCGGCTGCGCGTGCTGCGGGGGAGGCGGCACCATCCGCTCGCTCGATGCGCCTCCTCTACCGGGCGGCGGTCCGAAGCGCCTTCCGCGACCCCGTGGAGATCGGCGATCTTGCTGTCGACGGGGACGATCTTCGCGCGGCGGGTATTCCGCCCGGCCCCGCCCTCGGGAAGGTTCTTGCATCGCTGCTCGACGATGTCCTGACGGAGCCGGCGCGGAACACGAGGGAGTGGCTGGTACCGCGCGCGAAGGAGCTCTTCGCGATGTCTGCGAGTAGCTGAACGTTCAATTCCGCATACGGGAGCCAATGTTCTTTCGCGGCCGCGAGCCCGAGACATCGATCTGGAAGCGTTTCCGTGGAGCCGCCGACGGCTTCACCTTCGGCCAGGAGGGCGACTACTACGTGGCGCACCTCGTGGCCAACGCGGAGCGTGTAGTGGACATCTCGCTGGCGCTCCTCGAATACATGCCGCCCGCCGTCGATGTCGCCATCCAGGATGCGCGCACCGGCGGTAGCTGGACCGGCGAGCGACTCGCCCTTCCCGACGTTCGCGAACAGCTCGCCCGCGTCAAGGCGCTGCTTGCCACGCACGGCGGCGTGGAGGTAGCCGTCTACACGAGCGAGGACCAGCTCACGATCAACACGGTGCTGGAGCTGTTCATCTACTCGCGCACCGATCACTGGCTGTACATCCTGGAAGGGAAGGGGCTGGAGCAGCGCCGTCTGGTGCGCACGCGCAGTTGGCGGCTCGCGTCGCACGATTATCCGGCCGCGCCGGAGTTGTCCGACGCCATTCAGCAACTGGCCAGCACGCTCGAACTCGTACCCTCGTGAGTCATACTCCACTGGCGTTCGCCGTGGTGGCGGCGCTCGCGAACGTGCTGGGCGCGCTCGCGGTGGCGTGGCGCGCGCGCTGGAGCGCCGAGGCGCTGGACACTCTCATAGCGCTCGCTGCGGGGTTCATGATCTCCGCATCGCTCACCGACATCTTCCCCGAGGCCGTCGAACGAACCGGCCACATGGGCGCGGTCGTGGCGCTCCTGGGATACCTGCTCGTGCATCTCACGCAGCACGCGCTCGCGCCGCACTTCCATTTCGGAGAGGAGACGCACGAGGTGTCGGAGATGGTCGGGATCTCGGCGCTCGCGGGTCTTCTGTTGCACACCTTCGTCGACGGCGTCGCGATCGCGTCGGGGTTTCACGTGAGCGAGGCTCTTGGCGTCCTGGTGTTCATGGCCATCGTCTTGCACAAGTTCCCCGAGGGGCTGGCCATTTCCAGCCTCTTCATGGCGGCCGGCGCCGGACGGAAGCGGGCGATTCAGGCAGGGACATCGCTCGGTCTCGCGACCATCCTCGGCGTGGTCCTCACCGACTATCTGGGTGTTCTGGTGGAGTACGGTCTCGCTATATCGGCCGGTGTGACGCTCTACGTGGGAGCTTCCAACCTCGTTCCGGAATTCCAGGCGAAGCACGCCTGGCGTCCGCAGATCGCGTTCTTCGCGGGATGCGGTCTGTACTTCATCTCGCGCTCGGTGGTGGGGCTCTAGCCCATGGCCGGCCGCACACCGAAGTCGCGCGGCTCGGACGGCGGCGATTCCCCGTCGCTTTTCCGCGTGCCGGAGAGCGCGCGACCACTCGCCGCGCGCATGCGCCCGCGATCGCTCGACGAGTTCGTGGGGCAGGACGAGATAATCCAGCCGGGCAAGCCGCTGCGCGCCGCGATCGAGCGCGGCACAGTCGGGTCGATAATTCTCTGGGGCCCGCCAGGGAGTGGAAAGACTACGCTTGCCAGCGTGATCGCGCGGCACGCCGAGCGCGAGTTCGTGCCGTTCTCGGCGGTCACCGAAGGAGTTCCGCGGCTGCGCGCGATAGTGGCGGAAGCGGAAGAGCGTCTGGCGCTGAACGGACGCGGCACGATTCTCTTCGTGGATGAGATTCACCGCCTCAACAAGGCGCAGCAGGACGCTTTCCTGCCGCACGTCGAAGCGGGTACCGTTACTCTGATCGGCGCCACCACGGAGAATCCATCGTTCGAGATCAACGGAGCGCTCCTTTCCCGCGCGCGAGTGTTCGTGCTGAAGCAGCTCGCGGCGGCGGATGTGGAGGTGGTACTCCAGCGCGCGATGGATGACGTGGAGCGCGGACTCGGCGCGCTCGAACTCGCCGCCGATGAGGAAGCGCTCGCCCTCATGGCGCGCGAGGCGGATGGCGATGCGCGCAGAGCGCTCACGGCGCTGGAGGCCGCGGCGGATTCCGTGGGGAAGGGCGGTCGCATCACCGTGGAAGTGGCTCGTGAAGCGATGCAGCTTCGTTTCGCGCGACACGACAAGAGCGGCGAAGAGCATTACAATCTGCTTTCCGCGTACCACAAGTCGCTGCGCGGGAGCGATCCGGATGGGGCGCTGTACTGGATGGCCCGGATGCTGGATGGTGGCGAGGACCCGATGACGATATTCCGGCGGGCGATCGCCATGGCTGCGGAGGACATCGGCCTTGCCGACCCGCGCGCGCTGGAGGTGGCGGTGAGCGCGCGCGACGCCTATCACATGCTCGGACCGCCGGAGGGATATCTACCGCTCGCGGAGATGACCATCTACCTCGCCACGGCGCCGAAGTCGAACAGCGCCAAGATGGCGCTCGATGCGGCCATGCGTGCGGCGCGCGAATCGCCGGGCGAGCCGGTGCCTCTGCACATCAGGAATGCGCCCACGTCGCTCATGAAGGAACTGGGATATGGGCGCGGGTATCAGTACGCGCACGACTCCGCGGAAGCATACATTCCTCAGGAGTATCTTCCGGAGTCGTTGAGGGGCGAGAGGTTCTACGAACCGGGCCCCTTCGGTTTCGAGCGGGATATCGCGAAGCGGCTGGCGTGGTGGGCCGAGGTGAAGGAGAAGGGTCGGTCGCGCGGCTGAGGGGTCGCACGGTTTGTCTCGACGGTGTGGAGGATACATGCGAAAGTGGTGGCTGATCGCTGCGGTAGTGGTGGCTGGCATCGGAACGGCGTGTGCCACGGTCGGACGTGCCGTCTTCCAGAACCCGGTCGTGTCCCTGAAGGACGTGCGCGTGAAGGGGCTCGGGCTCACGGGAGGATCCGTGGACATCATGCTGAACGTCTACAACCCGAACCACTTCGCGCTCGATGCGACGCGGCTCACGTATCAACTCTTCGTGGACACGATCCCGCTCGGTACCGGAGCCACGGATTCGAATTTCACGGTCTCGAAAGGCGACACGACGCAGGTGTCGCTTCCGTTGAACTTCAGTTGGAGCGGAGTAGGCCAGGCTGCCAGCGCGCTGATGCGGACGGGGACGGTCGACTATCGCGTGGCCGGGGATCTCACCGTCGGTTCGCCGCTCGGACCATTCACTCTGCCGTACGACAGAACCGGAAGATTCTCATCTCTGGGCGGCAACTGAGGGGGCGGCGAGGGAGGCACCAGCCCTCCATTGGCTGCCGCTCGCGCAGTACAGGAACAAGGAGTCGTCAATTACAAGGCAGACAATATCTCTCGCTCCGCCAGTGGAGCGTGCACTGCTCGTTGGAGCGCCGATAAAGGGAAAGCGTGCCAGGCTCGAACTGGCCGAGCATCTCGAGGAGCTGGCCGAGCTGGCGGATACGGCTGGAGCGCTCGTGGTGGGCGAGGTCACGCAGGCGCTCGACAAACCGAACCCATCGACGTACCTCGGCAAGGGAAAGTTGGAAGAGCTGCGCGACGCTGCCGAACGCGACGAGGCGACGCTCATCATCTTCGACGATGAGCTCTCGCCGGCCCAGGCCCGGAACGTCGAGCAGGCGATCGGCATACGCGTCATGGATCGCGCCGAGCTGATACTCGACATATTCGCAACGCGTGCGAGAACCAGCGAAGCGCGGATGCAGGTGGAGCTGGCGCAGCTTCGCTACACGCTTCCGCGTCTCACCAGGATGTGGACGCACCTCGAGAAGTTCCGCGGCGGAATCGGGATGCGGGGGCCGGGTGAAACCCAGCTCGAAACCGACCGGAGACTGATTTCACATCGGATTCGGGTACTCGACGAACGTCTCGCTGGCGTGCAGAAGGCCAGAGCGGTGCAGCGCAAGTCGCGCGACTCGTTCTTTCGCGCTGCGCTGGTCGGCTACACGAACGCCGGCAAGTCTTCCATCCTGCGCGCGATCGCTGCCGCGGAAGATGTCTTCGTCGAGGATCGCCTCTTCGCGACGCTCGATCCGCTCACGCGCGAGGTGGAGCTCGGTGATGGACAGAGCGTTCTGCTGACGGATACGGTCGGTTTCATCCGGAAGCTGCCGCATCACCTCGTGGCTTCGTTCCGCGCGACGCTGGAGGAGGTGGGCGAGGCGGACCTGCTGCTCCACGTCATCGACATCGCGCACGTGGGCTGGGAGGAGCGGGTCGACGTGGTGGAGCGAGTGCTGGCGGATCTCGAAGTTGGCGACGTGCCGATCCTGCACGTGTTCAACAAGATCGACCAGCTCGAGCATGGCGAGGTGATCGCACTGGAAGACAGGCTGCAGCGATCGATCCCGAACTCCGTGTTCGTGTCCGCGGTCCACCCCGATGGACTCGAGCCGCTGCGCCGGGCGCTGCTCGCATCGCGGCGCCGGCTCCGCCCCACTACCACACTTCGCATCCCGCTCGGTGATGGCAAGCTGCTCGCCGAGCTGCATCGCACCGGCGAGGTGATATCACAACGAGCTGAAGGAAACGAGTGGGTCGTGGAGGCACGTCTCGACGCTGCCACGCTCGGCCGGCTGCGAGGCGTTCGGGAGGGGGAGGGTGCTCCGGGCGATACGGGGGATGTGGCGGTGGAAGACCACACGAACGGGACCGACGTTCAGCCGCTCCCCTGATCGGCGGTCGACGCCGCGCGTCGCGCGCGAGCGCGCGAAGCGGTGCGCGGCGTCGTCTCGCCGGCGACGGGAGCGGCCACGAGCCGCTCCTCCCACACCAGACGCAGCATGGCGATAGATCCTTCCGGACAGGCGTGCACGCACTCTCCGCACCGGGTGCACACGTCCTGATCGAGAGCCAGTCGTTCGGGAGGGCCGGCGGTCATCGAGAGCGCTCCCGGATCGCACGCCTTGATGCACTTCCCGCAGTTCGTGCAACTGTCGTCGATGTGCGGGAGGACAGAACAGTCGAGGCAGCGAGCGGCCTCGCGCTTCGCCACTTCACGCGCGGCAGAGCCATCGTCCGCGAACGGATCGATGGGTGGCGACGGCTCGCCGAATGGATCGGACGGGGGGAGCGCGCCGGCGGACGGTGCACCGCGCGGGGTGCTCAGGGCGCGCGGCGCCCTGAGCGCACTCCACGTGTCGACCTCCACCCACACTGACTCGGTGCGGGTGCTCACCAGTCGTCTCGTCAGCGCCGCGTGGATCTGCCATGCGGCGCGCTTCCCGTCGGCCGCGGCGTGGGCGATCGATCGGTGCCCGAAGGCGCATGCGCCGCCGGCCCATACGCCGAACATCGAGGTCTGCAGCGTGTCGGGATCCACGGCGATCAGGCGGTCGGTGCCGCTCGCGATCTCCGGCCAGAACGCCATCACGTTCGCCGCGCGCGCGCCCGCGACTATCACGTTGTCCGAGGGGACCACCAGCGCCGAAGGATGCGCGGCGCGCACCACCTCCACGGCGAGGAGCGTACCACCCGTCCCCTCGAAGTAGCGCGACCGTTCCCACCCGAAGTCGACGTGCACGCCTTCCTCCGCAGCGGCCGCGAGCATTTCCGGAGTGACGGTGGCGGAAGCTGCTTCTTCGCGGAGCAGGAGCCGTACCTCCACACCGGGGCCGCCATCCCGCAGCGCGCGCCTGACCACGCTCCTCGAGGCGTCGACTGCGAGCACACCCTCTCCGACCACGGACGTGCGTCCGGTGAGCACCGCGGAGCCCGAGAGGAATTCCATTGCGTCCAGCACGCGCGGGTGGGACGCCTGGCCTTCGAATAGCGGATCGCGGGGTTCCGGTGCTCCGATGGCGAGGAACACTGCATCGAAGCCATCCGAGAGGAGCGCGCGCACCTCGTCGCTGCTCGCTATCTCCCGTCCTCCCTCGAACTCCGCGCCCATGGCCAGGACCGCGGAACACTCGGCTCGCGCACCGTTAACCGGGAATCGGAAAGCGGGCAGGGCCGAGGTGAGAACACCGCCGGGCGCGGTAGCGGAATCGAACGCGACGCAGGAGTGCCCGAGCAGCAGGATGTCGTGTGCGCAGGAGATGCCCGCGGCCCCGGCGCCGATCACGGCCACGCGTTTGCCGGAGCGTGGCGCGGCGAGAGCCGCGCGCGGCGTACGGCCCATGAGGCCCGCGACCGAGCGCGCGTCGTGCGCGCTGGTACACGGCATGCTCGACAGCTCCCCTGGAAGCGCTGGGGGGGCGTGGGCGGCCGCGATCGCCTCCAGGGCGCCTATGTCCACCGGCGCGCCGAAATACCGGCGGCGGCAGGCGCTCTCGCAGGGCGCGTGACAGCCGTGTCCGCAACTGCTCGCGAACGGGTTGGCCGCGCGTGCCAGAGCGTAGGCGAGCTCCCGGTCGCCAGTGCGCAGCGCTTCTGCCATGGCCGGCACGTCGACCCCGAGCGGGCAGCCGGTTCCGCGCGAGCAGGGAACGAGTGCGTCGATTCCCCCCGCCGCCAGTGGAAGCGGGTAGCTTTTCGCTTGAACGCTCAATCGGCTCTCGTTAAGTTCTCGCGATTGGGCCGGTACGCGCGCGCCGCTGGCGTTTCGCGGAAGGCGCGTGAGGAGTCATACACGGGTAAGGACTTCCGATGTACTCCCGAGGTTACTGGCCGCGCCGGTCGACGGCGCAACTTATCATGCATTCATGAGCACATACGAATCACTTTCGCAGACCATCCGGAGTGGTGATGCCGTCTGCGGTGTAGTCGGACTCGGCTATGTCGGCCTTCCGCTGGCTGTCGAGATGGGGAAGGCAGGACTCCGGGTCCTCGGATTCGAGAAGTCGAAGCAGGTGGTGGACCGGGTCAATGCCGGCGAGAGTCACATTGGCGATGTGAGCGCAGCGGACGTCGCTGCGCTCCGTGCAACTGGGCTGCTCGAAGCCACGCTCGACATGAGCCGACTGGCCGAGTGCGACGTGATCTCGATCTGCGTTCCCACGCCGCTCGGGAAGACCAAGGACCCCGACATGTCCTTCGTGGTCGCGGCCACCGATGCGGTGGCCGATGCGCTGCGACCCGGCCAGCTCGTGGTTCTGGAGTCCACCACGTACCCCGGCACCACGCGCGAGCTTCTGCTTCCCACCTTCGAGCGCAAGGGACTCGCAGTCGGCGAGGATTTCTTTCTCTGCTTCTCTCCCGAGCGCGTGGATCCCGGAAATGCGCGCTGGCACACGAAGAACACTCCCAAGGTTCTGGGCGGCGTCACGGCACGCTGCACCGAACTCGGGAAACTGCTCTACGAGCGGTTCATAGACGAGGTGGTTCCGGTGAGCTCGCCGGAGTCCGCCGAGCTGGCCAAGCTGCTCGAGAACACGTTCCGCATGATCAACATCGGTCTCGTGAACGAGATGGCGGTGATCTGCGACAAGCTGGGCGTGAGCGTGTGGGAGGTCATCGACGCGGCCTCCACCAAGCCCTTCGGCTTCATGAAGTTCGTGCCGGGCCCCGGCCTCGGCGGTCACTGCATCCCGCTCGACCCGCACTACCTCGCGTGGAAGATGCGCACGCTGCATTACAAGACGCGCATGATCGAGCTGGCGGGCGAGATCAACACCGAGATGCCGGCCTTCTGGGTCGGAAAGGTCGCGGACGCGCTGAACGAGGTGACGAAGCCGCTGCGTGGCTCGCGGGTGCTGGTGCTCGGCGTGGCGTACAAGAAGGACATCGACGATCTCCGCGAGTCGCCCGCGCTCGAGATCCTCGACCTGCTCGTGAAGAAGGGTGCGCGGGTGAGCTTTCACGATCCGTACATCGAGCGGATCGTCGACGACGGACACACGCCGCCCGGAGCGGTCGGAGAGTCGGTGCCGCTGTCGGACGAGCTTCTTCGCGACTCGGACGCCGTGATGATCGTGACGGACCACTCGAACATCGACTACGATCGCGTATGCAGGCTGGCGTCGATCGTGATCGATACGCGCAACGCGTGCTCGCGGAACGCGCAGTCGAAGCCGGAACGTCCCGCGGCCGTCGCTGCGCATGCCTGATCGCGAGCACGGCGCGCGGCACGCGATAGCGCTGGTCGGCTGCGGCCGCATCAGCGAGCGGCATCTCGAGGCGATAGCGAGCCAGCCGGCGCTCAGGCTCGTCGCGGTATGCGACGAGGTCGAGGAGCGCGCCCGGGCCACGGGCGAGAAGTGGCGCGTGCCATGGTTCGTCGACTACGCGGCGATGCTCGACGAGGCGCCGGCCGAGATCGTGGCACTCTGCACGCCCAGCGGACTGCACCCGCGGCACGGCATCATGGCCGCGCAGAAGGGGATGCACGTCATCTGCGAAAAGCCGATGGCCACGCGGCTCGAGGAGGCGGACGCTCTGGTTCGCGCGTGCGACGACGCCGGTGTACAGCTCTTCGTGGTCAAGCAGAACCGTCTCAACCCCGCCATCCAGCTACTCAAGCGCTCGGTCGAGATGGGTCGCTTCGGCCGCATCTACCTGGCGAATACGACAGTGCGCTGGAACCGGCCCCAGTCGTACTACGACATGGCGCCGTGGCGCGGGACGTGGGAGTTCGACGGCGGCGCCTTCATGAATCAGGCGAGCCACTACGTGGACATGATCCAGTGGCTGGTGGGTCCCGTGGAGTCGGTGGTAGCGCGCACGGCCACGCTGGGTCGGCGGATAGAGAGCGAGGACACGGGCATCGCGCTCCTCCACTTCCGCAACGGCGCGCTCGGAGCGATCGAGGTCACCATGCTCACGTACCCGCGGAACATGGAAGGATCGATCACGATCGTCGGCGAGCGCGGGACGGTGAAGGTCGGCGGTACGGCGCTCAACAGGATCGACAACTGGGAGTTCGCCGAGTACGACGACATCGATCGCGAGGCGGAGCTGCTGAAGGCGGCTCCGAATCCGCTGTCGATCTACGGCTCGGGGCACAAGCCGTACTACGCGAACGTGGTGCGCGCGCTGCATCGCGAGGCGGCGGCCGACACCGACGGGCGGGAGGGGCGGAAGTCGCTCGAGCTCATACTCGCCATCTACGAATCGGCGCGCTCGGAGCGCCAGATCGCGCTCCCGCTGCGCACCTTCTCGCGCGAGAGCGATACTTCGTCCGCCGTGGGCGGATCCGGAAGGCGTATCTGAGCGACGACGGGGTCGCATGAGCGAGATGCGCGAGCTCCCCGGCGGGGCCTTCGTCCACGAATCGAGCTACGTCGACGACGGCGCGATCGTGGGGAAGGGGAGCCGGGTCTGGCACTTCTGCCACATCATGAAGGGCGCGGAGATCGGTGAGCAGTGCAGCATCGGTCAGAACGTGGTGGTGATGCCTGGCGTGGTGCTCGGACGGAACGTGAAGGTCCAGAACAACGTGAGCATCTACGAGGGCGTGCGCTGCGAGGACGATGTCTTCCTCGGTCCATCGGCGGTGTTCACCAATGTCATCAACCCGCGCAGCCACGTCTCGCGGAAGCACGAATACCGTTCCACGCTGGTCAAGCGCGGCGCATCCATCGGTGCGAACGCCACGGTGGTCTGCGGCCACGACCTGGGCGAGTACGCATTCGTTGCGGCGGGTGCCGTGGTGACGAAGAGCGTGCCCGCGTACGCGCTGGTGGCGGGCGTGCCGGCGCGCGTCATCGGATGGATGTGCGCATGCGGCGAGCGACTCGATCTCGCTGCTGAGCTTTCGCCCGGAGCGGCGGCGCGTTGCGCGGTGTGCGGCTCTCGCTACGTGCGAGCCGGCGCTGGCGATGGCATCGAGCCGGCAAAATGAAAAAGCCCGCGGGTGCGGGCGGGGAAGGGTGAAGCAGTGGTCGCGCAGGGACTCGAACCCCGGACCTCTGGTATGTGAG
>JBIQLU010000108.1:0-11615 GCA_044463985.1 Gemmatimonas aurantiaca | reverse complement strand
CGAGCTGTTTCCTCTGCTGGAGCAGTTGCGTCGTCTTGGTGTAAAGATCATAGCGATCACCGGTGCGCCGGACTCCACGCTCGGCAAGCATGCCGACGCCGTGCTCGACACGTTCGTGGCCGAGGAGGCATGCCCGTTCGATCTGGCGCCTACCAGCAGCACGACGGCGGCGCTGGCGATGGGAGATGCGCTGGCGGTTACGCTGATCGAACGAAAGGGGTTCCGCCCGGAGGATTTTGCCAGGCTGCACCCGGGCGGCTCGCTGGGTCGAAAGCTGCTCACGCGTGTGAGCGACGTGATGGTGACCGAGCTGCTCCCCATGCTGGATGCGGGCGCCACGATGCGCGACGCTGTGGTTCTGCTGGCGGAACGACGCGGGACGGTGGCGATAGTGGACGATGAGCATCACGTGCTGGGCGTGGTGACGGCGGGCGATCTCACGCGACTCATGGAAAAGGTAGGCGACGTCTTCGCCGTGAAGGTGGAGAGCGTCATGAATCGCACACCGAAGGTCGCCCAGTCCGACGAGCTGGGGAGTGCAGTGGTGTACCGTATGGAGCAATTCAAGGTCATGGCGATGCCGGTACTCGACCAGGATCGAAGAATGGTGGGGATGATCCATCTGCACGACCTCATGCGAGCGGGTGCTTCATGAGGGCGCTGTGGGTCGTGCTCGCTGCCGCCGGTGCCATGGCGTGCAGCAGCGGCACGGAGCCGCGCGTCACGGTTGCCAATCCGCTGGCAGATTCCGCGGACCAGGTGATGTTCGGCGTGAGCACGATGATCACGAACCGGGGAGTACTTCGCGCGCAGCTCGCCGCCGATACGGGCTACTTCTTCGATGGCAATTCACGCATCGAGGTCCGCCACGAGAAGACCAACTTCTATACGTCCACGGGTCAGCCCAACGCCACGCTCACCTCGGTGGAGGGCACGTATGACATGCGCCGCGGTCAGATGGAAGCGCGGAAGAACGTGGTCGTGGTGACGATAGATGGAAAGCGACTCGAGACCGAGCAGCTCCGCTACGATCAGAGCACCGACCAGATCACCGGCGACAGCGCGTTCGTGCTCACGGAGCCGACGCGAACGCTCAGAGGTATCGGATTCACCTCCGATCCGGATCTCACGAACCTGCACGTCAGGAAGGTTCTTCGAGGGAGCGGCAGCTTCACGCTCCCGGGTCCGGGTCAGTGAGATCCAGGCTCTGGCCACGCTTTGCCGCGGTCATCGCGCTCGCTGCTTCGGCATCGCTCCAGGCGCAGCAGCCCGCTGCACCTACCGGGCAGTGCCAGCTCGACGTCGCAGCACGTGACACTTTGAACCCCGGCGGCCTCACTCAGATCACGCAGCCGAGCGGCCAGGTGAATCTGTACGCCGGCGGCGGCGTGATCGCGCGCTGTCCGCTGCAGAACATGACTCTCACCGCAGACAGCGGCGAGTACTACGGCGACAGGCGTCTGCTCCATCTGATAGGCAACGTCCACTACGTGGAGCCGCGCCTCACGCTGGACTCGCAGCTCGCGAATTACTTCATGGCGGAGGAGCGTCTGGAAGCGCAGGGGAAGGTCCACGCGCTTCTTCCCAGCGGCACCACCATGGACGGGCCGCGGATGGACTACTACCGCGTGGCGCCGGGCATCCGCGACCAGAGCAACATGATCGCCACCGGCCGTCCGACCATCAAGATCGTGCAGGCCGACTCGACCGGGAAGCCTGGCGAGCCGGCAACGGTGATAGCAAACACTGTGACCATGCGTGGCGACAGCACCGTGTTCGCTTCGGGAAAGGTGGAGATCACGCGCCCCGATGTGCTCGCGAAGGGCGACTCGGCATCGCTCGACAGTCGCAGCGAGTTCGCGCGATTGATGAGAGGGCCGAGCATCACTGCGCGCGGCGACCGCCCGTTCGTGCTCACCGGTACGGTGATCGATCTGTATGGAAAGACCCGGATGGTCGATCGCGTCATCGCTCGCGGGGATGCGAAGAGCGTGAGCAACGACGCGACGCTCACTGCCGACACGCTCGATTTCCGGATGAACGAGGGGCGGCTCCAGCGCGTGTACGGCTGGGGCGAATCGCGATCCCGCGCGGCCAACCCGGCGTACGACATCGTGGCCGACTCGCTGGACGTGCGCATGCCGGAACAGCGGCTTCGTGAAGTGCACGCGGTGGGCGACGCGTACGCTCAGAGCGTGCCCGACACCGCGCACCTGCACACCACGGAACACGACTGGCTGCGCGGCGACACCATTCTCGCGTACTTCGACAGCAGCGCGGCCGTCGTGAACGACAGCGCGTCGCAGCCGGGGATCGAGACGCTCGTGGCGGTGGGCCACGCCCGCTCGTATTACCAGATCGCACCACGTGACACGGCGGCGATCGGGCCGGCGATCAACTACGTTCGCGGCGAACGCATCAACGTGGCCTTCGCGAATCGCACGGTGGACAGCGTGACTATCGTCGGCCAGGCCGCCGGCGTCTATGCCGACCCCACCACGCCGAAGGCGGACTCTCTGGCGCGCGAACGCCAGGAGCAGAGCACCACGCCGCCCACCCGGGAGCCCACGGCGCCGGAGCGCCCAACCGTTCCACCCGACACGAGCTCCACCGCACCGCACCCGGGCCGGAAAGGGGGTACGGGCGATGAGTGAATTCGAAGAACTGCCGCCCGAGGTGGAGCGGTTCATCGAAGAGAAGGCCCGCGGTGACCGCTCCATCGCGCTGGCACTTCACGCGCTCGTATCCACTGCGCGCGACGACGGGAACGCGATCTTCAACGACGTCGCCATCCATTATCGCGATGACCACCTGAAGGTGGTTCGTGAAGAGGGCGGCGACGCCGACCTCGAGGCGGGTCGCCTCGGACTCGATGAGGTGCGCCAGCATCTCGCGAAGGTCGTACTGCCGCGCCTCGTGGAAGATGGTCTCATCATCCTCCCGCCCGGCGGCCTCGACTCGCCGGAGTCGGCCATTCACATCGCGGAGCGCTACTGGCAGGCGCTGGTGCCCTTCCGCGCGATGATCCGGCGCACGTCGGTCTCCAACGTCCTCCGTCACACCGGTGAACACCCGGTCGTGCGCAGGCAGACGGGCGAATTCCGCTCGCAGACAGGTGTCTTCCGTGCGATCGCCGAGAGTGCCCCGCCGCCGCACGGGAGCGTGCTCGAGGCGGTGGGTCTCATGAAAACCTACCGGCGACGGAAGGTGGTGAACGACGTGGCCCTCCGCTTGCAACAGGGAGAGATCGTCGGACTGCTGGGCCCGAACGGCGCCGGCAAGACCACCACGTTCTACATGATCGTGGGGCTCATCCAGCCGCAGGAAGGGCGGATAATACTCGATCATGAAGACATCACCGAGATGCCCATGTACAAGCGGGCACGCCTCGGTATCGGCTATCTCTCTCAGGAACCATCGATATTCCGGAAGCTCACCGTCGAAGAAAACATCCTGGCCGTACTCGAGACCATGAAGCTCTCCTCCGCGGAGCGGCACCGTCGCCTCGAGGCACTTCTCGATGAGCTCAGCATCAAGCACCTCCGGCAGAACAAGGCGTACTCGCTCTCCGGCGGCGAGCGGCGCAGGCTCGAGATCACGCGTGCTCTCGTCACCGAGCCGAAGTTCATGATGCTCGACGAGCCGTTCGCAGGCGTCGACCCCATCGCCGTTCACGACATCCAGTCGATCGTCGCGGGTCTCAGACACCGCGGGATCGGCGTCCTGATCAGCGATCACAACGTGGAACAGACACTCGACATCGTGGATCGTGCCTACATCATGTTCGACGGCCAGGTGAAGGTCTCGGGCACGGTGCAGGAGCTGGTATTCGACGACACGGTGGCGAGGATTTATCTTGGCCCGACGCTCGCCGCCAGGCTGCGCGCGCGCTTCGCGAGTGCAGCTCGCGGTGGCGGCGCTCGCGACGGCGCTCCGGAGCCGATCGGGGGAGGCGCAGACTGAACATGAAAGCTGGAATCTCTCAGAGCACTCAGCTCAGACAGGAAATCAAGATCAATCCGCGCCTGTATCAGGCGATGGATCTGTTGTACATGCCGCTCCTGGACCTCCAGCAGCACCTCAAGCAGGAGCTCCTCAACAACCCGTTCCTCGAGATGGTCGAGCCGGAAGAGGAGGACGAGGAGGAGACCACCGCCGAAGCCGAAGCGGCGGAGGCCGAGAAGGAGGCGAACGACGAGATCGACTGGGAGGAAATCCTGCTCAACGGCTTCGACGCCGGCGGGCGCCCCGAAGAGCGCGAGGAAAAGGAGTTCTTCGAGCCGGTCACCGTCGACACGCGCGATCTGAGCGATCATCTGCGCGACCAGGTCGCGCTGCTCGACCTCTCTCCGCGGCAGATGATCCTGGCCGACGAGTTCATAGGCAACATCGGCGAGGACGGGTACCTCTCATGCTCGCTGGACGACATCCGCATCGGGATCAACGACATGATCCAGAAGCATGCGGAGGAGAGCGGGCGGGATACCGAGGACGTGCCGTACTACCGTGACGGCGAGGTCGAGGAGATGCTCCACACGGTGCAGAGCCTCGACCCGCCGGGAGTCGCCGCGCGCGATCTGCGCGAGTGCCTCCTCCTGCAGCTCCGCGAGGCCGGGCTGGAGCAGTCGGTGCCGTTCCGCCTCGTGCGCGACTGCTTCGACGAGCTGATCAATCACCGCTGGAGCGAGATCTCCAAGCGCTTCGGCATCAGCCCCGCCGACGTGCAGAAGGCCGCCGACGAGATCGCGAAACTCGACCCGAAGCCCGGCCTCATCTTCAGCAGCTCGGGCGACAACTACATCATCCCCGATCTCGTGGTCGAGAAGATCGACGGCCAGTATCACATCTTCCTCAACGACTCGAATCTCCCGCGGCTGAAGCTGAGCCGTGCGTACCAGGAGATCGCGCGCGACAAGAAGAAGTTCGACGGCGAGAACAAGGAGTTCATCTCCAACAAGCTCAATTCGGCGAACTGGATGATCCAGGCCATCGAGCAGCGCCGGCAGACGATGCTCAAGGTGATGAACTTCATCGTGGACCGGCAGCGCGACTTCTTCGAGAAGGGAGTGCAGTTCCTCAAGCCGCTCACGCTGCGCGAAGTGGCCGAGGTGATCAGCATGCACGAGTCCACGGTCAGCCGCGTCACGAACGAGAAGTACGTGCAGACGCCACGCGGCGTGCTCCCGCTGAAGTTCTTCTTCTCGTCGGGACTCTCCACCACTGGCGGCGAGGACGTGTCGGCGCGCGGCATCAAGGCGCAGATCGAGAAGCTCGTGGCCGACGAGGATCCGAAGCACCCGCTCACCGACCAGGCGATCGTCAACATCCTCAAGGAAGGTGGCGTCCAGATCGCGCGGCGCACGGTGGCCAAGTACCGCGACCAGCTCGGAGTACTCTCGGCGCGCATGCGGAAGCGAGTGTGAGCGAGTCCGCCGCGCGCGCCGACGAAGGCAGCGACGAAGTGGATGTCAGCGTTCTCGTACCGGCCAAGGACGAAGCGGAGAATCTGCCGCTCTTCATGGAGCAGGCGAAGGAGGCGTTCGCGGGATCGCCGCTCCGCTACGAGGTCGTGGTGGTGGACGATGGTTCCGACGACGACACGTGGGAAGTGCTTCAGCGGCTGCGCGAGCGGTATCCCTTTCTGAGAGTTGCGCGCCATCGCAAGCGCCGCGGCATAGCAGACGCGCTGCGCACGGGATACATGGCTTCGCGCGGACGCGTGCTGGTGTTCTATCCCGCGGATCTGCAGTACAAGCCGGAGGACATCCCGCGGCTCGTCGCGCCGATCGTGGCTGGCGAGTCGGACATGGTCACGGGCCACAAGCAGGGAGTGTACGAGAAGGCGTTCGTCTCGCGGATCTACAATGGCCTGAGTCGAACGCTCTTCGACGTTCCGGTGCGAGACCTCAACTCGGTGAAGGCGTACCGGCGCGAAGTGATGGACGTGCTTCCCGTGCGCCCCGACTGGCACCGTTACATGATCGTGGTAGCGGCGGCGTCCGGATTCAGCGTTTCCGAGATACCGGTGCCGCTCTATCCGCGCCACGCGGGGAAGTCGAAATTCGGGATCAGCCGAATTCCGGTGGGCGTGCTGGACATGCTCTCCGTATGGTTCGAGCTGCGCTTCGGGAAGAAGCCGCTGCTTCTCTTCGGGCTGCTCGGCTTCGCACTGCTTGCGGCGGGGGCCATCGCGTTTCTCGTGGCTCTCGCCCGGCTGTGGATCTCCGGCGTGGGCGTGCGGTGGGTCTGGACGGTCATCCAGACCTGTCTGGTCATCGGCTCCATCTTCTTCGTGGGTGGACTGGTTGGCGAGCTCATTGCGAGCCAGCGCTCCGAGCTAAGGGAGCTGCGGCGCCAGCTCGGCGAGCGCGCCGCGGATCGGGGTGACCGAAAGCCGGGCAGCTAGCTCAGCGAGCATGCCACGAGCAGGAGTGCTGCGCGCCGCCAAGATCGCATTCGGAGTGGCAGCGGCGGTGTTCGTGGTGGTGGCCGTCATCTCCCAGTGGGGGGCACTGCGCGCGGCTGCCGCGAGCGCGCAACCGCGCTGGGGGTATCTCGTTCTCTCGTGCGCCGTAGTTCTCGCCACGTACGGGTTGCAGATCGAGGCGTGGCGAACGCTCCTCCGCGGTTGGGGTGGCTCGCTCGGCTACTGGGAGAGCGCGCGCATCTGGACCGTGTCGAACCTCGGTCGCTACATCCCGGGGAAGGTCTGGGCCATCGGGAGCCTCGCGGTGATGGCGCAGGCGCGGGGCGTCTCCGGCGCGGTGGCCGTGGGAGCGTCGCTCGCAATGCAGCTCATCTACACGGTGGCGGGATTCGTGGTGCTGGCGGCCACCGGCGCGGAAATCCTCGAGCTCCCGCCAGCGGCGATCGCATCGATAGTGCTCGCTGGCATCGCGGTGCTCGCTGCGCCGCGCTTCCTCCCGTGGGCCGGCCGGCTCGCAGGAAGAATCGTCGGCCGCGACATCACCATACCCCGCATGCCGCACAGCGCGATCTGGATAGGCGCCGCGATATCGCTCGCCGCGTGGGTCCTGTACGGCATCGCGTTCCGGATACTCGCGCTGGGCGTGCTCCCGGCGGCGCCCGGCTCGACCGGCCTCTACATCGCCATCTACACCAGCTCGTACCTGGCCGGGTTCCTCGCGCTCATAGCGCCCGGCGGAGTGGGAGTGCGCGAGGTCGTGATGGCCGGCGCGCTCAAGGGCGCCGGATTCGGGACCGGGGAAGCCATCCTCCTGGTGGTGGCCTCGAGAATCTGGCTGACCATACTGGAACTCCTTCCCGCGGCGTTCTTCCTGCTAGCGCGATCGAAGCGAAGCGATTCTTCTTGCACGCACGCCGATGCGGGATGATCTTACGCTCGCTTCCGTGCCGCGCTTCGGTTCCCACCGCGCGGCTGGCTGTCTCACGCGATGGGAATCGCGTCCATTCGACTGCCCATCGATAGCGAATCATCGGAGAGCGAGCAGAATACGTTGACCAGTACCCGGACGGCGGCGGCGCACGGTTCCACTCGCCACGACAGGCTCGAAGCAACGGGAGCGCCGCGCTTCGCCCTCGCCTGGGCGGTGCTCGCTTACGCACTGGCAACTCTGTCGCTCGCGTATCCCATCCTCATGGGGCGCTTCCTGGCGAGCCCCAACAGCGACCAGTACCTCGCGGGCTACGCCTTCCGCGAGTTCGCCGCCACCACGCTGAAGACCGCCGGCCACATCCCGCTCTGGAACCCGTATCTGATGGGCGGCGTGCCGTACGTTGCGGGGATGGCGGGTGACATCTTCTACCCGCCGTCGCTCCTCCTCCGGGCGATAGTGCCGGTGGACGTCGCGATGTCGCTCGCCTTCGCGCTGCACCTCTTCTTCGCGGGGCTCTTCGCGTACCTCTTCATGCGCTCGTGGCGGCTGGGATTCTACGCGGCGCTCACGGGCGGCATGGCGTACATGCTGAGCGGCTTCGTGGCCTCGCTCGCCGGCGCCGGGCACGACGGAAAGCTCTACATCGCCGCGCTGATGCCGCTCGTGCTCTGGCTCGTGACGCTCGGCGTTCGCGACGGACTGCGCTGGATCTGGGGAGTGCTCGCGCTCGCGATCGGCTTCGCTGTGCTCAGTCCGCACCCCCAGGTGCTGCAGTACATGCTGCTGGCGTGTGGCGCGTTCGCGCTGTACGTGGCGATCAGCGAGGCGCGCGGCGGACGCATCGAGAGGAACACTGCCATCGCGCGACTCGCCTTTGCCGCCGGCGCCGTGATCGTGGGCTTTCTCATGGGAGCCATCCAGTTCCTTCCCGTGATGGAGTACACGCCGTGGTCGCCGAGGGCGGTGGGGCAGGGGTACGCCTGGTCGATAACGTACTCGTTCCCGCCCGAGGAGCTGATCAACACGTATCTGCCGCAGTTCTCCGGACTGCTCGATGCGTACTGGGGGCGGAACGGGATCCACTTCCACAGCGAGTACATAGGCGCGGTCGTGCTGATGCTGGCCGGCGCCGGACTCGGCGCGGTGAAGACGCGCGGCTTCGCACGGTTCTGGCTCGGCGCGTCCATCGTCGCGCTCCTCTGGGCGCTGGGCGGATTCACGCCGTTCTACCACCTGGTGTACGCGCTGGTGCCGGGGAGCAAGTTCTTCCGGGCGCCGAGCACGATCTTCTACATCGTGTCGTTCGGCGTGGCGATCTTCGCGGCGCTCGGAGTGGAGCGGATCGCGGCGCGGGAGATCGGCCAGCGATACGTGGTCGGGTGGCTCATCGCGGGCGTGGTGATCGCTGCGCTCGCTGCCGGTGGCGGCTTCACCAACATCGGCGAGGCGATCGCCGATCCATCGCGTGTGGCCAGAGTGGGAGCGAACGCGGCGGCGGTGACGATCGGATCGCTGCGCTCACTGCTTTTCGTGGTGCTCGCGGCTGGAGTGCTCATCGCGCTCCAGCGCGAAGTCATCGCCTTCCGGGTCGCAGCCATCGCGCTGCTCGTGCTCTCGGCGGTGGACATGTGGACCATCGATCGCCACTACTGGGCGTCGTCGCCGCCTGCCAATGTGGTTTATGCACCCAACGAGATAACGGAGTTCGTGAGCAAGGCTAATGCGGATGAGCAGGGGAGGGTCTATTCCATCCGCCCGCTCACGCCGAACTCGCAGCCTTCGGACCCGTTCCTGCTCGGCGACGCGCTCATGGTGAACGACATCAGGGCGGTCACCGGCTACCACGGCAACGAGCTGGGGCGCTATCAGCTACTCGATGGTTTCAATCGAGGTGTGCTCGAGCAGATCCAGTTCATCCTCGGACAGCCGGGCTTCGCGCGTCTCATGAACATGAAGTACGTGCTGACGGACCTCGACAGCATCCCGATTCCCGGATACCGGAGGCTCGTCGGGCCCACGCAGGACAGCGAGGGAAGCACACTCTACCTCTTCGGCGTACCGGGCGACAACCCGCCGGCATGGCTTGCTTCCGCGATCACCAAGGCACCGGATGATGCCGTGTTCCCGATCGTGCTCGACCCGCGCTTCGACCCCGCCACCGTCGCGCTCTTCGATACGTCGGCGAACGTGAACGCGGTGGAAGTGAAGCAGCTCCCGCCGCCGCTCGAAACCCGCGCCAGGGTGACGCGCTACGATCCGGGACACATTGAAGTGCAGCTCGACCAGCCGGCGCCGGCCGGTGCGGCGCTCATGGTTTCGGAGAACTACTACCCTGGCTGGACAGCCACCGTCGATGGGAAGCCAGCCGCGGTTGGCCGCGCCGACTTCACGCTTATCGGAGTGGAGCTCCCGGCCGGCGCGCGCAATGTGGAGCTGACTTACGGGAGCGCCACCTACGAGCGCGGTCGAGTGATCACGCTGATAGCCGTTCTCGCGGCTCTCGTGGCGCTGGCAGCGGGACTCGTACTCGAGCGCGGCAGGCGGCGGGGAGGAGCCCGTGGCTGAGAAGGCGCTCGTGGTGGTGCCGACCTACAACGAACGCGAGAACATCGAAAGGCTCATCGAGAGCGTGCTCCAGCAGGACGCCCGCATCGAGGTGCTGGTGGTCGACGACGCCTCGCCGGATGGGACCGGCGAGATCGTGGACCGCATGGCGGGCGAGAATCCACGCGTCCACGGCCTGCACAGAGCGGGGAAGATGGGGCTCGGCACCGCCTACCTCGCCGGCTTCAAGTGGGCGCTCGAGCGCGATTACGACTACGTGCTCGAGATGGACGCGGACTTCTCCCACGACCCGTCGCACCTCCCGCAGTTTCTCGAGGCGATCCGGAACGCCGACCTGGTGCTCGGCTCCAGGTACCGCGACGGCAAGGTCACCGTGGTGAACTGGCCGATGACCCGGCTCCTCCTCAGCTACTTCGCGAACGGGTATGCTCGATTCGTAACTGGTGCCCCACTTGATGATCTGACAGGTGGGTTCAAGTGCTTTAGGAGGAAAGTTCTGGAGTCTATCCCGCTGGACGAGGTGCGTTCGAACGGCTACGCATTCCAGATCGAGATGAACTTCCGGGCCTGGAAGAAAGGATACCGGATAGTGGAGATACCAATAGTCTTCGTCGACAGGACGGAGGGTGAGAGCAAGATGTCGAAAAAGATCGTACGCGAGGCCGTGTGGATGGTCTGGCGTCTTCGCTGGTGGGCGCTTAGAGGCTGGGTCTGATGGCTACGCGAAAGTTCTACAAGATGAGCGGCTCGGGTAACGATTTCGTCGTCTTCGATGCGCGGGAGATCGGAGTGGGGGCACTCGAGGACGCGGTGGTGATTCAGGCGCTCTGCGCGCGTGGTACCGGGGTGGGCGCCGACGGTGTGGTCTTCATGGAGGACCCTGAGGAAGAGGCCGAGGAGCAGGGCGCCACCTTCCGCATGCGCTACTTCAACGCGGACGGATCGGCCGGTGCGATGTGCGGGAATGCGTCGCTCTGTATGACGCGGCTGGCGGTCCACCTCGGCGCTTCGGACCCCGATGACGTCCGCTTCCAGACCGATACGGGGCTGCTCACAGCCCGGATAGTGGGAGCGCTTCCCGAAGTGGATCTGCAGCCGGCGCAGCAGGTGCGCCCGGAGCTGGATTTCGAGCACGAGGCCGGGGAGCGCCGCATAGGGTTCGTGCTGATGGGCGTCCCGCACGTCGTGGTGCTGCGCGACGAGGTGGATTCGCTCGACGTGGTGGAGCGCGGGCGGAAGATTCGGCTGGACCCGCGGCTTCGGCCGGACGGCGCCAACGTCAACTTCGTCGCACCGATCGCGGATGGTGGCTGGGCGATCCGGACGTACGAGCGCGGCGTGGAGGCCGAGACGCTGGCGTGCGGCACGGGAGCGATCTCCTCGGCGATCCTCCTGAACGCGTGGGGCGCGGCCGAAGCGGAGACGACGTTCACGACGCGCTCCGACCGTGAGGTGACCGTTCGGCTGCGGCGCGACGGCGATCTCTGGCGACCAACGCTCAGAGGCCAGGGACGGCTCGTATTCACGGGAGAGTTGGCGGACCGTTAAACGAAAGGGGTCAGGTACTTTTAAGTAGAGGCCCGGCAGCTTTGCTGCCGGGCCTCTACTTAAAAGTACCTGACCCCGTCGTTCGTGGCGTTGTCCACATTATCCACGATTCTAAGTTTACATAATATCTCTTATACGATGTAG
>JBIQLU010000107.1:0-12198 GCA_044463985.1 Gemmatimonas aurantiaca | reverse complement strand
GGCACTTTCCCCGTGCTGCTCCTCACGCTTTACGCCGGCGTCGTCGCCGACCGGCACGAGAAGCTGCGCGTGGTGCGCATAACGCAATCGCTCCTGCTGGTGGAGGCGGTGCTGCTCTGGTGGTTCCTCTGGTCGGGGCACATGACCATCGAGTGGCTGGTGCTGATATCGCTGCTGGGCGGCACCTTCACCGCGTTCGACATCCCCGCGCGCCAGGCGCTCATGATCGAGCTCGTGGGGCGCGAGGATCTGGTGGACGCGATCGCGCTCAACTCCAGCGGCTTCAACCTCGCGCGCATCATCGGGCCGAGCATCGCGGCGGTGGTGATCGCGAAGTTCGGCCTCGCGTGGTGCTTCGCGCTGAACGCGCTAAGCTATCTGCTGGTGCTGATCAGCCTTTTCAGGATCCATCTCCCCGACTGGATCCGGAACGCCGACCTTGGCTCGCCGATCGAAGGGCTTCTCGAGGGACTCCGCTACATGGTGCGCACGCGCGAGGTGACGCTGCTCATGAGCCTCGTGGCAGTGTACTCCATCTTCGGTATTCCGTATCTCGTGCTGATGCCGGTGATAGCGCGCGACACGCTGCACAGCGGTGCCGGCGGATACGGGCTGCTGCTCGCTGCTGTGGGACTCGGCGCGGTGATAGGCGCCGTGTCGCTCGCGATGGCCGGGAAGTCGCTTCGTCGCGGGCGGCTCCTCTCGCTGGCGACGTTCTCGTTCGCGTTCTGTCTCATGGCGTTCTCGGTGTCGCGCTCGCTCTGGCTGTCGACGCTGGTGCTCCTGTTCGTGGGGCTCACGATGATTCTCAACAACGCGCTGGCGAACACTCTGTTGCAGACGATAGCGCCGAACGAACTGAGAGGGCGCGTGATGTCCGCGTACGCGTTCGTGTTCGTGGGGATGGGCCCGATCGGAGCGCTGCTTTCGGGAGCGGTGGCGGACCTCATAGGAGCGCCGGGCGCGATCGCGGTCGGCGCCGCGGTGCTCATGCTCTTCGCGGCGTGGGTGTTCGGGAGGAGGGTGGAGCTCAGATCGCTCTGACGCCGATCACGTGGCGGCGCCGGTTTCGCGCGCGGTATGCTCGCCGACGGCGAACTTCTCTCGCGCGAGTCGAACTATGATGGCTGCGGCGCCATCCACGCCGAGCCAGTCGGTATTGACGCAGATGTGGTAGTTCTCGAAGGCTGACCACGAGCGCTTCCAGTGCTTGCGCACGTGCTGCTCGCGCTGACGATTGCGCTCTTCGACGATACGCGCCGCTTCCTCCACGGAGATGCCGTCGCGCCGGCTGATGCGTGCCGCGAGCGCCGCGGGTGGAGCGTAACAGTACGCGTGCACCACATCCGAGCGCTCCGCCAGCATGGACTGCGCTCCGCGTCCCACGAGCACGACGTCGCCGCGCGCGCACGCTTCCTGGATTATCCGTTCGGTGACGAGAATGAGTCTCTCCTCGCTCGGCGGAAGAGTCGCCATGGCGGGGCCGGGCATGATCTCTGGCGAGCTGAGTGCCAGCGACGCCGCGAGGCGTTCCACGAGCGTCGGGACTCTCTCCTCCCGTTCCTGAACTTCTTCGCGCTCCACTCCCAACCGCTCGGCCACGGCATCCACGAGCGCGTTGTCGAGAAGGTCCCAGCCGAGCGCCGAGGCGACCAGCGCGGCCACTTCCGAGCCGCCGGAGCCGTACATCCTGGATATCGTGATGATCGACATCGGGGGAGATGCTCCTATTCGAGATGGAGCACGCGGAGGTACTCGCTGGGTTCGAAGCCGAGCGAGCTCCACGCCTCGTTCGCCGCCTCGTTGTCGATCGCATTGTGGAGGCGGACTTCGATCAGGCCGCGCGCGCGGCACCAGTGCACCGCCTCCTCGAAAAGCCTTCGCAGCACGCCTCGCCTGCGCGCCTCGGGGATCACGTACACGGAGGAGATGTATGCGAGCAGGGCGGGGAAGACGAGAGGGCTCCCTCTGACCTGCGCACAGCGAAGGATTCCGATCACGCGACGATCGCGTTCGGCGAGGAAGATCACCTCATCGGGTGAACGGAGCTGCGCTGCGAAGTGTCTGCGCGCGAGAACGGGCGCGTCGGGACGCATTCGAGAGTAGAGCAGGTTCTCGCCGTGCTCGCGCACGAGCGACAGGCGAAGCTCCGCGACGATCTCGAGGTCCGCGGGCGTGGCAGCGCGTACGGTGACCGCGTCGCCGGCGAGCGGCCCATCGCGCGGCAGAGCCGCCGCGCGTGCTTCGCCATCGGCCGCCCGGCGGCTCATGACATCATGCCTCCGCCGAAGAAGTCCTGATTCGGGCGGCGCCGCTCGGGGGGCTGGGCGCGACCGTACTGGCCAGCGTCCGAGCGGGAGATCTTCCGCCTGGCGACGAGCGACTCCAGCACCAGCTCGCACGCCGCGGCGGTGGCGGGCGCATCGCCTTCCGCGGCGAGTCCGGTGCCGTGCACGACGTCCAGGAGGCCGGGCACGCGGTCGAAGCCGCGCACCATCGCCGCCGCCTGTTGATCGTCCGTCACCTGCAGCGCATTTCCGCTGTCGAACCAGATCACGATGCCATCCGTGTCGACGCCGCCGGCACGTTCCTGAAAAGTCGCGTCGGCCGCGCGTCTGATCAGCTCGTGTGCAACCGAAGTGCTTCCCACGAGCTCTCCCTCGTATTCGAGCTCGATCTTGCCGGTGATCGATGGAAGCGCGGCGTAGAGGTCGGTGATGCGAGGCACTACCTCGCATTCTCCGGTCGAGATGGCGCGGCGTTCGGCGTTGGACACGGCGTTCTCGAGCACCGTGATGGGCATGCGCTGCGAGACGCCGGAGCGCTTGTCGATGCGCTTGTCGCCGCGTGCCTCGAAAGCGACCCGCTCGATCACTTCCTCCATGAAGTCGGGAACGCGGACGGGGAGACCGCCGCGCGCGGTCCACGCTTCCTGGCGAGTGATCGCCACGCCGAGCTCCACCTGCTCGGGGTAGTGCGTGAGGATCTCGCTTCCGATGCGATCCTTGAGCGGCGTGATGATCTTGCCGCGCGCCGTGTAGTCTTCGGGATTGGCGGTGAAGCAGAGGAGCACGTCGAGGGCGAGGCGCACGGGGTAGCCCTTGATCTGCACGTCGCCTTCCTGCATCACGTTGAACAACCCGACCTGGATCTTCCCCGCGAGGTCGGGAAGCTCGTTCAGCGCGAAGATGCCGCGATTGGCGCGAGGGAGCATCCCGTAGTGTATCGTGAGCTCGTCGGCGAGCACGTGACCACCGCGCGCAGCCTTGATCGGATCCACATCGCCGATGATGTCGGCGATGGTCACGTCGGGCGTCGCGAGCTTCTCGACGTAGCGCTGCTCGCGGTCGATCCACGCGATCGGTGTTTCGTCGCCGCGTTCCGCGACGAGCATGCGGGCGAAACGCGAGATCGGCGCGAACGGATTGTCGTTCACCTCGCTCCCTTCCACTATGGGGATCGCGTCGTCGAGCAGCGTGGTGAGCGAGCGGAGGATGCGCGACTTCGCCTGCCCGCGCAGGCCGAGCAGGATGAAGTTGTGGCGGGAGAGGAGCGCGTTGACTATCTGAGGTATCACGCTCTCGTCGTAGCCGAGGACCGATTCGAAGATCGGTCCGCCGTCGGCCAGACGCTTCAGGAGATTCGCGCGAATTTCGTCGCGCACGGAGCGCTGTGCGCGGTGGGCTGCAGCGTATGGAGATCGCTTGAGCGCGCCCAGTGTGGTTGGAAAGGACGACAAGGAACTATCTCCGGATTGGGCGGAAGGCGCGCGCCGTTCCGGGCGCTCGCGGATGCGTATATGTCAGCGTAGTCGCGCGACCCCACCTCGCGCCAGAGGCGCCGGTGATGCCCGGCAGGCTGCGATCGGCGGAAGCGCGGCGCCGCGACCGCTTCCAGGGCCCGGCCCCGCTGTCGCGTTCGGCACTGGGATTGCATCATGCTCGCGAGGCGTCCGAGCGCTGCTTTACTGCGGTCAGAATGTCGTAATTGGTCACTGGAGGGGCCGGAACGGAGGAAAACGGCAAAAATCGTTACGGAAGGACACATTTGCCTTCCCGTGGCTCTTTCACCGCATATGCGCGCCGCGGCACGTCCCTTGACACTGATTCCGGAGAACGTAGAATAGGTGCCGCCCACTACTTGAATCGTATTGTGTGAGCATCGATGTTCCAAAGCCCGATTACCGTCCCCACAAGGAGAAAGAAAATGAAGCGTCTGGCCCTTATAGCCGCCGTGGTGTTCCTCGGCGCTTGCACGGCTAAGGACAATGCCCCGGCGAGCGACACGGCTGCAGCGCCGGCGATGGCTCCGGCCCCTGCGCCCTCGAGCGATACGGCGATGATGCACGACAGCACGATGAACATGGACAGCACCGCCGCTACCGATACCACCAAGTAACGGCTCGCTGTTTCGAAGCAGGAAATGCGGGGGTGCAACGAGGTTGCACCCCCGCATTTTCATCACTGGCGCACGCCTACACGTGCACGCTGGCGCTTCAGCTTTCCGGTCTGCCGAACATGAGCTGGATGAACGGCTTGTCCTCCGGGCGCGAAAAGACGTAGATGTGATCGCCCGGCTGCAGTACCGTCTGTCCCCTCGGCGCGATCATCTCCTGCCCGCGCACGATCATCGTGGCGGCGGAGCCTTCGGGGAACGGCAGCTCGTGCAGCTTGACGCCAGTGACGGCGAGCGCCGGATCGATGTAGAAAGACATCAACTCACCGTTGAGCGGCTGCATCGATTCTATCTCGAGAACCGCCTTGGGCGCGGGCGGTTCCGCAGCTTCGAGCCTGGCGAGCTTCGTCGCCCATGGGAGCGTCGCTCCGGGTATGAAGGTGTTCACCACGACGATGAAGAACACCATCTCGAAGATGTACATGGCGCCCGGCGCGCCCGCGAGAACGGGAAAGGTGCCGAGGATGATCGGGACAGCACCGCGCAATCCCACCCAGCCTATGTACGCGATCTCGCGCGCTCGGTATCTGAACGGGATCAGACAGAGCGTGACCACCAGCGGGCGAGCGATGAAGGTGAGGAAGAGTGCCAGCGCTAGTCCAACCCAGGCGACGTCGAGCAGGTGCGAAGGAGTGACGAGCAGTCCGAGCACGAGGAACATCGTGATCTGGCTCAACCACGCGAGTGCATCATGTACACGCGTCAGCCCCGGGCGATACGGGAGCTCGCCGCTCCCCAGAATCATCCCCGTGATGTACACGGAGAGAAATCCACTGCCGCTCAGCACCGTCGGCACGCCGAACGCGAGGAAGGCGATTGCGAGAGTGAGCGCCGGGTAGAGCCCCACCGTGGGAACCCGCAGCTTCCGCAGGAGGAAGCGCCCGGCGTGGCCGAACGCCAGCCCGAAGGCGACGCCCAGCACGAGTTGCCGCGCCACGTCGAAAGCGATCCGCCAGCCGAAATTCGACCCCGGCGCCACCATGTTGGTGGTGAGAGCGAGGGTGAGGATCACCGCCATCGGGTCGTTGGCACCCGATTCCACCTCGAGTGTGATGCCGACGCGCCGTTTCAGGTGCAGCCCGCTCCCGCGCAGCACCGCGAAGACCGCTGCTGCGTCGGTGGACGACACGACGGCGCTGACGAGAAGCGCGGCCGGCCACGGCATCCCGAGCGCGCGCGCTCCCAGCGCGCCCACGCCCGCCATCATCACCACGCCGATGGTCGCGAGTACTCCCGCAGGCGCCGCGACCTGTCTGAACGAAGCGAGCGACGTGTTGAGGCCGCCGTCGAAGAGTATCAGAACGAGCGCGATGGTCCCGAGGCGAACGGCGAATGCGTAGTTGTCGAACGCGATACCGCCGATCCCCTCCGAGCCCGCGAGCATCCCCGTCACGAGGAAGATGAGCACGACGGGTACGTTCACCCGCTCCGTGGCGCGGCTGAAGAACACGGCTATCGCCAGGAGCGCACCGAAAGTGGTGAGCAGGATTGCAGTGGGGAGTGGTTCGGCACTCATCGCGAACCGTGCTCCTTCCACCAGCGGAACGCGTCCGGAACGCCGACGTCGGGCTTCGTGGCAGGCGACCAGCCCAGCTCACGGCGTGCCCGATCGGATGTGAACGGATTGTCGCGCGAGAGGAAGTCGAGCGTCCCGGTGGACTGCGCGGCGATCGCGCCGCTCCCCGTCGCACGGAGCGCTCCCCTCGCCATCGCGAGCGCCAGCCGTGCCAGCGATGTCGGAAGCGAGACCAGTCTCACGCGGCGACCGAGGCCTTGCCCTCCCAGTCGCGCGAACTCCGCGACCGTCACCGGGAAGTCGTTGGCCAGGTTGTAGCAGTTCCCACCTGCCGCATCGATCGCGACCGCACGCACGGCGCCGTCCGCCACGCTCGACGCATGCACGATTGCGAGCGTGCTGCCGCCACCGCCGAGCACCGGGAAGAAGCCTCGCTCGAGTACGCGCGCGAGTCGCGGTACGAACTGCCGATCGCGCCTTCCGTAGATCACGTCGGGGCGCACGGCGGTGGCCCAGATGCGTCCGGACTCGTGCGCTTCGAGCACGAGCCGCTCCGACTCGCGTTTGCTGCGAGCGTAGAACGATTCCCTGGGAAGCGGCGCCAGAGGTGTGCTCTCGTCGGTGGGATGCTCTCCGTACCGCGAGTCTCCGCCGTACACCGCGACGCTGCTGATGTGGACGAGTCGCGCGCCGCTTGCCTCGGCTGCCGCTACGGCGTTCTGCGTGCCGCCCACGTTCGCGTCGCGGTAGCTCTCCCAGCCGCCGCGCGCCGTGACCACCGCGGCGGCGTGGAAGATGGCGTCACACCCCTCCGCCGCGGCGGCGAAGGTCGCCGCATCGAGCACGTCGCCGTGCGCCAGTTCCACCCCATCGCGGGCGAGCCACTCCGCCGCGGCGGGCGTGCGCACCAACGCACGCGTACTCCACCCATCTGCCCTCAGGCGCTCGACGATGTATGATCCTGCCTGGCCGGTGGCACCGGTCACGAGCGCTCGAGGCACTGGGGCTCCTTTTTTCGGAGTCTACTCCATCACGGACCGTTGCCGCTGGCCCGATCACGGACCTCGGCCTGGAGTTCACCGTCGTCCCAGCGCGCCCGGAGCAGGGCGCCGGGTTCCACTTCGCGACGAACCATCGCGAGCGCCACCGCACCCCTGCGCGGCGACAGCGCGCTCGATGTCACGTTGCCGACCTGCTTCTCCGATTTGTCGAAGAGCAGCGCGCCCTGAGGCGGCGGCTCGGTCTTCCCGAACAGCAGTCCGCGCAGGTGCCTGTTCACGCGACCGCGGAAATGCACGCGCGCTACCACTTCCTGGCCGACGTAGCATCCCTTCGTGTAGGAGATGGCTTCGAGATCATCGAAGTTGGCTTCCTGCGGAATGGTCGAGTCGTCCATGTCGAGGCCCCACTCCGGCTTCCCCGCCTCGATGCGAGCGATCTCCCACGCGCACAGCCCGCCCGGCCTCGCACCCGCCGAGATCGCACTCTCCCAGCACTGCTCGAAGCGCGCGGCAGGCACGAGGATCTCGTAGCCCTCGAGAGCGAGCGCGCTGGAGCGCACCACGGTGATGGCCACGCCGTCGTTCTCCACCGTGATGTGTGCATTCGGCTGGAGAGCCGCGAGCTGCTCCGCGGGAATTCCCGATGCCGCGGACGCGATGCCGCGCGCCGTCTTCCCGAACACGCCGATGTCGCGTATCCCGGACGAGACATCCGAGTAGGGCGCGAGTCGCGGGTTGATGTACTTGCGAACGAGCCCGACCCATCCGGCCCAGGCGCGCGGCGGGATGTCGACGATGAGATGATCGCCGAAGGAGTAGATGCGAGGATCGGCGACGATCTTCCCCTTGGGACTGAGAGCCGCAGCGTACAGCCCCGTGCCGCTCCTCAGCGAGAGCACATCGTTCGTCACCATTCCGGTGATGAGCTCCGGCCCCTTCGCGCCGCCAACGCGCATCCTTCCGCGAAAGCTGCGATCCACCAGCATCGCGGCATCGCTCAGCGCGGCATACTCGCGCGCGATGTCGCCGTAGTGCATGACTACCGGCTGACCCGCCACTTCTCCGGCGCGGGGAAGCTCACCACCGGGAAGCGCGCCGGTGCTCACGATATCAGCTCCAGGCGGCTGCCGAGCGGTGCCGGCACTACTTCGACATCGATCATGTTCGCAACCTAACGGCGGCGGCCGCCGCTGCGCTATGGGGCGTGCTCGGCGTACGAGGCGTCGAGCAGGTCGATCGGATGTACGACGCGTGCGCGCTGCTTCGCGCGCAGAAGTCCGGCGCCGATGTGCATCAGGCAGCCGGGATTCCCCGTAGCCACGTACCGGGCGCCGGTGCTCTCTATGTTGACGAGCTTCGGCTCGAGCACCTTTCCCGCCAGCTCGGGCTGCACGAGGTTGTAGATGCCCGCGCTGCCGCAGCACTGGTCGGCATCCACCAGCGGAACGAGCTCGATGTTCGGGATGCTCTCGAGGAGCTGGAGCGGCGGCCGCACGATGCGCTGAGCGTGCACCATGTGGCAGGGTGCATCGTACGTGACGCGGACCGGCAGCGCCCCGCCCGGTTTCGGACCGGCTGCCGCGAGCAACTCGCTCACGTCGCGCACGCGTGCGGAGAGCGCGGCGGCCCGACCGGCCCACTCGGGATCATCCGCGAGCAGGTGGCCGTACTCCTTCATCATTGCGCCGCAGCCGGATGCGTTCACCGCTATGTAATCCGTGGCACCTTCCTCGAAGGCAGCGATGTTCCGCCGCGCGAGTGCGCGCGCTCCCTCGAGGTCGCCCGCGTGCGCGTGCAGTGCGCCGCAGCAGCCCTGGCCCCGCACTTCGGTGAGCGTGTAGTCGTTGCACGCGAGGGTCCGCTCCGTCGCGCGGTTGGTCTCCGCGAAGAGTCCTTCCATCACGCAGCCGCGCAACGTGGCGACAGAACCGCGCTCGCCGCTTCCGACCCCCGGATACGAACGAGAAGGAAGCGGCGACGTGGTGGAGGCGAGCATCCCGAATCCGAAGCCCACGCGTCCGGGGAGTCGTGCGAGAAGCCGGGGGAGGCCGGTTGCGCGCAGCACCCGCGCCGCTGCGAGGAGCGGCCGGAGCAGCGCGGGGCGCGCGAACGTAGCGAGGATGATCCTGGCCACGAGCGGCGGCGGCTCGCGCTCGACCATCGTCGCGCGAGTAGCCTCGAGCAGTTGCCCGTACGGCACTCCCGACGGGCAGGCAGTCTCGCAGCCGCGGCAGCCGAGGCAGCGATCGATGTGCGACGTAACGGTGGGATCGTCGATCGACAACTCGCCCTCGACCACCGAACGCATGAGCAGGATGCGACCGCGCGGCGAGTCGTTCTCGTCGCCGACCGCCAGATACGTGGGACATGCCTGCAGGCAGAAACCGCAGTGCACGCATGTCATGATTCCATCGATCACGCCTTCCAGCGGAGTGCCGGGTACCGCGCACGGAGGTTGGGCGGTTGCCACGGCGGGCTCCGTTCCACGTGCGGCGAGCGGCGTCGTGTCTTCAGCCATCCTGTTCACCCATGATGCCGGGATTGAGCACGTTCGCCGGATCGAACCTGCGTTTGACGCCGCGCGCCAGCCGCGCCGTGCCCGATTCGCCGGTCGCGTTGTCGCTGCGAGTGCGCGGCCAGAGTTCCGCGGGAAGGCGCTCGAAGATCACGGTCCCGGCGAAACGAGCGGCTGCGGCCACGAGCCGATCGCCACTCCCTTCGTCACCCTGAACGATGCAGCGTGCCACTCCGCGCGAGACCGTGGCGTGCACCAGCGCTTTCGGCGAACTGCCCGCAGCCGCGCGAGCCGCGTTCCACGTGTGCGCCATCCGCGCCGGCGCCGCCGAGAAGCGCGCTGTCGCGACGGGAACCGAAGGGTGCGACGGGTCGCATGCGCGCAGCGCCTCCCACACTCCGGCCGGCGCCGCGAGCGGCTCGGCGACGTTCTGCAGATACTCGCGTTGCGATCGCACGTTCTCCTCGTTGCCGCCCAGTCGCACGAGAAGCGCCGCACCCGAGCTGCTCGAAATGCCGAGCAGTGATGCGAGCGCCGGGTCGACCAGCTCGAGTGCCAGCGGCTCGATCGGCGCGAGACGAAGTCGCGAGAGAAGCGCGTCCAGCGGCTCCGGTGCCTCCTCCACGGGAATCGCCCAGCTCTCCTCCGTCTCCGGAAGTGCACGAAGGCGCACCGTTACTTCCGTGAGGACGGCGAGCGTTCCCCACGATCCCGTGAAGAGGCGCGTGAGATCGAAGCCCGCCACGTTCTTCACCACGCGGCCGCCGGTCCGCACCGTCTGACCATCTCCGGTCACGGCCTCGAGTCCGAGGACGTTGTCGCGCGGGGTGCCGAACGCGTGCGCGAGTGGACCGGCGGACGCGGTGGCGATCGTCGCGCCGAGCGTGCTGCCGGCCGGGCCGATGGGATCGAGCGCGAGCCACTGCCGCTCCGCCGCGGTGACGCGCGCTATCTCATCGAGGGGGGTGCCGGCGCGCGCGGTGAGTGTGAGATCGCCCGGCGTGTACTCGACGATGCCTGCATCGTCCGCGAGCGACAGCGGCGTGGTACCCGTAACGGGCCACCCTGCATCCAGCCACTTTCCAGCGCCCTCGATGCGCAGCGGCTCGCCACGATCGGCGGCGGCGCGCACGACTTCCGCGACCGCTGCGGTGCCGGGGCTGGTGAGGTGGCCGGGTGCCGAGATGGTCATGCCGTCGACTCCTCGCGAGTTCGCTCCCGCGCCGCGGGCGCGAGATTCCATTCGCGGCACGCGTGGACGGGAACGACCTTACCCGGGTTCGCGCGACGGTCGGGGTCGAAGACATCGCGCAACCGGCACTGCGCATCGAGCGATGCGTCGGAAAAGATCAGCGGCATGTAATCCAGCTTGTCGAGTCCCACGCCGTGCTCGCCAGTTATCGTTCCGCCTGCCTCCACACATGCGTGCATGATGGCGCGCATCGCGCGGTGCACTCGCGCGCTCTGATCGGCATCGCGAGAATCGAAGCTGATGTTCGGGTGCAGATTCCCGTCGCCCGCATGAAACACGTTGCACACCTGGATCTGTTCGCGCTCCGAGATCTCGTGGATCGTGTGGAGCACGTCGGGAAGTCTGGTGCGGGGGATGACTGCATCCTGCACCACGAGGTCGGGCGCGATGCGCCCCATCGCGCCGAACGCCTTCTTGCGTCCCTGCCAGAGGCGCGCACGCTCGGCCTCGTCGCGTGCCACGCGCACGGAGCGCGCGCCCGCCTCCATGCACATCCGCTCCACGCGTGCGACGTCATCGTCCATACCGGCCGCCAGGCCATCGAGTTCGATGAGCAACACGGCATCCGCATCCGCGGGATATCCGGCGGCGTAGATCGAAGCTTCGACCGCGCGGATCGTCGGGCCGTCCATCATCTCGATCGCCGCTGGAACGATCCCGCTGGCGATGATCGCCGAGGTGGCGCGCGCGCCATCCTCGACGGCAGTGAAGTCGGCGAGCAGAGTGCGCACTGCTTCGGGATTACGCGTCAGCCGCACGGTGACGTCCATCGCGATCCCGAAGCATCCCTCGGAGCCGATGAATGCGCCCAGGAGATCGTAGCCCGGAGCCTCACCGTCGATGTTGCCGAGCTTCACGATCTCGCCATCGGGAAGGATGACGGTGAGTGCGACCACGTGGTTGAGCGTGACGCCGTACTTCAGGCAGTGCGGGCCGCCGGAATTCTCGGCGACGTTACCGCCGATGGTGCACGCGGTCTGACTCGAGGGATCGGGCGCATAGTGGAGTCCGTGCGCCGAAGCTGCCCGGGTGAGCGAAACGTTCACCGCGCCCGGCTCGACGACTGCGAGCCTGTTCGCGGGATCGATCGAGATGATGCGCTTCAGGCGATTGAGTCCCACCATCACCGTATCGCCTTCGGCGAGGGAGCCCGCCGAGAGCCCCGTGCCGGCGCCACGCGGAACGAAAGGCACGTGTTCGGCCGCGAGGAGTCTGACCACGCGAACGAGCTGGTCGCGCGTGTCTGGAAAGACGGCGAGAGCGGGTCGCTTGTGGTAGGTGGGGAGTCCGTCGGAACTGTAGACGAGCAACTGGCTCGGTTTCGCCAGCACTCCCCGCTCTCCCACGATTCCGCGCAGAGCGGTGATGAGTCGATCGCGGTTCACGAGAGAAATCTAACGACGGAGACGACGGGGTCAGGTACTTTATGTGTAGAGGTCCCGGCAGCGTCGCTGCCGGG
>JBIQLU010000106.1:7098-12280 GCA_044463985.1 Gemmatimonas aurantiaca | reverse complement strand
AGGTCCCGGCGGCTTTGCCGCCGGGACCTCTACGCGAGAGTACCTGACCCCGTCGACGCTCACGCGCCCTCTACACCAGGTGCCTGACCCCTCTCACCCCCCTCGCCGAGCTCGCGGAGGCGCCGCTCGAGGAACCGCCGCTCGGGTTCCTGCTGTGCGAGGGCGAGCGCCCGCTCGTACGCGGCGATCGCCTCGCCGGTGCGTCCCAGCCGCCTGCACAGATCCGCGCGCGCGCTGTGCGCGAGGTGGTAGCCGCCGAGCTCTCCGCGCGCGAGGATCGCGTCGATCGACTCGAGTGCCCTCTCCGGCCCGTCGCGCATGGCGATTGCCGCCGCCCGGTTGAGCTCCACGATGGGCGAAGGTTCCGTGCGCATCAGGACATCGTACAATCCGACGATCTGCGGCCAGTCTGTATCGGCGGCCGTCGCCGCCTCGGCGTGCACCGCCGCGATCGCCGCCTGCAGCGTGTACGGCCCGAAGCGGCGCGATCTCAACGCGTGCTCCACCAGCCTGCATCCTTCCGCGATCGCCGTTCGATCCCAGAGCGATCGATCCTGATCCTCCAGCAGAATCAGCTCGCCGTTCGCTGAACTGCGCGCGGCGCGGCGGGCATCGTGCAGAATCATGAGCGCCAGAAGTCCCATCGCCTCCGGCTCGGGGAGGAGCTCCGCGAGCAGTCGGCCGAGCCGGATCGCCTCTCGCGAGAGATCGGCCCGCGTGAGCGAGCCGCCCGACGATGCCGAGTAGCCTTCATTGAAGACGAGGTAGACGACGTGGAGCACGCTGTCCAGTCGCTCGGGTAGATCGGTGCGCGACGGAATTTCGTAGGGGATCTTCGCGTCGCGGATCTTCCCCTTGGCCCGAACTATCCGCTGCGCGAGAGTAGGAGCCGGCGTGAGAAAGGCGTGCGCGATCTCCTCGGTGGTGAGGCCGCAGACCTCGCGGAGGGTGAGCGCGACCTGCGCGTCGGGGCTCAGCGCGGGGTGGCAGCACGTGAAGATGAGACGAAGGCGGTCGTCACCCACCTCGTCGTGTTCGCTGTCGGCGTCGGGCGTCGATGACCCGGGCTCCTCGAACCTCTCGGCGAGCACGGCGAATGCCGCGTCGAACCTCGCTCTCCGACGCAGCTTGTCGATCGCCTTGAATCTTCCGGTCGAAACGAGCCACGCGCGCGGATTGGCGGGGAGCCCTTCCTCGGGCCACTTCTCCACGGCCGCGGCGAACGCGTCATGCAGCGCCTCCTCGGCGAGGTCGAAATCGCCGAGAAGGCGGATGAGGGTGGCGAGAACGCTGCGCGAGTCGGAGCTGTAAATCTCGCCCGCTTTCTCGCGCAGCGTCGCGGCGGTCGCGTCGTCCATGCTACGAGCGGTACATCCGCTACGCCTGATCGAACTCCATGATCGGCCGGACTTCTATGGAGCCGAAGCGGGCGGACGGGATGCGTCCGGCAATCTGAATCGCCTCGTTCAGATCCTTCGCTTCTATGAGATAGTAGCCGCCGAGCTGTTCCTTCGTCTCGGCGAACGGCCCGTCGGTGCTCGAGAGCTTGCCGTTGCGCACGCGCACGGTGGTGGCCGTCTGCGTGGGCTGCAGCGCATTGGCGCCGAGATAGTGGCCGCTATTCTGGATGTCGCTGGTGAGGGCGTGGTACTCGCCCAGCATGGCGTCGGCCTGCTCGCGGGGCATCGACTGCCACATGGTTTCGTCGTCGTAGATCAGGCAAAGGTATTTCATGGCTACCTCCCGAAAGGTTGAATGTGAATCCGGGAAGTAGTCGTTCGGAGGATGCCTGAATCGACAACCAGCCCCGCGTCACCTCACCAAGACTACATACAGCGCCGCGAGCACCGCCACCACCCCGCCGCCGAGCATGAGCGGCGCGACCCAGTTGCGCTGATTGCGGGGCGGCGCGCCGTGAGCGGAAGTGATCGCCCGCTGAGCGAGCATCGTCTGTCGGCGGTTCACCGCCTCTTCGGCGTTGTCCTCGAACTGCACCCGGCTCATCCCGGGTGGAACCTGGCCGCGCAGGAACGTGAACGTGGTACCGCCGATCGCGATCTCGTCGCCTTCGACGAGCATCCGCGGCGCGGTCACCGTCTGGCCGTTGATCTTCGTGCCGCCGGAGCCCATGGAGTACAGCACGTATCCACCGGCTTCGGAGCGCACGTCGGCGTGGAAGCGTGAAACCGTCGGGTCCTTGAGGACGACGCTACAGCCGATCTCGCGTCCGATCTGCACCACGCGATTCCGCATCGTGTACGCCTTGCGTGCCACGGCGTTCACCAGCAACGCCTGCGGTGGCTCCTCGGCGGGCGCGGGGCGCTCGGACTCGCGCGATTCGAGGAACGCAAAGCGCGCCGATCCCGCGGAGATGACATCTCCCGGATGCAGGTCGCCACCGCCTGACGGCACCTGGCGGCCGTTCAGCGCGATCACGTTCTGGTTGGATGCGGGGATCACGATCGGGAGCGTTCCCGACGTGTCTATGCGGAAATGGCGCGCGGCGAGATCGCGGCGCTGGATCCGCCAGTCGACCTGCGAACCACTTCCAACGTCGAGTGCTGCACCGAGCTCGCGCGGGTTATCGGCAAGCTCGGGACTTCCTTCGAGCTCGAGAAATGGCATTCCTGTTCTCCAGAGGGCGCGTCAGGGCGCGCCTCGTATAACGCGTCATCCACCGGCGGGGCAACATCGTCTGCGTTCCCTTCTCGCACTGGCGCTCCGCCGGCGCGATGCATCGGCTCGACGCCAATGGCCTCGATGCAACAGGGTCGCCGGGTGTCGACGCGAATTCGTCGGATCGACGCACCACCCCGATGCCCAACTGACAACATGGCGGTGCTATTATTTGGAGGAGCGGCCGAGCCGCGCCGGCGTCAGCCGCACGACCAGACCAGCTTCCCCCCACGGATGCACCATACGCTCAGTCGAAACGTGTTCATTCGCGCCGCGGTCATCGCTTCGTTGACGGTACTCGCTTCGTCTGCGTGCGGTGAGTCCGAAGCGAGGAACGCCGCTCCGAAGCACGCGCCCGACATCCAGGCGTTCGACTCGACGTCGCTGCTTGCACTTCCCGAATCGACAATGAGTGCGATCCGGACTTCCACAGCGGCGCGGCGGCCGCTCTCGCCGCTCGCCGACTCGATCGCGAATCGGATCACCTTTCTCGCCTCGATCCAGCGGGCGTTCGTCGCTGCCGGGCGCGAGCATCGGCTGCTCGTGGACATCGGCCGCATGGACACGACCGTCGATTCGCCGGCACGCATGCGCGCCTACCGCGAAGCCGCTGCCGCGCGCGCTCCGCTCGCGGTGGGCGACCGCCTGCTGCTGCGCGGGAGCTGGGGTGGAAGCGACGCCACGGTGACAGGCTACGATGTCTGGAATGGCCGCGCGGTGGTGACGCTGCAACTCGCGGCGAACGTGGATTCCACGGTGCGGAGTACCGAGCCGCTGGTCGCGCTCGCTCTGCGACTCGACTCGGCTGCGACGCCCGTGGCGGACAGTTGTGAACGGCGAGGGAAGCTCTCGGGAGCGCTCGCCGCGCGCGCGTCGTCGGTCGGCGACTCGCTGATCGCGGCACTGCGTGCGGACACCGCCGGTGGGGCGGGCGGCGCGAGCAGGCGCCCCGCGAGCAAGGTGACACGTCTGGCGGGATGCTTCGGCGACTATTCAGCCATCATCTTCGCGAACATCGCTGCCACGTCGCGGCGGCCGTCGCGCGAGATCGCGGTGCTCCTGAACGACGTCGGCTCGCCGAGCACGCTCCAGGTCAACGACCTGCGCTTTCGCACCCACGAGGCGCTGCAGGCCCTCGACGCGGACGCTGATGGTGTCGACGACGTCGCGGCGCTCGGCCGGGCCGATCGTTCGGGAGGGACCGTGGTGCTCCGGCTCGACCCATCGCGGCGGCGGCTCGATTACGTGGCGAGCGGCTTCGCCTGGGAGAATTTTTGAGCGCCACGCCGGCGGTGCGACCGAGCGTCTGCCTGCTGGCTCCGGGGCTCTACGCCTGGGGCAGCCACGATCCGGCGGGACGAGCAGCACGCACGCTGGGCCGCGAGCTGGTCAAGCGCGGCGTGAAGGTGAGCGCAGTCATCCCGAGGCGACGCGGCCAGCGCGACCTCGAGCAGGTGGATGGGATGGCAGTTCACAGCTATCCGCCGGCGTCGCCGTGGAGCGCGCTCGCGCTCTGTCGCCGGTGCGACGCGGATGTGTATCACCTGTACGATGCATCGCTCTTCGACGCAGCGGCTGCCATCGCGCAGCGTGGCAAGCGCCGCCTGGTGACGATCGGCGCGCCGCACCGCTGGATGAGAGAGTTCCTTTCCGGCGATCGGCTGCGCACGGCAGCCGCGTTCGTGCTGCGCGAGAATCCGGTGGTGTGGTTCGCTGCACGCAGCTCCGACGCACTTCTCTGCGCTTCCGACGATCTCCTGCCGATCGCTCGCGCCAGATACCGGGTGCGCGATCCGATCTTCCTCCCGACGCCGGTCGTCATTCCGCGACGGGTGCAGAAGGGCAGCGGCGCCACGGTCTGCTTCCTGGGAGCGTGGGAGAAGAGTGCGCGTCCGAGGCGATTCTTCGATCTCGTCGGGCGATACCCATCGGTGAGGTTCATCGCTGCCGGGAAGGCGCGCGACCGCGCCTTCGACGCCGCACTCAGGCGCGACTACGGCGCGCTCCCCAACCTGGAATTCACAGGACAGGTCGATCCCTTCCACTCCGACACGCTCGCCAACGTGCTCGCCGAGAGCTGGATACTCGTGAGCACCGGATCGCATCGCGGAGTTCCGGATGAGTGCGTGCAGGCTGCGGCGCACCGGTGCGCTATCCTCAGCGATGCCGACCCCGATGGCATCGCGACCCGATTCGGCCACCACGCCGCCGATGGCGATCTCGCTGCCGGACTCGACGCCCTGCTCGCCGACGAGAGCTGGCGGCGCTTCGCCGAGCTGGGTCACCAGTGGGTGAGCGCGAACTACGACGCCGATCGCGTGGTGGAGCAGTACCTCGCGCTCTGCGCCGCCCACGACTCCGGCGAATCCCGTCATCCCGATGAACCCCGTCATCCCCGCGAAAGCGGGGATCCATTCTCGACGGAGTAACATGGATGCCCGCTTTCGCGGGCATGACGTGGAACCCCGCTTCCGCGGAAATGACCTGGCAGGTGTGCAGTTCCTGT
>JBIQLU010000106.1:3672-6998 GCA_044463985.1 Gemmatimonas aurantiaca | reverse complement strand
CCCTGCCTTCTGCTTTCTCTTTCCCTCTTCGTCAGCTACGTTCCGAGATGACAGGGGTGCCCGCGGCACTGAGGTCGCGCGCTGAGAGAGTCCCTTAGAACCTGATCCGGCTCATACCGGCGTAGGGAGTCAGAGCAATGGATATTCGTACACGCGATCGCGTGCCGCTCTCGGCGCGTACGCAGATGCGCCACGCGCGCAATGGCGAGATCACCGACGCGATGAGCTTCGTGGCAGAGCGCGAAGCGCTGGCACCTGAACTGGTGCGCGATGAGGTCGCCCGCGGGCGACTGGTGATCCCCGCCAACATCAACCACCTCGAGGGCGCGTTGGAGCCGATGGCGATCGGCAAGGTGGCGCGCGTCAAGATCAACGCGAACATCGGCAACTCTGCCGTCACGTCGTCCATCGACGAAGAGGTCGACAAGCTGAAGCTGGCCGTGCGCTACGGTGCCGACACCGTGATGGACCTCTCCACCGGCAAGGACATCGACCTGGTTCGCGAGGCGATAATCGCGGCGTCCACCGTGCCCATCGGCACGGTGCCGATCTACCAGGCCGTGCTGATGGGGAAGGAGCTCGAGGAGCTCACCATCAACGACTTCCTCGAGATGATCGAGCACCAGGCCAGGCAGGGAGTGGACTACATGACGCTCCACGCCGGCATCCTTCTCGAGCACCTTCCGCTCGTGTACGGACGCGTGACGGGGATCGTGAGCCGCGGCGGGTCGCTGCACGCGGTCTGGATGATGGCGCACCGCAAGCAGAACCCGCTCTACGAACACTACGACGACGTGCTCGACATCCTGCGCCACTACGACGTCACCATCTCGCTCGGCGACTCGCTACGCCCGGGAAGCATCCACGACGCGAGCGATCGCGCGCAGTTCGCGGAGCTCGAGACGCTCGGCGAGCTCACTCGCCGCGCGTGGGAGCGCGACGTGCAGGTGATGGTGGAAGGACCGGGGCACATCCCGATGCACGAGATCGAGATGAACGTCAGGAAGCAGAAGGAGATCTGCAACGAGGCGCCGTTCTACACGCTCGGCCCCCTCGTCACCGACATAGCGCCGGGCTACGACCACATCACGAGCGCGATAGGCGCCGCGATGATCGGTTGGCATGGCGCCGACATGCTCTGCTACGTGACTCCCAAGGAGCACCTCGGTCTTCCGAACGCCGAGGACGTGCGGCAGGGTGTGATCGCGTACAAGATCGCCGCGCACGCCGCCGACATCGCGCGCGGCCGTACGGGTGCACGCGACCGCGACGACGCGCTTTCACGTGCGCGCTACGCCTTCGACTGGAACGAGCAGTTCCGCCTCGCGCTCGACCCCGAACGCGCGCAGGAGTATCACGACGAGACGCTCCCTGCCGAGTACTTCAAGAGCGCCGAGTTCTGCGCGATGTGCGGCCCGAAGTTCTGCTCGATGCACCACTCGCGCACGATCGAGGATGGAATCGCCGCGATGGCGCGCGAGGCGGGACTCGCCGACGGCGAGCCCGATGGCGGGGCAGATGGCGCCCTGCCGGTGGTGGACGGCTCCGGAGCAGCCGCGTGGCGCTGACCTCGAAGGAGCGCTCGCGGCTGCGTGGCGAGGCGCACCATCTCGACCCTGCCGTGCACATCGGGCAGCAGGGCGTGACTCCGGCGGTACTGCAGTCGTTGAATGACGTCCTGCGGGCGCGCGAACTGGTGAAGATCCACGTGGCCCGCCAGGTCGAAGCGACGCCGCGCGAGCTCGCCAGCGAGCTCGCCGGCCAGCTCGATGCCGACGTGGTTCAGGTGATCGGCAGGACGGCTACACTGTATCGGGAGAATCCGGAACTCGAGCGGCGGAAGCAGCCGCCGGCTAGCGCCGGCCGAGTACCACCCAGATGATGATGGCGATGGCCAGCAGGTAGGTGGTTCGCCACCAGAGTCCCGAAACGGCAGTCAGAACGGCCGCGGCGGCGAGCAGCACGCTCGCCGTTCGCGCGAGCCACCTGGTGACGTATCTCGATCGCTCGATCGTCTCGCGGAGAGGAGTCGGCATCAGCCGGTACCATAGGGGAGACCCGAGGCATCGTTCCTTTTCCCCTGCCCACTGCTTTTCATTTTCATTAGGTTACCACCACGGTCGCCCGAGTTTCAGTTGAACACCCCCGAGGCCAGCAATGCCCTACGTGATAACCGAAGCCTGCATAGGCGTGAAGGACAAGGCCTGCGTCGATGTCTGTCCCGTGGACTGCATCTACGAGGGGCCGGAGCAGCTTTACATACACCCGGATGAATGCATCGATTGCGGTGCGTGCGAACCGGAATGTCCGGTCACCGCGATCTTCCCGGAAGAAGACGTACCGGCAAACCTGAAGCAGTACATCCAGATCAACAAGGACGTCTTCTCCTCCGACAACCCGCCCACGCGACCCACGAGGTAGCGTCGCGGCGTGCGCTCAGTTCGCCCGCACGCGAGTGAGGAATTCGGCGAACAGCGTGTTGAACGCGGCGGGGCGCTCGAGGTTCGACAGGTGCCCCGCGCCCGGTATCACCTCGAAAATGCTGCCGGGGATCGCCTCCGACATGGCGCGCGCCTCGGATACGGGGACTATCGCGTCTTCCTCGCCGGTGATCACCACCGTGGGAACGTCGATCGTTCCCAGCGTGGGATTGGAGTCGGGGCGCTCCAGCATCGCTTCGATCGCGCCGATCACTCCGTCGACCGGGGCATCGGCCATCACGAGCCGAACGGCAGTCTCCACTTCTGGGTGACGCTCCCTCGTGCCCGGTGCCAGGAGCGAGTCGATCATCAGCTCGGCCACCGCGACGGACCCGCCGCTCCGCGCCGCGCGGATCATCGCGTGGCGTTTCTCCACTCCCTGCTCGCTGTCCGCGCCGGGTCGTGTGTCGCAGAGCGCCAGCCCCAGGACGCGCTCCCTGTGTCTGCGCCAGAAGGCGAAGGCGACGTATCCGCCCATGGAGCATCCCGCGATCACGGCGCGGCGTACGGAGCAGGAGTCGAGCAGCTCCGCGATGTCGTCCGCGTACCGGTCCATCGTGAAGGGCCCCTCCACCAGACTGTCGCCGAACCCCCGAAGATCCGGTACGATGCATCGGCAGAGCTGCCCCAGTCCGCTCACCTGCGGCCGCCACACGCCTCGGTCGAGCGGAAATCCGTGCACGAACACGGTCGGGATTCCCGATCCGCTGTCATCGTAGGCGATGCCGAGAGGAAGTTTGTGGGGAGGCATGGGGGGAGGGATCAGGAAGCAGAGGGCAGAGGGCAGAGAGCAGGTAACTGCCGCCTGGGAAGGATACTGGGTGAGGGGGAGGGGAGACAGGAGAC
>JBIQLU010000106.1:0-3572 GCA_044463985.1 Gemmatimonas aurantiaca | reverse complement strand
CCCCCCCATAGGTGAGCCAGAAGAGGATGGGGCCTCCGGGAGGGAGGCGGAGGGCGGCGAGCCAGGCTTTGGCGCTGTAGCTGTCGTCGAGGGAGATTCCGGTGGTGGAGTGCAGACGCTCGGCGGCGGCAGTGGCGGTGGGGAGCGCTCGGCCGTACGCGCCGCCGTAGACGTCGTTCACGATCTCGAAGCGGTCGGGGCGGAGCGTGGGGAGATCGCAGCGCTCGTGGCGCGCGATGAGTGCGGCGCATGCGCTGGCGAGGGTGTGAAGTCGGCGGCGGCTGGCCACTATGCCGGGGACCACGCGCGCCGCGACCACCGTCGTGTCGAGGCCTGCTATGGCGAAACCAAGCGCGATCCCGGCGGCGGTGCCGCCGGTGCCGAAAGGAACGACTACGCGGGTCGGCGCGGGCAGTTCGCCGCGTGCGACCTGGCCCGCCAGCTCCAGCGCGGCGTTCACGTGTCCCAGCATCCCCGCCGCGCTGCTCCCGCCCGGCGGTACCCAGTGCACGTCGCCGCGTCGCGCGAAGAGTGATGCGATGTACGCCGTGATCGGCCCGCGCGTCGTGCGAAGGTAAACGCACAGCTCTTCCGCGCGCTCGGCCGTTCGCAGGGCAGCGGGATTCATCTCGTGCCGCCAGCGGATGGCGCGCGTGCGAGCGCCCAGTCGCGCACCCATCGCCGCGGTCACGAGCACGTGCGTGGATCCCTCGCCGCCCATGGTGAGGATCGTGTCGCCACGCTTCACGCTTCCCAGCAGGAATTCCAGCGCGCGCACCTTGTTGCCGCCGTAGCTCGGCGCGTTCAGGTCGTCACGCTTGATCCACAGCTCGCGTTCGGAGCGGTCGCGCCCCAGATGCTCCGTCGGTGAGGGGAAGATGCCGAGCTTCGCTCGTGGCAGCCTCGCGAGCGACGGGAAGCGTTCGAAGATCGGTGGCGTATCCGTGTCGCCGGCGTGAACGCTGCTGCGTGCGTCAGCCGTCGTCGTCGTCTTCCTCATCGTCGTCATCCGGCATGACATCGTCGCCCACCACGCGCTCCACGTAGAGCATCTTCACAGGTACCATCACGGTCGCGAGCATCGGCACGGCGACCATCAGTCCGAGAAAACCGAAGAGGAGCGCCATCAACGCCTGCGCGAGGATCGTGAGCACCGGCGGGAGATCCATTCCACCCTTCATCAGCAGCGGGATGAGAATGTGTCCCTCGAGCTGCTGGATCGCGATGTACGCGATCGTCACGTAGAGCGCCTTCTCGGGAGAATCCAGGAATCCCATCGCGATCGCGGGCACCGCGCTCAGAATCGGACCCACGGTAGGGATGAATTCCAGAAGTCCCGCCAGCAGCCCGAGCGCGAACGCAGCCTTGACGTCGAGTATGAGAAGCACGACGGTCGAGACGACGCCGATCACCACCATCGCGATGAGCTGCGTCGTGAGCCACCTGCGCAACTGCGTCGCGATCTCGCTCAGTACCTCTCCTGCGATTGGCCGCGACCTGTGCGGGAAGAGATGCATCAACCCGCGGTGGTAGAGCTGCGTGTCCGCCGCCACGTAGATGGCCACGAACAGGATTATGGCGAGCCCCGCGAGCACCGCGAGAGTGGAGGAGAGGAACGGAAAGAGGTATCGCGTCACGCCGCTCAACTGTGCTGCCAGCCGCTCGCGCAGCGGGCTCTCCGGGGCCACCTGCGCAGCGCTGTCGGCGCGTGCGACCGCGGCCGCGCGCGCCGCGGCCTGCGCCGCACTGTCCGCGACGGTACTCCGGGGCTCGGGGCTCTCTCCCAGGATCGCGCCGAATACGCCGCCGTGCCGCTGCTCGAACCACTGCTCCACGCGCTCCACCGCATCGGGGAGACGCTGCTTGAGGACTCCCGCCTGCTCGCTCACGGTCGGCGCGATCAGCGCTCCGAGCCCGTACATCGCGGCGAAGAAGCTGATCACGATGAACGCCGCGCCCAGACCACGCGGGACGCGGCGCTTCTCCAGGCGGTCGACGCCCGCCGAGACGGCAAGCCCGAAGAGCATGCCGATGAACGCCACGAGTACCAGCTCGTTCGCGAGCCATAGTAGCTTGAAGGAAAGCCAGACGAACATCACCAGAACCGCGGCGCGCAGTATGTCGCGGCTTCGCCACCCTATGTTACGCTGGCGTCGATCGCGATGCCTGATGTGTGCCGGCCCTCCGCTCGTGGGCGGATCGGGTAGTGGGGAGAGCGGATCGTGGGGGCTCGCAGGCTGCTCCTCGATCCCGGGCGCGGGTCCGTCGTTTTCGCTCATGTTCTTCGCTGTGAGATGAGTCGCCGTGAAGCGCGTCGATGAACACCGCTTTCCGAGCTACAGTCTGGCGTGCTGCACGTCTACCTGTGAGATTCGTGCCCCCGCCCCTTCTGCGCCGGCGTTCCTGGTGAGACTATTCGAGTGAGCAGTCCCCTTCCAGAGGAAGTAAGTGCCCGAAAGCGTCTCGAATCATACACCCGTCTACATCTCATCTCCGGCTGAGGCCGATTCCTCGCTCGCTTCCATCGCCGACGTGCCGGCGGTCGCCGTGGATACCGAAGGTGCGAGCTTTCACCGTTTCGTGGATCGCATCTACCTCCTGCAGCTCAGTACCCGCACGCAGACCGCCATCCTCGACCCGCTCGCGATCGGTAAGCCCCAGGGGCTTCAGCACCTTCTGGAGGACGAAGCCGTGGAAGTGGTCTTCCACGACGCCGATTACGATCTGCGACTGCTCCACCAGGATTACGGGTGGCAAACCACCCATATATTCGACACCCGCGTAGCTGCGCAACTCCTCGGCATCCGCGCCTTCGGGCTCGCCGCACTGCTCGAACGCTACTTCGGGATCAGGTTGGAGAAGAAGCACCAGCGCGCTGACTGGTCGATGCGTCCGTTGCCGCAGGACATGCTCGATTACGCCGCGCAGGATACGATGTACCTCCTCGATCTGCGCGACAGGATGCGCGCCGACCTCGCGGAGCTGGGCCGGCTCGGCTGGGCCGAAGAGGAGTTTCAGCGACTCGAGGGGACGCACTGGCCGAGCGAGCCCGATGGCAATGGTTTTCTGCGCATCAAGGGCACCCGCGACCTGAATCGCCGGCAGCTCGCGATCTTCCGCGAGCTGGTGGCCTGGCGCGATGAGGTGGCGCGGGAGCTCGATCGCGCGACGTTCCGCGTGGCCGGCAACGAGGCGCTGCTCGAAGTCGCGCGTCAGGCGCCGCGGAGCATCGACGCGCTCACATCCATCCGCGGCGTTCCGCGCGGGATCGCCGGACGCCGCGGAAAGGAAATCCTCGAGGCCATCGAACGCGGCCTCGCGGTTCCCGAGAACGAGCTCCCCCGCTTTCCGCGCGCTCCGCGCTGGGATCGCGACCCCGACTTCGACGCCCGCGTGACGCGCCTTCGCGCCGTCCGCGAGGCGGCCGCCAGCCGGCTCTCCCTCGACCCCGGCGTCCTCGTCTCCCGCGAGCGCCTCGAAACCATCGCTCGCCTCCGCCCCCGGACCATGGAAGATCTCCTCGCCGTCCCCGATCTCCGCCGCTGGCAAGTCGCCGAGCTGGGTGAGGCGCT
>JBIQLU010000105.1:8382-12341 GCA_044463985.1 Gemmatimonas aurantiaca | reverse complement strand
GAGATCGAGGTGGAGAAGCAGCTCGGCATCAGCGGGAAGCAGCAGATCGAGGAAGTGGGAGTGGCCGAGTTCAATCGGCTCTCGCGCGAGAGCGTGTGGCGCTACAAGGGCGACTGGGAAGCGCTGAGCGCGCGCATCGGCTACTGGCTCGACTACACCGACCCGTACATCACGTACTCCAACGACTACGTGGAGAGCGTGTGGTGGGCGCTTTCCACGTTGCACGAACGCGATCTGCTGTATCGGGGACACAAGATACTTCCGTACTGCCCGCGCTGCGGCACCGCACTCTCGAGCCACGAGGTGGCTCAGGGGTACGAGGACGTGAAGGATCCCAGTGTGTACGTGGCGCTGGAGATCGACGAGCCAGAGAGCAGGAAGCAGGGGGCAGGGAGCAGGGAAGTGCCTGCGAAGGAGGGTTGGGCCGGGAGGAGAATCCTGGTCTGGACCACCACGCCATGGACGCTGGTGTCGAACGTGGCGCTGGCGGTGAATCCGGGGCTGGAGTACGTGGAGCTGCGCGCGCGCGACGGCGCGTCGAAGCGTGCGACCGAGGTGCTCGATGGGGGGAGAGGGACGCTCGTGCTGGCGGAGTCGCGAGTGGCCGCGGTGCTCGGCGAGGACTGGACCGACAGGTGGGAGGTGGTGCGGCGACTGCGCGGGAGTGAACTGGAAGGGCTGCGATATCGGCGCCCGCTCGATTGGGTGGAATATCCCGCGAGCGGCGAGCACGAGCTGATCGTGGGGGAGTCGTTCGTATCCGCGGAGGATGGAAGCGGAGTGGTGCACATGGCGCCAGCGTTCGGCGCCGACGACTACGCAGCCGGCCAGCGCCACGGGCTCGCATTTCTGCAGCCGGTGGATGCGCGCGGCGAGTTCCCCGCGGCGATGCCGCTGGTGGGCGGGATGTTCGTCAAGAAGGCGGATGCGCTGATAGTCGAGGAGCTCGACCGTCGCGGAGTGCTCTGGAAATCGGAAGTCGTGGAGCACTCGTATCCGCACTGCTGGCGCTGCGGCACGCCTCTGCTTTACTACGCGCGCGAGTCCTGGTTCGTGCGAACCACGTCGTTCCGCGACGCGATGCTGGCGCGGAACGCGCGCGTCGACTGGCATCCGCCCGAGACCGGCTCGGGTCGATTCGGCGAATGGCTCGAGAACAACATCGACTGGGCGCTCTCGCGCGATCGGTACTGGGGCACGCCGCTTCCGCTCTGGGTATGCGACCGCGATCCATCGCACGTGGAGGCCGTGGGAAGCTTCGAGCGGCTGGCGTCACGTTGGGGACACGAGCTGCCCGAGACGTTCGATCCGCACAAGCCGTACATCGACTCGTATCAATGGCCGTGCTCGGAATGTGCGCGAGCAGGCGGGACGCAGCAGGGAACGATGATGCGTACGCCGGAGGTCATCGATACCTGGTTCGACTCGGGATCGATGCCCTTCGCGCAGTGGCACTATCCGTTCGAGCGGCACGAGACGTTCGAATCGCAGTTCCCCGCCGACTTCATAGCGGAGGGCGTGGATCAGACGCGCGGCTGGTTCTACTCGCTGCTGGCGATCGCGACGGGGCTCGGCGATGCGCTCCCCGGGAACGTCGCCGACGGCGGCACCGATGCACTCGCGGCGCCGTACCGCTCGGTGGTGGTCAACGATCTCGTGCTCGATGCGACAGGCGCGAAGATGTCGAAGACGAAGGGGAACGCCGTGGACCCGTGGTCGGTGATCGAGAGCCACGGCGCCGATGCCGTGCGGCTCTTCCTGATCGCTTCGAGTCAGGTGTGGATGCCGCGCCGCTTCGACGAAGATGCAATTCGCGAAACCGCCGGCCGCTTCCTGCTGACGCTGAGGAACACGTACAGCGGAATGTTCGCGCAGTACGCGAACTTCGGGTGGGAGCCGCGCACGGATGATCCGGCGCCGGCCGATCGTCCGGTGGTCGATCGCTGGGTGCTGTCGCGGCTCGCGAGCATGCGGCATCAGGTGGACGAGCTGCTCTGGCGCTACGAGGCCACGCTCGCGGTGCGGCTGGTGATGGAATTCCTGGTGGACGACGTGTCCAACTGGTACGTGCGGCTGAACCGTTCGCGTTTCTACGAAGTGGAGACCGCGGACAACCGGGCTGCGTTCGCGACGCTGCACGAAGTACTCGTGGCAGTATGCCGGTTGCTTGCGCCGTTCGCGCCGTTCATCACGGACTGGATCCACAGGGAGCTGACCGGATCGTCGGTGCACCTGGCGCCGTTCGCGCCCGGCGACGCGAGTGAGGCCGGGAGCGCGGTAGCGGGCGCAGCCGTGCTCCTCCCCGATCCCGAGCTGGAACGGGCGATGAGCGATCTCCGCCGTCTCGCGACACTTGCGCGTGCCGCGCGCGAGTCGGCCGGCGTGAACGTTCGCCAGCCGCTTTCGCGACTGGTATGTGTGGTGCCAAATTACAGGGCTGGGATGTTCGATGAGCTGGAGCCGCTTCTCCGGGGCGAAATCAACGTCAAGACGCTGGAGTTCGCGTCGAGCGGCGACGAGTTGCTGCGGCTGGAAGCACGGCCGAACTTCCGCTCGCTTGGCAAGCGGTTCGGCAAACGGACACCGCTCGCCGCTGCAGCGGTGAGCGCGCTGTCGAGCGATGCGCTGCTGGCGCACGAGAAGGGCGGGTCGTTGGTGATCGACCTCGATGGCGAGCCGCACGAGCTGTCGGGAGAAGACTTCGAGATCATCCGGCGAGCCGCCGGGGAGCTCGTGGTGCAGGAGGAAGGCGGGTACGTCGCCGCGATCGATGCGACGGTAACACCCGAGCTGAGGCGCGAAGGGATCGCGCGCGAGCTCGTGAACAGGATTCAACGGTTGCGGAAGGAGGCGCGTTTCGCCGTGAGCGATCGCATTCGCCTGCAGATCGCGGGCGGAGCAGAGATCGAAGAGGCGGCGGAAGGGTATAAGGACTACATCGCGGGTGAAGTGCTCGCGAGCGAGGTGATTATCGGCGGCGATGTCGCCGGAAACCCCGACGCGGTGCAGACGGTGGAAATCCTCGAGGATACCGTCTCCATCGCCCTTACGAGAGTTCAAATCTGATGCCGTCTTCAGCAGCCAGTCGGAAGAAGCCAAAGCCCATGAGCAAGAAGATGCTCGCGCACTTCGAGAAGCGTCTCATCGAGGAGCGCAACAGAGTGCTCAAGGAGCTTGGCAACTACACCGAAACGTTCAACGCCACGCCACAGTCGGCGGATGGCGATCTGAGTTCGTACTCGTTCCACATGGCCGATCAGGGAACCGACGCCATGGAGCGCGAGAAGGCTTTCCTCTTCGCGAGCCAGGAGGGGCGATTCCTCTGGCACATCGATCAGGCGCTCCGCCGTTTGTACCGCTCGCCCGAAGAGTTCGGGAAATGTCACTCCTGCGGGGAGTACATAGACTTCGACCGCCTCGATGCGCTGCCCCACGCCAGACTGTGCATCGCCTGCAAGCAGCGTGAGGAAGATGGCAAGAAGCGGCAGTCCAAGCAGAGCTAAACCGACGCTTTTCTGGTCGTTGATCGCGGTAATCGTCGCGATCGACGTGGTGACGAAGCTGATCGCAAAGAGTTCGCTGATACCGTACCGGATGCCCCGGGAGGTATTCGGCGAATGGGTTCGATTCACGCTCGTCTTCAATCAGGGCGCCGCTTTCGGGCTGCACCTGGGACCATGGTCGCGTCAGATCTTTCTCGTGCTCACCGTGGTGGCGCTGGTCATCCTCGGCCGCCTCTACAGGGACACGCGTCCTGACGATCGCGTTCGCATCATCGCGCTCGGTCTCGTTTGCGGCGGCGCGATCGGAAACCTGCTCGACCGGATCCGCTCCCCGGTCGGCGTGGTGGACTTCCTGGATGTCGGCGTCGGCAACTGGCGCTGGCCCACCTTCAACGTCGCCGACATCGCCGTGACCACCGGCGCGCTCCTGCTGGCCTGGGCGCTCTGGGGGGAGGA
>JBIQLU010000105.1:6098-8282 GCA_044463985.1 Gemmatimonas aurantiaca | reverse complement strand
CCCCCCATGCCCCACTCCTTCCTCGTCGACTCGGCCCCGCCCTCCCGCCTCGACGTCCTCATAGCGCGGCGGCTGGACATCTCGCGCAACCAGGCGGCCACGCTCATAGCCGGTGACCACGTGCGGGTGGCTGGTCGCAGGGAGAAGGCGAGCTATCGGCCGGTGGAGGGGGAGGAGATCGTCGTCGAGGTGCCGCCGCCGCCGGAGCATCCCGTGGTGGCGGAGGACATCCCGCTCGACGTCGTGTTCGAGGATGAGGAGCTCCTCGTGGTCGACAAGCCGGCGGGGATGGTCGTGCACCCCGCGCCCGGCCACTGGAGCGGGACGCTGGTGAATGCGCTCAAGGGGCGGGGAGGAGCGCTGTCGGGAGTGGGAGGCGAGGGGCGCGAAGGGATAGTGCACCGCCTCGACAAGGACACATCCGGCCTCCTTCTGGTGGCCAGGACCGACCGGGCCCACCGGTCACTGGGCCGCGCCCTGGCCCAACGCCGGATCGTACGGCGCTACGCCGCCATGGCGTGGGGGCACCTGAACGCCGACCGGGTGACGGTCGAGAAGCCCATCGGACGGGATCCGCGAGACCGAAAGCGTATGGCGATCGTCAGTAGTGGACGAGCCGCGCGAACGGACTTCGTGCGGCTCGCCAGGTTCGGTTCGGCGGACCTGTTGCGGGCGCACCTGCACAGCGGGCGCACGCATCAGATTCGCGTGCATCTCGGCTCGATCGGACACCCGGTGCTGGGCGACGACACGTACGGTGGAGGCGGAGGGAGGCGGCTCGTTGCGCTCCCGCCGAAGCGGCACTTCCTCCACGCCGCGTGGCTGATCTTCCCGCACCCGGTTACGGGCGAGCTCGTGGATGTTCGTTCGCCGCTTCCGGAAGACCTGCGGGTCTCGCTGGCCGCGGTTGCCGAACTGGATGAACTGCCATCTCATCCGGATCCACTCGACCACTTTGGCTTCTTCAATCTCGACAACTGAAACCGCCGTCCGCCAGTTGGTGGTATTCCGCCTGGCGGGGAGCACGTACGGAATCGAGCTCGACGTGGTACGGGAGATCGTCCCGTTCCGCGGTGCCACGCGACTGCCCGGTGCGCCGTCGAACGTGGCCGGGCTGATGAACGTGCGAGGGTCGATCATCACGGTGATCGATCTGGGCGCGCAGCTCGAGGGCACACCGTCCGCGCGCGACCGCGCCTCGGTGATGCTCGTGGAGCACGGCGGCAAAGTCGTTGGCGCGGCTGTGGACGAAGTACTGGACGTGCGGCGGAGCGCCGATGTGGAGCTCGACGATGCTGCGGGGAGCACCGACATCACGGTGGAAGCCGCAGTGCGGGCGGTCGGACGTCTGAGTGAGGGAGAAGGAAGGGACGGCGGAGTGATCACGCTTCTGGATATTCACGGCATCATCTCGCGAGTGCTCGCTTGAACGGAGGATGGGACGTTGAGTAACACGGTTCTTGTTTGTGACGATGCGGTCTTCATGCGCACCCTCCTGTCCGACATTCTCACCCAGTCCGGGTTCGAGGTCATCGGCGAGGCGGAGACCGGGGTCCAGGCGATCGAGCGCTACAAGCAACTGCACCCGGATCTCGTCACGATGGACATCGTCATGCCCGACATGGGCGGCATCGACGCGGTTCGCGAGATCACGAAGTTCGACGCCGAAGCCCGGATCCTCATGTGCAGCGCCATGGGCCAGCAGGCACTCGTCGTCGAAGCGATCCAGGCCGGCGCGAAGGACTTCGTCGTCAAGCCCTTCCAGCCGAGTCGCGTGCTGGAAGCGGTGCAGAGGGTGCTTGGATGAGCTGAAAAGGAAACAGGAGACAGGAGACAGGAGACAGGTAGCGACTCCTGTCTTCGCGACCATCGAACCGAAGGCAGTTTCTGTTTCCTGTTGCCTGTCTCCTGTTTCCTCTCGCGACCAACTATCCCCCGCATGGATCTCAGCAAATACTCCGACCTCTTCCTCTCCGAGAGCAGGGACTACCTCTCGGCGATGAATCAGCACCTCCTCGAGCTCGAGCGCGAGCCCGGGGCGGAGGAGCCGGTGCGCGCCATCTTCAGGGCGGTGCACACGGTGAAGGGGATGAGCGCGACCATGGGATATCAGGTGGTCGCGGATCTGGCGCACGAGATGGAAAGTGTGCTGGATCGCGTGCGGCGCGGGGAGCAAGGGGTGAC
>JBIQLU010000105.1:0-5998 GCA_044463985.1 Gemmatimonas aurantiaca | reverse complement strand
GTGGGGGCGACGAGCAGGCGGCGAGGCCCGCGCCGTCGGCCACCCGCAGCGTGAGGATCGATCTCCGGAGGCTCGACAAGCTCATGAACCTCATGGGCGAGCTCGTGATCACGCGCGGTCGTCTCGCGGGACTCGTCGCACCGATCGACGACGGCGCGCTCGGCGAAGCGATGGCGCAGGCCTCGCGGCTCATCGGCGAACTGCAGGATGAGATCATGCTCTGTCGCATGGTTCCCGTGGGGCAGGTTTTCGATCGCTACCCGCGGCTGGTGCGTGACTCGGCGCGTGCACTCGGAAAGGACGTGTCGTTCACGATCGTGGGGAACGAGATCGAGCTGGACAGGTCGATGCTGGTGGAGATCGGCGACCCGCTCACTCACCTCCTCAGGAACGCTGTGGACCACGGAATCGAGTCGCCCGAAGAGCGCGTGGCGGCGGGGAAGCCGGCGAAGGGCGCGCTCGAACTGAGCGTCGCCCGCGAACGCTCGACGGTCACCATCCGCGTGAGCGACGATGGGCGCGGCGTGAACCGGGCGAAGGTGCTCGCCAGAGCGCAGGAAGCTGGACTCGTGGATGCCTCGCGCACCGATCTCTCCGACGACGAGCTGGTTCGCATCATCTCGCGTTCGGGGTTCAGCACGGCCGAGCGGGTCACCGGAATCTCCGGCCGCGGCGTCGGCATAGACGCGGTGATGAACCGCGTGCGCTCCATGGGCGGCGCCGTCGAGTTGCGCTCCAGGGACGGGGAGGGAACGACGGTCACCGTACGGCTCCCGCTCACGCTCGCGATCGTGCGCGCACTTCTCGCGCGCGTTCGTGACGAGGTCTACGCGGTGCCGATGGCGCACGTGAACGAGACGGTGGAGCTCGCGCCGCAGCTTCTGCGCACCGTGCGTGGGCGCGAGGTGATGACCATGCGGGACGATGTCCTTCCGCTCATTCGCTTCGACGAACTGGTGAACCTGCCGCGGGAGAGCGACGAAGCGCGCCAGGTAATCGTCCTCGAAGTGGGGGAGCGTCGCGCGGGGCTGGTGGTGGATGAGCTGACGGGACAGCAGGACATCGTAGTCAAGCAGTTCGATCCGGTGCGGGATGCCATGTCGCTGTTCAGCGGCGCCACGATACTCTCCGACGGCGCTCCCGCGCTGATCGTGGATGTCGGGAGCCTCATGTAAGGAGTGGGAATGACTGACCTGATGTCGTTGAAGGAGCCGCAGCTCGACGCCCTCCGCGAGACCGCCAACATAGGCGCGGGCCACGCCGCCACGGCGCTTTCGCAGATGACGGGCGGGACGATCATGATCAGCGTGCCCACCATCACGATCGCGGCGCTGGAAGATGTGCCGTCGCAGATCGACGATGGCGAGGAGCCGATAGCGGCGGTGCTGATGCACATGCTCGGCGACCTCACCGGCCGCACGCTGCTCGTCTTCCCGCGTCCCACCGCCATCCGGCTCGCGCAGCTCATGCTTCGCCGTCCGCACGACCCGGGCGCCGAGTTCGGGGAGCTCGAGCAGTCGGCCATCAAGGAGGCGGGCAACATTCTCACGGGCGCGTACATGAACGCGCTGAGCGAGTTCATGGGACTCATGCTCCTCCCGTCGCCGCCAAGTCTCGCCGTGGACATGTCCGCGGCGGTGCTCACCACGGCTTATCTGCAGTTCGGCGGCGACAAGGACATGGTGTTCGCCGTGGAGACCCAGTTCTTCTTCCAGGGCACGGACGAGCGTTTGCGCGGCTTCTTCCTGCTGCTTCCCGACGTCGCCTCGCTCCAGACGCTCCTCCGCGCAGTTCGCGTAGCCTGACGATGGCCGCGTCGCTGGCTTCGCAGCGCGATCGTGAGATACTGCGGTCGTTCGCCAGACGGATCGATCCGTCTGACGCCGGTGCGCACAACAACCTCGGCGTTCTCTACTACCACAAGGGGATGCACGAGGACGCGGTCGCCGCGTTCGCGAAGGCGCTCGAGCTGGATCCCAAGATGCAGGTGGCGCAGCGCAATCTGGAAGTCGCCTACTTTCGCACGGGATACTACGACCGGCGCGTGACCGAACTCCGCGAGCGGCTGCGTGCGCGCCCGGAGGACCGTGAAGCGCGCTGGGAGCTCGGTCGCGCGTACGCCTCGCTGGGCGACGTCGACGAGGCGGTGGCCGAGTTCGAGGCGCTGCTCTCGCGCACTCCGAACGACATCGGTGCGATGGTGCAGCTCGCGCTGGCGAAGAAGAGCAGCGGCGACCTCGAAGCCGCCGAAGAGTGGCTCTCTCGCGCGCTCGAGCTGGAGCCCGACAGCCCGCTCATCAACTTCTACGTGGGCGAGGTGCTCTACAATCGCGGCGCCAACGAAGATGCCATCGGCGCGCTTCGCCGCTCGATCGAACTGAGTCCGGAGAACCCCGACGCGCACTACCTCCTCGGATTCGTGCTGGGCGATCTCGGCCGTCACGAGGAAGCGCGCGCGGCCACGGGGCGCGCGATCCAGCTCAATCCGTCGCTCTCGCGAGCGCAGGCGAACCTTTCGCTCGACAAGTACAACACATCGACGTACGAGGAACTGGTACCCGAGCGGCAGGAGCGCCATTCGCGCGAGCGGATGGAGATCGCGCGCGAAGGCGGCCTGGCGCACTACAATCTGGGGCTCGCGTTTCGCCGGCAGGGCTACTACGCGGAAGCGCTCCGGGAGTACCGGATCGCGCTCGAGCGCGATGAGGACCGTCTGCTCGTTTTGCAGGCGATGGCGGAGCTGCACCTGCTCAGGCGGGATCCGCAGGCTGCCATCGAACTGTACGACCGGATCATCCAGGAGCAGCCGGGGAGTCCGAAGCTCTGGTGCGAGAGAGGAGTCGCGTTGCATCAGGACGGTCGCCACGAGGAGGCGGAGAAGAGCTATCGCCGGGCGCTCGAGATAGATCCGCTTTACGCCATCGCGCACAACAATCTCGGAGTGGCGGCGTACCACGCAGGGAATTCGGAGTCCGCAATGGAGGCGTTCCGCGCTGCTCTCGGTGCGGAGCCGACTTTCGTGAAAGCGTGGCTCAACCTCGCGCTCATTCTTTATCGTGCGCGGCGTGTGCAGTTGAGTCTCGAGGCGTATCGCCAGGCGCTGGCGGTGGAGCCGGAGAACCCGGTCGCCTGGAACGGCATCGGACTCGTGCTCACGGAGCTCAGGAAGTTCGAGGACGCCCGCAACGCGTTCGTTCGCGCGATCAACGGCCGCGGCGACTTCGCCGAAGCGCACTACAACCTGGCGTTCACTCTCTCGAATCTCGGCGACTTCGCCGGTGCGCTGCGTGCCACGAAGCGCGCGCTGGAGCTGGACCCGTACTACGTGGCGCAGAAATTCGAGCTCGCCATCGATGTCGAGTACGAGGACCCCGATCTCTCCATCGCGCCCGAGCTCGAGGGTACGCAGCGCACCGAGGGAGCCGTCGGCGATTTCGACTTCGACGCCGATGCACTCGATTCGCTCTTCACCGATCTCGCGAAGGACGAGCGTCGCCACCCGACGGAAGCCACGGCTACCGCGCGCGCCGACGACTCCACCTACGCCATGGCCGAGGATTATCTCGCGAAGGGGATGCTCGACCGGGCGGCGGCCGAGGTCAATCGCGCGCTCGCGAGGGGTGGAGACACTTCCGCCGGGATGACGCTTCTGGGCGATGTCTTCGCGCGGCAGGGGCTGCACGGCGAGGCGCTGGAGCGCTACCGGCAGGCGCGCAGCGTGAACGCCGAGGTGCCGCGCGCGATCGCGGGCGAGGTCCGGGCGCTGCTCGCGCTCGGAAGGGCGGCGGACGCGCGCGAGGTGGCCGAGTCGCTGCTCGCCATCGACGGCTCGAACGTGGAGTCGCTCCTGCTCGTGGCGCGGGTGCGCGCCGACGTCGGCGATGCAGGCGCCGCGCGCGGTCTCCTCGATACGGCGCGCCGGCTCGCGCCCGCGAGGGCGGATGTGCTGAAGCAGCTCGGTGACACCGCGAGGTCGGTCGGAGATGTGGACGGCGCGATCCAGGCCTACCGCGATGCGCTCGAGCTGGACGGCGACTTCGCCGTGGTTCGCTACGACCTGGCGGCATTGCTCGCGGCGCGTGGCGATGCGAGCGGGGCGGAGCGCGAACTGCTCGCCGCGCTCGAAGCGGTGCCCACGTACGTCGAGGCGACGCTGGCGCTCGCGGACGTATTGCGCCGGTTCGGCCGTCCGCGCGATGCGGTGGCGCCGCTCGTGGATCTTCTCAAGCGCGACCCATCCAGCGTCGATGCGCTGCTCGCGCTCGCGGAAGTTCTCCTGGAGCTCGGCCGGCGTGATGACGCTGCGACTGCCGTGACGCGACTGCTGCGCCTCGATCCCGACCACGCAGGCGCGCTGTTTCTTCGCGGTGTGCTCCTCTCGGATGCGCGCAGATATCGCGAGGCCATCAGACTCTGGCAGCGCGTGGTCGAGCTGGAGCCAGAGGGCGAGTACGCGCTCAGAGCTCGCCGCGAGGCGCGCACCGCCGCGGATCTTCTCCGGATCTTTCGCACGGGGCGGGAGGCCGTTTCCTGATGGCCATCGAGGGACCGCTCCGCGAACTCGGCATCCACGACGTTTTCCAGCTTCTCGATCTGAGCCGCAAGACCGGGACGCTCACCATCACGTCGTCGCTGCGCGACAACCAGGGCACCGTCTACTTCGAGAACGGCGCCGTGGTGTACGCCGACATCCGCAGCAATCCGCACCCGCTGGGAGAGCTGCTCATCCGCGCTGGAAAGATCTCCGAAGGCGATCTCGCGCGAGCACGTGATGCGCAGACGCGTTCGGCCGACGCGCGCCGGCTCGGAGAGATTCTGGTGGGGCGCGAGGCGATCACCCGCAAGGAACTCGAGCGTCAGGTCCGCTTCCAGGTGGAGGAAGTGGTGTTCGAGCTTCTCTCCTGGAGCGAGGGCTTCTTCCGCTTCGAGGAGCGGAGCACTCTCGACGCACCGGCCGAGGCGAACATCAGGATCTCCACCGAATCACTCCTGATGGAGGGCGCGCGTCGCATCGACGAATGGTCGCGGATCGAGGGAAGAGTGCCGCACCTCGGCGTCGTTCCCCTGCTCGCGGCGGTTGACGATTCGCATGCGGCGCTGCTCGATCTGCTTCCCGATGAATGGGAAGTTCTCGCCGAGATAGATGGTGCGCGTGACCTGAGGGGGATCGCGGCGAATCTGGCGCGCAGCGACTTCGACGTCGCGCGCGTGGTGTTCGGTCTTCTGAGCACGGGGATCGTGGAACTGGCCGAAGAGAACGCGCCCGTCACCGCGCCTGCCGTGGCCGCGGCGCGCGCCGCCGCGTTCGTGGACCAGGCGAGAGATGCTCTGCGGATCGGCGATCACGAATCCGCGATAACGGCGGCGCGAATGGCGGTCGCGGCGTCCGACCAGAATGTGGCCGGGCGACTCATGCTCGCGCGCGCGCTCGCCTGCGCCGGCCGTCACGATGAGGCATCGGCCGAGTTGCGAGCGGCGCTCGAGGCCGACGCTCTGAATCCGGAGGTTCACCTGGAGCTGGGAAACTGCGCCGCGCGGCGGGGTGACTTCGAGGGCGCTGCCACGCACTGGGAGCGCTACCTCCGCCTCGCGCCCGAGGACCTGTTCGCCCCCAGGGTGCGCGATGCCGTGGACAACGCCTCGCGTCTGCGTCGTATTCTCCAGGAGAGTGCCTGTGTCTGACGACATCCGGCGCCTCAGCGACGAACTCGCGCGCGATCCCTCCAGCCTGGTCTTCATCCAGCTCGGCGAGGAGCTGCGCCGTTCGGGACAGCTCGATCTGGCGATGCGCGTCGCGGTGCGCGGTCTGGAGCGTCATGCGAACGACGCGGATGCGCACGATCTTCTCGCGCGCATCCACGTCGATCGCGCGGAGCTCACCGCCGCTCACGAAGAGTGGAGCACGGTGCTCGAGCTGGCGCCGGGACATCTCGGTGCGCAGAAGGGTGTGGGCTACGTCCTGTTCAAGCAGGGGCGGCTCGTGGAAGCGGAGCGCTAC
>JBIQLU010000104.1:11141-12448 GCA_044463985.1 Gemmatimonas aurantiaca | reverse complement strand
CGCATCAAGGAGCTGATGTGGCCCACCATGGAGCGCATCGAGGCGCTCCAGCGCGGCGGCAAGACCATCACCGGCGTGGCCAGCGGCTTCAACGACCTGGATGAGATGACGTCGGGATTTCAGCCGGCCGATCTCATCATCGTCGCGGCGAGGCCGTCGATGGGGAAGTGTCTCGCGCACGACTCGGAGATCGTGCTGGAAGACGGCAGCGTCGCCACGATCGAGGAAATCTACGGGGGGAGGCGCGCGCGACTCCTCACACTCGATGATCGCTGGAAGTTCTCGCTCACGCAGCCGAGCGCGTTCGTGGATGACGGGATCAAACCCGTCTTCCGTGTGACGACACGGCTGGGACGCACTATCGAAACCACGCTCACGCATCCATTCCGGACGATCGATGGTTGGCGGCCACTCGGTGAGTTGGCGGTCGGCGATCGCGTAGCGGTGCCGCGTGTCGTGAACGTCTTCGGGAACGCCGCCCTGCGAGAGTGCGAGGTGAAGCTTCTCGCGTATCTGCTGGGAGATGGATCCCTGTCCGGCAGCAGCTCTCCCAGATTCACGAACGGTGATGAGCGCGTTCTCGCTGAGTTCGAGAGCGCGGTGGCCGAATTCGGTGGAGTGACCACTGTACGAGATCACACTCCCAACCGTACCACCACGGTGAGAGTCCGTCGCGATGCGGGCTTCGTGAGGCGGGAGCGCTCCCGCCTTGGGGCGAGCTTGCGCCGAGCCATGCACGCTCGCGGTACCACCGGACGTGCGCTTGCCAGCGCGGTAGGAGTGTCGCCGGCTTCGGTATCACACTGGGCTTCCGGTCGCGGGGTACCGTCACCCGACGCTTTCACGAATCTGTGCGCCGCGCTCGGGACCGAGGCGGAGACGCTGGCTCCCGCCGGTCACGCGGCGATCCACGGCCGGGTACCCAACCCGCTCGCGAAGTGGCTGGAGGAGCTCGGCCTCTGGGGCTGCGACGCTCACGAGAAGTTCATACCGCCATCGGTTTTCACGCTGCCGCGCGCTCAGATGGCGCTCTTCCTCAACCGCCTTTTCGCGACCGACGGTTGGGCAACCGTTCTGACGACGGGACAGGCGCAGCTCGGCTTCGCGAGCGTGAGCGAACGGTTGGCACGCCAGGTACAGCATCTACTCCTTCGCTTCGGCATCATCGCATCTCTGAGGTCCCGGCAGGTGCTCTACCGCGGTGAGCGCAGGCCGGTCTGGCAGCTCGACATCACCGACTCGCGAGCCATTCGGGCCTTTGCGCGCGAGATCGGGATCTTCTCCAAGGAAGCGGCACTCGATCGGGC
>JBIQLU010000104.1:6629-11041 GCA_044463985.1 Gemmatimonas aurantiaca | reverse complement strand
GACGAGATCGTTTCCATCGAATCCGTGGGCATGAAGCAGGTGTACGATCTCACGATCCCCGAAACGCACAACTTCGTTGCCAACGACGTGTGCGTTCACAACACGGCCTTCATCCTGAACGTCGCCCAGTACGCCGCCATCGAGAAGAAGACCCCGGTCGCGATCTTCTCCCTCGAGATGAGCAAGGAGTCGCTCGTGCAGCGCATGCTCACCGCCGAAGCTCGTGTCGATGCGCAGAAGCTCCGCAAGGGGATGCTGCGCGACGATGACTTCCCGCGCATGGCGCGCGCCGCCGGCATTCTGAGCTCCGCTCCCATCTGGATCGATGACGCGGCCGGCATCACCCTCCTCGAGATCCGCTCCAAGGCGCGCCGCCTCAAGGCCGATTCGGACATCGGAATGGTGGTGGTCGATTATCTTCAATTGATCCAGGGCCCCGCCAGCTCGGAGAGCCGCCAGCAGGAGATCAGCCAGATCTCGCGCTCGCTCAAGATGCTCGCCAAGGAGCTCGGCGTTCCCGTCGTGGCGCTGTCGCAGCTTTCCCGCGCGCCGGAACAGCGCGCCGGCGATCACCGCCCACAGCTCTCCGACCTGCGCGAGTCCGGCGCGATCGAGCAGGACGCCGACCTGGTGATGTTCATCTATCGCCAGGAAGTGTACGACGGGCCCGTGGACAAGGACGGCAACTCCCTCGAGGGACGTGCCGAGATAATCATCGGAAAACAGCGCAACGGACCGATCGGCACCGCGAACCTGTTCTTCCACAAGTCTTACACGAGGTTCGAGAATTACACATCAAGGCCTTCGGACCAGTAAGGCCAGAAGCATCTACCGCTGCACCGAGTGCGGCGCCGAGTACCCGAAGTGGGCCGGCCGCTGCGACGCGTGCGGCGAGTGGAACACCCTGGCCGAAGAGACGGTCGCCCCCGCGCCGCCGAAGAGCGCGAGCGCCCGCCGCAGAGGCGGTGGCGCCGCACTCGCGCACGGCGGAAGCGTCGCGCGCACCGCGCGCCTCGCGGAAGTACAAGGCTCCGAAAGCGGCCGCTTCCAGACGGGCATCCGCGAGTTCGACTTCGTGCTCGGCGGCGGCATCGTCCCCGGCTCCATGGTGCTCATCGGCGGCGAGCCGGGGATCGGCAAGTCCACGCTCCTCCTCCAGGTCGCCGCGCGCCTGCGCGAATCGGGCGAGCGCGCGCTGTACGTCTCTGGCGAAGAGTCGCCGCTGCAGGTGAAGCTCCGCGCCGACCGGCTCGGCGCGGGCGCGCTCGACGTCGAACTGCTCGGCGAGACCGAGCTCGAGACCATCATCGCCACCGCGGCATCGCTGGAGCCGCGCGTGATGTTCGTGGACTCCATCCAGACCACGTTCACCGGCGACCTCGAGGGCGCACCTGGGAGCGTGGGACAGGTGCGCGAGTGCGCCGCGCGACTGATGCGCTTCGCCAAGGAGAGCGGCATCGCCACGTTCGTGGTGGGACACGTCACCAAGGGCGGCGGCATCGCCGGCCCCAAAACGCTCGAGCACATCGTCGACACTGTGCTCTACTTCGAGGGTGAGTCCTCCTTCGACCAGCGCGTGCTGCGCGCCACCAAGAACCGCTTCGGCGGCGTGGATGAGATAGGCGTATTTCGCATGACCGAGGCGGGGCTCATCGCCATCGAGAACCCGTCGGAGCTCTTCCTTGGCGACCGGCTCGCGAACGCATCGGGAAGTGCCGTCACCGCGCTCATGGAAGGGACGCGGCCGCTGCTGGTGGAGATCCAGGCGCTCGCCGCGAAGGCGGGATTCGGAACTCCACAACGCGTCGCAACGGGCTATGACTCGCGCCGCCTCGCGCTGCTCCTCGCCGTGCTCGACAAGCGCGCCGGACTCTCCTTCGCGCAGCTCGACGTCTTCGCCAACGTGGTGGGCGGGCTTCGCGTGCAGGAGCCTTCCGCCGATCTCGCGGTGGCGGTGGCGCTCGCGTCGAGCGTGTACGATCGTCCGCTTCCCTCGGACGCGATCTTCCTCGGCGAAGTAGGGCTTGCCGGCGAGATCAGGCCGATCTCGCTCGCCGACCGCCGGCTCGGGGAAGCAGAGCGCATGGGAATGAAGCGCGCGTACCTCGCGGAGCGGAGCGTTCCGCGCGGATCACGCAAGGGAAGCGGTAGCTCGCGCATCGAAGCGGCAGGGGTGCGCAGCATCAGAGATCTTTTCGAGAGGCTTTTCTCGTGACGGAAGTCGTGCGCGACGTGGGCGTGGTGATCGTGGCGGCGGGGAGCGGAACGCGCACCGGGAGCGAAGAGCTCAAGCAGTTCCGCTGGGTCGCCGGCAAGCCGATGCTTCTGCACAGCGTGCAGCGCTTCATGGAGCGCCCCGATGTCGCACTCGTGGTGGCCGTGCTGCCGCGCAACTACGCCGGCGACCCACCGCCGTGGCTCTTCCAGTGCGATCTCGACCGGCTTCTCGTTTCGGTCGGCGGGCGCGAGCGCGGCGACTCCGTTCTGAGCGGGCTGCAGGATCTTCCGCTGGAAGTGAAAACCGTGCTCATCCACGACGCCGCTCGCCCACTCGCGGACTCCGCGACGATCGAGCGCGTCGTCGCCGAAGCACGGCGCGGGCGCGGCGCGGTGGCCGCTCTTCCCGTTGCGGACACGCTCAAGGAAATCGATGACGAAGGCCGCGTCGTGCGCACGGTGGATCGGGCGCGTCTCTGGCGAGCGCAGACGCCGCAGGGTTTTCCACGCGACATGATCGAACGCGCCTACGCCGACGCGAAGCGCCAGAACGTGAGCGCCACCGACGACGCGGCGCTCTGCGAGCGGCTCGGCCTCGAGGTCGTGGTGGTGCAGGGAAGCGAACTGGCTATGAAGGTCACCGTCGAGGAAGACTTCGCGCGTCTCGAGGCGCTCTCCACCACGGTGCCGGTATGACCGCGCCGCTCTCCGTTCCATTCTGGTCACCCGCTGAGATCGAGGCGTCGCTCGCGGGAACCATCGCGCATCTCGCGGCACGACGCGTTCTCGCCTATCCCACCGAGACGGTGTACGGCTTCGGCGGCGCCACCGACCAGGAGTCCGTCGATTCGCTCGTCCAGCTCAAGACGCGTCCTCCGGCGAAGCCGTTTCTCATCCTCATCGCGTCGAGCGAGATGCTCGGACGACTCGACCTGCATCTCACCGGATATTCCGCGCAGCTCGCCGCACGACACTGGCCGGGGCCGCTCACGCTCGTCCTCCCGGGCGGCGAACGGCGCGTTCCTGAACAGCTTCGCGGACCCGAAGGAGGAGTCGCGGTCCGCTGGACTTCGCATCCGGCGCTGCAGAGGATGCTGCAGGCGTACGGTGAGCCGATCACGTCGACCAGTGCCAACCGTCCCGGCGCTCCGCCAGCGACGAGTGCGCAGGAGGTCGAAGAACAGTGGAGCGACGCTATCGGTCGCGGCGTTCTTCGGGTACTCGATGGCGGTACTCTCGTGTCGTCTCCGCCATCGACCGTGGTAGATTGCACTGGACGATGGCCGCGGGTCATCCGCCCCGGCGCCATCTCATCGGCACTGCTTCGCGAGAGCGTTCCCGATCTGATTGGAGATGTCTGATGCCACTGCGAGTGCTCTTCATCTGCACGGGTAATACCTGTCGCAGCGCCATGGCCGAAGCGATGGCGCGGCGCATCATCGCCGAGCGCGACATCACCGACATCGAGGTTGGCAGCGCGGGCACGGCAGCGTGGGTGAACGCGCCCGCTTCCGACGGCGCGCTCCTGGTCTGTCTCGAGAACCAGGTGGACCTTTCGCGCCACCACGCGCGACTCCTCACTGAAGAACTCGTGCGCTCGAACGACCTGATACTGGGTATGGGGCCCCACCATGTCGAGCGCGCGGAGGCACTCGGCGCTGGCTCGAAGGCACACCTGCTCACGACCTACGCGTCGAATGGCGATGTCGATCGCCCGATCGGCGATCCCTTCGGCGGAGAGCTGGATCTCTACCGCGACACCTTCGTCGAGCTCGAGCAGGAGTTGAACCGGCTCTTCGACCGCCTCACGGCCGATCGCGCGCAGGAGTGAGCGCCATGGCGCTGCCCGGCCGCCTGGTGCTGCTGGGACACCCGGTGGCCCACTCGATATCGCCAGCCTTCCAGAACGCGGCGCTCCGCGCCTGTGGAATACCGCTGGTGTACGAGGCGCTCGATGTCACTCCCACGGAACTCGACGGCTGCATCGACGAGCTCGTCGAGCATCGCGCCGCCGGCAACGTGACGATCCCGCACAAGGAGCGGGTAGCCAGGCGCTGCGCGCGCTTGACGCCGGTCGCCGAGCGCGTCGGCGCGGCAAACAGCTTTCGCGTGGACGACGCCGGCACGCTGCTCGGCCATAACACGGACGTGGCGGGCTTCGACCACCTCGCGCGATCGGCGCTCGGCGACGCGCC
>JBIQLU010000104.1:0-6529 GCA_044463985.1 Gemmatimonas aurantiaca | reverse complement strand
ACACGGACGTGGCGGGCTTCGACCACCTCGCGCGATCGGCGCTCGGCGACGCGCCGCTCCCACGCCGCGTCGCCGTACTCGGAGCCGGCGGCGCGGCTGCCGCGGTGCTCGCCGCCATCGAGGCGTGGTCGAGCAGCTCGGTAGTGCTGTGCAACAGGAACCTCGCTCGCGCCGCGGCGCTCGCGGAGCGCTTTCCCGTCGTCGCTCGCATGGTCAGCGACGCGGCGCTCGCCGTGGAGGGGTGCGAACTGGTCGTGAACACCACGCCCCTGGGGCTGCATCCGGGAGACGCGCTCCCGGTAGCGATCGAGGCGCTCCCGGCCGGAGCGGTGCTCGTGGATCTCGTGTATGGGCGCGCCGAAACAGCGTGGGTGCGCGCCGCGCGCGCCGTCGGGCACCACGCCGTCGACGGTATGGACATGCTCCTCGAGCAAGGCGCTCTCGCCTTCGAGTGGTGGTTCGGCGTTCCCGCTCCTCGCCACGAGATGCAGGCGGCGATGCCCCGCGAAAGCGGCGAAGCCCGTCATCCCCGCGAAAGCGGGGATCCATGTTGACCGGCCCGAACATGGATCCCCGCTTTCGCGGGGATGACACTTCCGCCCGCCTTCGTCGGGATGACACTCCCGCCCGCCTTGGCGGGAATGTCGGGCCAACTCGCCTCGCGCGCGCACTCGGCGCGTCCCTCCTCGACCTCCTCCTTCCGCGCGCCTGCGTCTCCTGCGACCGGCTTCTCGATGCCGGCGACGCCGGGCCGGTGTGCGGTCGCTGCTGGGCACGTGTGCGGCTGCTCCCGTACCCGCGCTGCGACCGCTGCGGCCACCCGCTCCAGCGCGATAGCTGCAGGTGGTGCGAGCTGCTCCCGCCGTACGTCCGCGCGGCACGCTCCGTCTGCTGGATACCGGGCGACACGGGCGCACCGATCGTCCACGCCCTGAAGTACGGAGGGTGGAACGCGGTCGCCGAGGGGATGGCCGTGCGGATGGCCCGCCTCACCTGGCCGCGTGACGTCATCGAGGAGCGAACCGCGCTCGTACCCGTGCCGCTCGCGCCGGTTCGGGAACGGGAGCGCGGCTACAACCAGAGCACTCTGCTCGCCCGCGCACTCGGCGCGCGACTGGAACTCCCTGTGTGGGAGCACGCGTTACACAGAGTGCGTGCAACGCGCACACAGACGCGGTTGACAGCAGACGAGAGGCGCGGCAACGTTTCGGGTGCGTTCCGCGTGCCTGAGACCGCTGCCGCAGATCTTCGCGGTGCGCACCTGGTGCTGGTAGACGATGTGGTCACCACTGGTGCGACCCTCGCTACATGTGCCGCCGAACTGTTCGGCGCCGGAGCGCGTGTGTTGAGCATCGTGACTTTCGGCAGGGCGCCGGCATCCGGCGACCGTGCCTGACCTCGAACATGGATTCGTGAGATGGCAATTCGCGTGGGGATAAACGGCTTCGGCCGTATTGGGCGGCAGGTAGTGCGGTCGGCGAAGGAGCAGGGCATCACCGACCTCGACTTCGTGGCAGTCAACGATCTTACGGACACGGCCACGCTCGCGCACCTCTTCAAGTACGACTCGGTGCATCGCACCTACGACGGCGACGTGGTCGCCGGCACTGACGGCATCACTATCGACGGCGATGAGATGAAGGTCCTCGCCGAGAAGGATCCGGCGGCGCTTCCGTGGAAGGATCTGGGCGTGGACATCGTGCTCGAGTCGACGGGCCGCTTCACGAAGGCGGAAGACGCGCGCAAGCACATCGACGCCGGTGCGCGCAAGGTGGTCATCTCCGCGCCCGGAAAGGGCGAGGACATCACCATCGTCATGGGAGTCAACAGCGACAAGTACGACGCTGCGAAGCACCACATCATCTCGAACGCGTCGTGCACCACGAACTGCCTGGTGCCGATGGTCAAGGTGATCATCGACAACTTCGGCTTCCGGCACGGGTCCATGACCACCGTGCACAGCTACACGAACGATCAGAAGATCCTCGACGCGCCGCACAAGGATCTCCGCCGCGCGCGCGCCGCGGCCGTCTCGATGATCCCGACCACCACAGGCGCCGCGAAGGCTACCTCGCTGGTGATCCCGGAGGTGAAGGGAAAGCTCGACGGAATCTCCATCCGCGTCCCCACTCCCGACGTCTCCCTCACCGACCTCGTGGCGGAAGTGGAGAAGTCGACCACGATCGACGAGGTGAACGCGGCGTTCCGCGCCGCTTCCGAGAAGGGAAGCCTCGCCGGCTTCCTGGCTTACTCCGACGAGCCGCTGGTTTCCACCGATTACATCGGCAACCAGTATTCCTGCGTCCTCGATGCTCAGAGCACCAACGTCATCGACGGCACGCTCGTGAAGGTGTGCGGCTGGTACGACAACGAGTGGGGCTACTCGTCGCGCTGCGTGGATCTGCTGCGCTTCATCGGCGACCGACTCTGAGCCGGCCGCGATAGATGGCGACGAGAACCATACGCGATCTCGCCGATTCCGAAGTCCGCGGGAAGCGCGCCCTCGTGCGCGTCGACTTCAACGTTCCCCTCGACGTCGAGGGGAACGTGTCCGACGACACACGTATCCGCGCGTCGCTTCCGACCATCGACGCACTGTTCGAGCGCGGGGCGCGCGTGGTCGTTCTGCTCTCGCACCTGGGACGGCCGAAGGGGAAGCCTGATCCGGCGTATTCGCTCGCGCCGGTCGCACGCCGGCTCGTCGAGCTCTCCACCCACCCCGTGATCTTCGTCCCGAGCACGGTGTCGGACGACGCGCTCACCGCCACGCGCACCGCACCAGAAGGGACGATCGTCCTCCTCGAGAACACGCGCTTTCTCCCGGGGGAAGAGAAGAACGACCCCGCTCTTTCGACCGAGCTCGCCGGGCTCGGCGATTTCTACGTGAACGACGCGTTCGGCTCGGCGCACCGCGCCCACGCTTCCACCGAGGGCGTGGCGCACCATCTCCATCCCGCCGTGGCCGGGCTGCTAATGGAGAGCGAACTGCGCTACCTCGGCGGCGCGATGCGGAATCCGGAGCGACCATTCGTCGCGATCCTCGGCGGCGCCAAGATCTCGGGGAAGATCGATGTGATCGAGAATCTTCTTCCCCTTGTCGATCGTCTGCTGATAGGTGGCGCGATGGCGTGCACTTTCTTCCGCGCGATGGGCCTCGAAACCGGCGGCTCTCTCGTCGAGGAGGATCGCGTCGATCTCGCGAAGCGCGTTCTGTCCGACGCGGGAGAAAAGCTCGTCCTGCCGGGTGACGTGGTGGTCGCGCCATCGATGAACGATGGCGGTCGCGCGCACACGGTCGGGCGCACGGCGATTCCGAAGAATGAAGCTGTCTTCGACATCGGCAGCGAATCGGCGGCGCATTTTTCGAGCGTCATCGAATCGGCGAAGACGGTGGTGTGGAACGGGCCGATGGGCGTGTTCGAGCACCCGCCGTTCGACGCAGGTACGCGCGCTGTCGGAAACGCGATGGTGCGCGCCACGGCAAACGGTGCCACCACGATAGTAGGCGGCGGCGACTCGGCCGCCGCGATGGAAGAGATGGGCCTGGCCCGCAGCGTCAGTCACGTGTCGACGGGTGGCGGCGCATCACTCGAGTTCCTGGAGGGCAAGACACTCCCCGGCGTTGCCGCACTGGACCAGACTACCACGAAATGACCCGTACTCCGATACTCGCCGCAAACTGGAAGATGAACCTCGGGCCGCAGGAGACTCGCTCGTACTTCGAGAAGTTCCTCTCCGAGTATCCCCGCCGTGACGACCGCACCGTGATCTTCTTTCCAAGCGCCGTTTCGCTCGCCGTAGCCGGCTTCGCTCTACGAGAAAGACCGGAAATCATGACTGGCGTGCAGAACGTGTACTGGGAGGAGCGCGGTGCATTCACAGGCGAGACATCGCCCGGCATGGCGCGCGACGCGGGCGCCAAGGTCGCGCTCGTGGGCCATTCGGAGCGTCGGCAGTTGTTCGGCGAGACGGATCAGGTGACGGCGCGCAAGTGCGCGGCCGCGTGCAAAGCGGGTCTCGCGCCGATGCTCTGCGTGGGAGAACGACTCGACGAGCGCGAGCGCGGAGCCACGCAGAGCATCGTGCTGCGCCAACTGCGCACGGGCGTGAGCCGGATGGAGCCCGATCAGGTGGCGGGGATGATGGTGGCCTACGAGCCGGTGTGGGCGATCGGTACCGGCCGCACGGCGCAGCCGGAGGACGCCACCGTGGTGCACGCTGCGATCCGCCGCGTGCTGCGCGAAGTCGCGGGCGACCGTGGAGCACAGGTGCCGATTCTCTACGGCGGAAGCGTCAATGCCGGCAACGCCGAATCGCTTCTCGCGGCTCCGGAGGTGGACGGCCTCCTGGTAGGCGGAGCGAGCCTCGATCCGGAGGTCTGGGCGGGTATCGCGCGCACTTGACCGCACTGGCTAACTCGCCTACGTTAAGCGGGTTAGGTCACATCTCCTCCGGCTCTTCCAAGATGTACACGTTCATACTCGTTCTTCTGGTTCTGGACAGCGTCGTGCTGATCGCCGCCGTGCTCATGCAGGCCGGCAAGGGCGGCGGCCTTTCGGCTTCGTTTGGAGGCGCCTCGTCGTCTTCAGACTCTTTCGTGGGCACGCGCCAGGCGGCCAACCTGCTCACGCGCACGAGTTGGTGGGGCGGGGGGATCTTCATGGCGCTCGCGTTCATCCTGCAGCTCATGGGAGCGCCCTCGGCCGTTCCGAAGTCGGTTCTCGACGAACCGTTTCAGCAGGCTGCTCCAGCCGCACCGGCGCCATCTTCGAGCGCGCCGGCGATCCCGCTGCAGCCCGCAACTCCGTCCTCGCAGCCGTCCAGCGGGGCACCCGCAAATCCACCCAATCAATAAGCGCGGTGAGCACCAGCAGCGTTCAGTCGGGGTTCCTCCTCCTAGAGGATGGAACCCTTTTTCATGGGGACGTGCGCACTCCGTTCCCTGATACGGTAGCGGAAGTCGTTTTCACTACCAACATGACCGGTTATCAGGAGGTCTTCACAGATCCCTCCTATCGTGGGCAGATAGTGGTGATGACTGCGCCGATGATCGGCAACTACGGAATCAACCAGGAAGATCCGGAGTCGGCGTCGCCTCAGGTAGCGGGCGTGATCGTACGCGAATTGAGCGACGAGCCATCCAACTGGCGCGCCAGCGGCGATCTACGCGCATGGCTCGCGAGCGCCGGAATTCCCATCCTCGAGGAAGTGGATACGCGTCGCCTCACGCGCCACCTCCGCTCGGCGGGCGCGATGCTCGGTGTACTTGGAACGGGTGCGGAGCCCGGCGATGAAGCACGCGCCGCGCTGGAATCGTGCCCCTCCATGGAGGGACTCGACCTCGCATCGCGCGTCAGCGTTCGCGAGCCGTACACCTGGGGAGATCCGGACGCGCCGGTACACATCGTCGCGTACGACTACGGGATCAAGCGCAACATCCTGCGCCTCTTCGAGCAGCACGGCTGCCGAGTCACGGTGGTGCCCGCGGACACGCCAGCGGCCGAAGTGCTGGCGATGGAACCGGACGGCGTGTTCCTCTCGAACGGGCCCGGCGATCCGGCGGCCGTCGGCTACGCGCCGCCGATCATCCGCGAGCTGGCTTCGAGCGGAACTCCGATGCTCGGCATCTGCCTGGGACATCAGCTCATCGGAATCACCTATGGCGGGCGCACGGAGAAGCTCCCGTTCGGCCATCACGGTGGAAACCACCCGGTCCGGGCGATGGACAGCGGCACCGTACTGATCACCTCGCAGAATCACGGATTCGCAGTAGTTGGTGAGCCTTCGACCGGCGGCGGTACTGCCGTGGCAGGTGCGCCGGAACTCGTCGTGACACACGTCAACCTGAACGACGGCACGGTGGAGGGGCTTCGGCACCGTGATCTCCCCGTGTTCGCAGTGCAGTACCATCCAGAAGCGGCGCCGGGGCCTCACGATGCGCGTCCACTCTTCAGCGACTTCATGGCTGCAGTGCGCTCGAACGCCCGTTCCAAGTGAGCCAAACGGTTGACACACAACGATTAAGGGCATAAGTTCGACACACGATCCGCCATGTGGCGACCGTCTGACACGAGGTTTCTGAATGACCAAAGCCGACCTTGTCGAGCGTGTAACAACGCAGATATCCCGCACCGCCGGCCCGATGATCTCGAAGAAGGACTGTGCCCGCGTGGTGGACGCATTCCTGGATGCGGTGAAGGACGCGCTGAAGGAGCAGAAGAACATCGAGGTGCGCGGCTTCGGCACATTCAAGATTCGCCAGCGCAAAACGCGCATGGCGCGCAATCCGCGCACCGGCTCGCCGGTCGAAGTGTCCGCCCGCCCCGTACCCGTGTTCAAGCCTTCCAAGGAGCTCCGCTCGCTGGTCGCCGAAATGGATGGCGCAGGGGCTGGAGAGGGGTAGGGGGAGAGAGCAGGAAGCCGAGAGCAGAAAGCAGTGAACTGCCGTCTGCTTCCTGCTTCCCGGCCGTTCCCATGACGATAACCACTCTCCTTTTCGCCTCTTACGCGGACGCGCTCGGAGTGGAGA
>JBIQLU010000103.1:0-12547 GCA_044463985.1 Gemmatimonas aurantiaca | reverse complement strand
CCAACGGTCCAACTGGCATTTACGGAGCCGCGCGTCGCGCGGCTCGCCAGTGACTCTAATGAGGAAGGCATGATAGGAATCATCGGGAAGAAGCTGGGGATGACCCAGATCTTCAATGAAGCGGGGCAGCAGGTGCCGGTGACGGTCGTGGAGGCCGAGCCGAATCCTGTGCTGCAGGTATTCGACAAGGCCGAGGCGGGCTTTGCCGCGGTGCAGCTCGGGTACGGGAAGCAGCGGCTGCGGCGCGAGTCGGAGAAGGGCGAGCGCACGCCGCGTGGGCGTCGCGCGAACAAGGCCGCGGTCGGGCATGCGGCGAAGGCGGGGCTCGATGCGCCTCCCAAGGTGCTGCGCTCCTTCCGGCTCGACGATGCGCCTGGAAAGGATCCCGAGATCCCCGCGTACAACGTGGGCGATGTCGTGACTGTCGCGATCTTCGAGCCGGGCGAGCGGGTGAAGGTCACCGGTACCACCAAGGGCCGCGGCTTCCAGGGCGTGGTCAAGCGTCACGGCTTCGGCGGCGGACCGAACACGCACGGCAACACGAAGCATCGCCGTCCGGGTTCGATCGGCGCCGGTACGAATCCGTCGCGCGTGATCAAGGGGAAGCGCATGCCGGGCCACTACGGTGCGGCGCGGCACACTCAGGGAAGCCTGCGCGTGGAGAAGGTGGACGCGGAGCGGAACCTGGTCTACATCCGCGGCGCGATCGCCGGTCCCACGAACGGGATCGTCCTCGTCCGCAAGCAGGGTTGATCCATGGCCGAGACTACACGAGAACTAGACGCAGCCGCGTACACCGGGAACGGCACGCTGAGAGAGCGCGTCCCGCTTCCGGGTGAGACGTTCGACGGCACCGTGCACATGCCGGTGATGCACCAGGCCGTGCGCGCTTTCCTGGCGAACCAGCGGCAGGGCAACGCCGCGACGAAGACTCGCAGCTTCGTGATCGGCGGCAATCAGAAGCCGTGGCGTCAGAAGGGAACCGGTCGCGCCCGTCAGGGTTCGACGCGTGCTCCCAACTGGGTGGGCGGCGGAACCGTGTTCGGTCCGATCCCGCGCTCCTACAACGAGCGCGTGCCGCGAAAGGTGAAGGCGCTGGCTCGCAAGAGCGCGTTCAACGCGCGCGCCAGAGAGGGAGCGGTGCTCGTGGTCGACAGGCTCGAGTACGACGCTCCGCGCACGTCGCGGCTGGCGGCCTTCGTCGACCGGCTCGGCCTCACGGGTCAGAAGGTTCTGATCCTCACTGATGGCGTGAAGCCGAACGTGTATCGCTCCGGACGCAACCTTCCCACCGTGCACGTGATGCCGTACGGCGACGCGTCCACGTACCACATCCTCTGGTCCGACACTGTCGTGATCGAGGGAACGGCGATCGGCCACCACCTCACGCCGATCGTGGAGAAGGAGCCCGAGTCGAAGCCGCGTCCGCGCCCGAAGGCGAAGAAGAAGACGGCAGCGACGGCGGAGGCGAGCGAGAAGAAGAGCGCCGCCAGGAAGTCGGCGAGCAAGACGGCGCGGAAGAGCGCCTCGTCCGGCCGCACCAGCGCGAAGAAGAGCGCGGCGAAGAAGAGCGCCGCCCGCAAGAGCGCGGGGAAGTCGGCTGCGAAGAAGAAGACCACAGCTCGGAAGTCGGCTGCCACGAAGAAGACGGCGGCGAAGAAGACTTCGACCAAGCCGAAGAAGGGGAAATAACCGATGCCGACGCTGCACGAAACCATCGTCCGTCCGATCGTCACCGAGAAGAGCTCGGCGGCGTATCAGGAGCGCTCGGAGTACACCCTGCAGGTGCACCCCGATGCGAGCAAGGGACAGATCAAGCAGGCCGTGGAGGCGCTCTTCGGCGTCCACGTCACCGGCGTCTGGACGTCGAATCAGCGCGGCAAGACACGCCGGTCGGGAAATACCGTCGGGCGGCGCGCTCACTGGAAAAAGGCGATCGTCACGCTGCGTGAAGGCGAGTCGATCGAGATCTTCGAGGGCTGACCGATGGGAATACGTCAATTCAAGCCGGTGACCAAGGGCACGCGCTTCCGCACGGTTTCGGACTTTTCCGAGATCACGCGGACGACGCCCGAGAAGTCGCTGCTCGCGCCGCTCACGAAGTCGGGCGGCCGGAACAACCACGGCCACATCTCGATGCGGCGGCGCGGCGGCGGTCACAAGCGCCGCTACCGGATCATCGACTTCAAGCGGAACAAGTTCGACGTCGTCGCCACCGTGCGCGAGATCGAGTACGATCCGAACCGCTCGGCGCGTATCGCGCTGGTGGAGTACGCCGATGGCGAGAAGCGCTACATCATCCACCCTCGCGGACTGGCGGTGGGTGACACCATCGTTTCGGGCCCCGGCTCGGACATCCGGCTCGGCAACGCACTGCCGCTGAAGGAGATCCCGCTCGGTACGGATGTGCACAACATCGAGCTGAAGATCGGCAAGGGCGGGCAGATGGCGCGCTCCGCCGGAATGTCGTGCCAGGTGGTGGCGAAGGAAGGCGATTACGTGACGCTGCGCATGGGATCCACCGAAGTGCGGCTGGTGCATGGCAACTGTCTCGCCACGATCGGCGAGGTGGGGAACCAGGAGCACGAGCTGATTTCGTGGGGGAAGGCCGGGAAGACGCGCTGGAAGGGACGGCGTCCGAAGGTGCGCGGCGAGGTGATGAACCCCGTGGATCACCCGCACGGCGGTCGCACGCGCGGCGGCCGGAACGTGGTGAGTCCGTGGGGCAAGAAGGAAGGGACGAAGACGCGCAACAAGAAGAAGTCGTCGGAGCGGCTGATCGTCCGCGGCCGGAAGCGCGGCAAGGCTACCCGATGAGCGAGCGGCGGATGAAGCACTGCCCGACAACCAGAGACAGCAACCATGGCTAGAAGCATCAAGAAGGGTCCGTTCGTGCAGGAGTCGCTCCTCAAGAAGGTGCGAAGCATGAACTCCCGAAACGAGAAGCGGGTGGTGAAGACGTGGTCGCGCGCGAGCACCGTCGCCCCCGAGTTCGTGGGTCACACCTTCGCCGTGCACAACGGGAACAAGTTCATCCCGGTCTACGTGACGGAGAACATGGTGGGGCACAAGCTGGGCGAGTTCGCGCCCACCCGGCTCTTCCGCGGTCACAGCGGGAACAAGGCGGCGGATCGCAAGGCCTCGCCGGCCGGCGGCGCCAAGGGAGGCAAGTGACCATGGCCGAGGTTCGGGCAATCCAGCGCAGCACGCGGCAGTCGCCGTACAAGATGCGCCTGGTGATAGATCAGATACGCGGGCTGAACGTGAACGAGGCGCTCGCGCTCCTCGCGTTCTCGAAGAAGCACGCGGCGAAGCAGATCGAGAAGGTGTTGAAGTCTGCGATCGCGAACGCGGAGCACCAGGCGCGTGAGCGCGACGAGTCGATCGACACCGATACGCTCTTCGTGAAGCACGCGGTGGTGAACGAGGGCCCCAAGCTCAAGCGCTTCATGCCGGGCGCGATGGGGCGTGGCACGCCGATACTCAAGAGGACGAGCCACGTCGAGATCGTGGTCGCGGACGAGGAAGGTCGCTAATGGGACAGAAAACGAATCCGATCGGCTTCCGGCTGGGGATCACGCACGACCACAAGTCGCGCTGGTACGCGAACCGGGATTTCCCGGCTCTCCTCAAGGAAGACGAGCTGCTGCGCAAGTACCTGAAGGCGCGTCTTGGCCATGCCGCGATCGCCGACATCACGATCGAGCGGAAGCCGGGGAAGATGGTGGTGACCATCCACACCGGTCGTCCGGGCGTCGTGATCGGGAAGAAGGGCGCGGAGGTGGACAAGCTTCGCGACGAGCTCGCGCAGCTCACGGGGAAGGAAGTCGGGATCAACGTCGAGGAGATCAAGCGGCCGGAACTCGATGCGCAGCTCGTGGCCGATCAGATCGCGCACCAGCTCGCGCAGCGAATCTCCTTCCGGCGCGCGATGAAGCGCGCGGTGCAGAGCGCGATGCGCATGGGTGCGCAGGGTATCAAGATCAAGTGTGGCGGCCGGCTCGGTGGCGCTGAGATCGCGCGCGTCGAGGGCTATCACGAGGGTCGGGTGCCGCTGCACACGCTGCGCGCGAAGATCGACTACGCGACATCCACGGCCAGGACCACTTTCGGCACGATCGGCGTGAAGGTGTGGATCTTCCACGGCGAGGAGCCTTCGGCTTCGCGGCGCGGCAGCACCTACTCCACGGGTTCGTGAGGGAGCGATAGATAAATGCTGAGTCCCAAGCGCGTAAAGTTCCGGAAGATGTTCAAGGGGCGCACCCGTGGGGTGGCGACCCGTGGATCGACCGTGGCGTTCGGCCATTACGGGCTCCAGGCACTGGAGCCGGGCTGGGTTTCGAACCGTCAGATCGAGGCGGCCCGCGTGGCGCTCACGCGCCACATCAAGCGCGGCGGCAAGGTGTGGATCCGCATCTTCCCCGACAAGCCGATAACGAAGAAGCCGGCCGAGACCCGGATGGGTAAGGGAAAGGGATCGCCGGAGAGCTGGGTAGCCGTGGTCAAGCCGGGTCGAGTGATGTTCGAGCTCGAGGGCGTGGATCGTAAGACGGCGGAGAAGGCGATGGCGCTCGCGGCCGCGAAGCTGTCGGTGCCATCCAAGTTCGTGGTACGCGAGGAGGCGCACACCGATGCAAGCTGAGGAGATCCGGGATCTGACGGAGGAGGAGATCCAGAGCCGCATCGCGGAGCTCGAAGACGAGCGGTTCAATCTTCGTTTCCGCAGCGCCACCCAGACGCTCGAGGATCCATTGCGGTTCCGGGTGATTCGCAAGGACATAGCGCGGATGAAGACGATTCTCCGCGAGCGGCGTGGGACGCGCGGTGCGTCCGCATCCGCGACACGGGCGTCGCGCTAGCGAGGAGTGCAAGGGAACATGGCCGAAACAGTGAAGAGCGAGGGAGCCGCGCAGCGCGGATCGCGCAAGACGCGCGTGGGCCTCGTGGTGAGCGACAAGATGGAAAAGACGGTTGTGGTGGCGATCGAGCGTCGCTTTCCGCACCCGCTCTACGGCAAGATGGTGACACGCACCAGGCGTCTTAAGGCCCACAGCGAGGACAACTCCGCGAAGGCCGGCGACACCGTGCGCATCATGGAGACCCGGCCGCTGTCAAAGGACAAGCGGTGGCGCGTGGTCGAGATAATCGAACGTGCGCGCTGAGAGGGATACATGATTCAGCAGGAGTCGATCGTAAAGGTCGCGGACAATTCGGGCGCGAAGCGAGCGCTCGTGATCCGCGTGCTGGGGGGGACGAGACGTCGCTACGCGGGGCTGGGCGATACCGTGGTGGTGGCGGTCAAGGACGCGCTCCCCAACGGCACCGTGAAGAAGAGCGACGTGGCCAAGGCCGTGGTAGTTCGCACGGCGAAGGAGACGCGCCGCAAGGATGGCAGCTACATCCGCTTCGACGAGAACGCCGTAGTGATAATCAACGATGCGGGCGAACCGCGGGCCACGCGCATCTTCGGACCGGTGGCGCGCGAGCTGCGCGAGAAGAAGTTCATGAAGATCGTCTCGCTCGCGCCGGAGGTACTCTGAAATGCGCAAGCCGACCTATCGCGTCACCAGGCGCGCGAGGACGAAGAATAGAAAGCGCCACGTGGTGAACGCCGAGCGCGTGCCGATGCCGGTCCGCAAGGGCGACACGGTTCGCGTGATGCGCGGCGACGAGGCCGGGAAGGAGGGGAAGATCATCCGCATCTATCCCAAGACCGGCCGCGTCGTGGTGGATGGCGTCAACATCGTCAAGCGGCACCGCAAGGCACGGACGGCAGAGGAACAGAGCGGGATCATCGATTTCCCCGCTCCGATTCACCACTCGAACGTCATGCTTCTCGATCCGAAGAGCGACAAGCCGACGCGCACGCGCGCGCGGGTCGATGAGGATGGCACGAAGGAGCGCATCAGCGCCAAGAGCGGGGATTCCATCCCCACACCGCGCTGAGCGAGGATCAGGCAATGGCGACGAAGGGAAAGAAGCAGGACAAGAGAGGCGGCGGCGACAGCGCCCCGCAGCGCGAGCATCCCGGCGTGGGAACGCCGGCGCCGGCTCCGCGCCTGAGAGTGTATTACGAAGGAACCGTCCGTCCGCGGCTCCAGCAGCAGTTCCAGCTCGACAACGTGCACCAGATCCCGAAGCTCACGAAGATCGTGATCAACGTGGGCGTGGGCGAGGCGGTGAAGCAGCCCAAGGTCCTCGATGGTGTGGTCACGGAGCTCGAGGTGATCACCGGCCAGCGGCCGATACGCACGAAGGCGAAGAAGTCGATCTCCAACTTCGGGCTGCGGCAGGGGCAGGAAATCGGAGCCAGCGTGACGTTGCGGGGGGCGAGGATGTGGGAGTTCCTCGATCGCTTCATCGCGGTCGCGGTCCCGCGCATCCGCGACTTCCGTGGGCTGGGCACCCGTTCCTTCGACGGTCGCGGGAACTACTCCGTAGGACTGAAGGAGCAGGTGATCTTCCCGGAGATCAACTACGATCAGGTCGACCAGGTGCACGGCCTCGACGTGACGTTCGTGACGAGCACCGACCGCGATGACCAGGCGCTCGCGCTTCTGCGGGAGCTGGGGATGCCCTTCCGCGGAGAAGAGAAGCCAATCGTGGTCAACGCGTAGTCGTCGGCTCGAGCCGTCGGCCCAAGCCAGCGGCGGCCGCAACGCGGCCATCGGGGCTCAGTGAGAAACTCCAAGCAGAGAGATTGAATCGATGGCTCGTAAGGCCATGATCGAGAAGAGCAAGCGCAAGCCGAAGTTCAAGGTGCGGCAGCACAATCGCTGCCAGCGCTGCGGCCGCTCGCGCGCCTACCTGCGGAAGTTCGGCCTCTGCCGCATCTGCTTCCGCGACCTGTCGCTCAACGGGATGATTCCCGGTGTGCGCAAGGCGAGCTGGTAAGCCGTCCAATTCCTAAACGTCCATAACGGATACGATAGGACCATCAAATGAGCATGACAGATCCGATCGCCGATATGCTGACGCGCATCCGCAATGCCTGCGGATCGAAGCACCGTCGCGTCGACATGCCGGCCTCGAAGCTGAAGGGCGAGATTGCGCGCCTTCTCCTCGAGAACAACTACATCAGGGACTACAAGACCCTCGAGACCGATGAGGGCCGGAAGATTCTCCGGCTCTATCTTCGCTACGCCGCCGGCGACCAGCCGGTGATCCGCGAGCTGCGCCGCGTCTCGACGCCGGGGCTTCGCAAGTACGTCGGCGTCAGCGAGATTCCGCGCGTGCGCAACGGGCTCGGCATGGCGATCTTGAGCACCTCGCAGGGACTCATGTCCGACCAGCAGGCGCGCACGGCGCGCACTGGCGGTGAGCTCCTCGCGGTCATCTGGTAGGAGCCATTACGAGCCATGTCGCGAATCGGAAAGAGGCCGGTCCAACTGCCGAAGAACGTCTCGGCCACAATCGATGGTCGCAAGATCACGGTGAAGGGCCCGAACGGCGAGCTTCAGCGCACGCTGCACCCGGCCATGAAGGTGGAGCTGGAAGATGGTACCGTGGTGGTGACGCGCCCCTCGGACGAAAAGGAGCACAAGGCGCTTCACGGACTCACGCGTACGCTCGTGGCCAACATGGTCGAGGGAGTGGAGCGCGGCTTCAGGAAGCAGCTCGAGATAGTGGGCGTGGGATTCCGCGCGGAGACGAGACCGTACGGTCTCTTCCTCGCGCTCGGGTTCTCGCATCCCATCGAGTACAAGGCGCCGAAGGGGATCAAGCTCACGGCACCACAGCCCACGAGCGTGATAATCGAAGGCGCCGACAAGGAGATGGTCGGCCAGGTCGCCGCGGAAATACGTGGACTTCGCCCGCCGGAGCCTTACAAGGGCAAGGGCATCAAGTATGCTGACGAGAAGATCCGGCGCAAGGCCGGCAAGGCGGGAGGCAAGTAAGCGATGAGATCGATTCACAGGCCGAAGACGCGCACCGAACAGCGCTATCGCCGGCACCTCCGCGTGCGCAAGCGGGTGGAGGGAACTCCCGAGCGCCCACGTCTGGTCGTGCGGCGGTCCCTGAAGCACATCTACGCTCAGCTCGTGGACGATCAGACGAGCCGCACCATCATCACCGTTTCCGACCTCAAGGATGGCGAAGGAAAGAAGGCGGAGCGCGCGATGAACGTCGGCAAGGCGATCGCCGAGCGGGCGAAGGCGGTCGGGATCACGCAGGTCGTATTCGATCGCGCGGGTTACAAGTACCATGGCCGCGTGAAGGCGGTGGCCGACGGCGCCCGCGAAGGCGGGTTGGAGTTCTGACAATGGCAGACAACGAGAAGCAGGCAGGCGGAATGCGGGCTGGCCCGCCGGGAGCGCAGGGCGGCGGCCGTAGCGGTGGTGGCGGCGGCGGCGGTGGTGGACGCGGCGGTCCGGGCGGCGGACGCGGTGGACGTGGCGGCGGTGGTCGTGGCCGCGGCGGCCCCGGCGGCGGTCGCGGTGGTCCGGGCGGCGGACGTGGTCCCGGTGGCGGTCGTGGCGGCGAAGGCGGCGGTCGCGGTGGAAACCGCGGCGGCGACGGCGGTCGCGAAGCGAGCGATCTCGTCGAGAACGTCATTGCCATCAACCGCGTCGCGAAGGTCGTCAAGGGCGGCCGGCGCTTCAGCTTCAACGCGCTCGTCGCGGTGGGCGATGCGCAGGGTCGCGTCGGTGTGGCTACCGGCAAGGCGAACGAGGTTTCCGAAGCGGTGCGGAAGGCCGTGGACGCAGCGCGTCGCGGCATGCTGCAGGTGCCGCTCACGGGTGGCACCATTCCGCACGAGGTGATCGGCGAACATGGTGCCGGCCGAGTGCTGCTCAAGCCAGCGGCGCCCGGCGCCGGCGTGATCGCCGGCGGTGCGGTGCGCGCGGTGCTCGAGTGTGCCGGCGTCGCCGACATCCTCACCAAGAGCCTCGGGTCGGCCAATCCGCACAACATGGTGCGTGCGACCATGGACGGACTCACGCGGCTCACCACGGTCGAGCAGATCGCTCGCGAGCGGGGTATCGAGCCCTCGAGCCTGAACTATCGCTCGCGTGCCGTGTCGAAGGAGAGCGTCTGATGGCCAGGACATTCGTCTGGCACCCTTCGAAGGGGCCAGCCATAACCGAGAAGAACACGCTCACGACCGGAAAAGTCCGGATCGAGCAGGTGCGCAGCGAAATCGGGCATCCGGCGCGGCTGCGCCGTACTCTGGAGTCCATCGGCCTCCGCCACCACCAGGATGTGGTGACGAAGCAGGACTCGCCCGCGCTGCGCGGACAGCTCAAGCAGGTACGTCACCTGGTCAAGGTGACTCCCGTGGAGGAGTGAGGATCGATGGCGAGCGATAGCGAGAACACGGTCGAGAAGATCGGCCTGCACAATCTTCGGCGCGTCGAGGGTTCGCACCGGGCGCGGAAGCGGCTCGGTCGCGGCCCCGGCTCGGGTACGGGCAAGACGTCCGGCAAGGGTCACAAGGGAATCAAGGCGCGCGCGGGACACCACGGTCCGGGCGGCAGCAAGCCGCACTTCGAGGGTGGCCAGATGCCGCTCACGCGCCGGCTTCCGAAGCGTGGTTTCACCAACCTCTCGCGCGTGGAGCACCAGGTAGTGCGCCTCGACGCGGTGTCGCGGCTTCCGGAGGGGGAGGAGATCACCACGGAGTCGCTGATCGCGGCCGGTCTCATTCGCAAGGGGCGTGGCCCCGCGAAGCTTCTGGCCAACGGCGAGCTCACCCGGCCAATCACGGTTCGGGGTGTGAAGATGAGCGCGTCGGTACGCGACAGGATCGTCGCGGCCGGAGGCCGCGTAGAGGAGTAAAATGGCGCAGAGCAACCCGGCCGCCGCTGTAGCCAACCTGTTCAAGACGCCGGAGCTGAAGTCGAAGATCGGCTTCACGCTCCTGGTGCTCGTGGTCTACCGCATCGGCGCGCACATCACCGCACCCGGGATCGATGTGAACGCGCTGCTGGCGTTCTTCCAGAGCCAGCAGGGCGGTCTACTCGGGCTGTACGACATGTTCGTGGGCGGAGGTCTCTCCCGCGCGACTCTGTTGGCGCTCGGCATCATCCCGTACATCTCCGCCAGCATCGTCTTCCAGATTCTCGGCGCCGTCATTCCGAAGGTCGAGAAGCTGCAGCGCGAGGAGCAGGGAAGAAAGACGGTGGAACAGTGGACGCGCTACATGACGGTGGGTATCGCCATCATGCAGGCGTGGGGCTTCGCGCTGTTCATGGAGTCGCTGCAGGGTGCCGTGGCCAGCCCCGGCTTCGGCTTCCGCATCCAGATGACGCTCTTCCTCACCACGGGCGCCGTCTTCGTGATGTGGCTCGGCGAGCAGATCACCGAGCGCGGCGTCGGCAACGGCGCTTCGCTGCTGATCTTCTTCTCGATCGTCGAACGCTTCTGGCCGAGCATCGTCCAGACGTTCAACTTCGTGAGCACCGGCGCTCTCTCGGTGTTCCAGCTCGTGCTGCTCGGCCTGGTGATGCTAGCGGTCGTGGCCTTCACCGTGGCGATCACGGTGGCCGCGCGCCGCGTGCCGATCCAGATCCCGCAGCGCACGATGGCCCGCGGACGGCAGCGCGAGTCGGCGAAGAACTTCATCCCGCTGCGCATGAACGCGGCGAACGTGATGCCGATCATCTTCGCGCAGACGGTGATCGTGGTGCCCGGTACCATCGCTCAGTTCTTCCAGAACGTGCCGCTCATGCAGCGGATGGCCGAAGCGCTTCAGCCGGGATCGTGGCCGTACTACGTGCTGTCGGCGGTGCTCGTGGTCTTCTTCACCTACTTCTACACGTCGATCATCTTCAACCCGATCGACATCGCGGAGAACCTGAAGAAGCAGGGCGGCTTCATTCCCGGCGTGAAGCCGGGCGCGAAGACGGCGGAATACATCGATCGGGTGATGTCGCGGATCACGCTTCCGGGCGCCGTTTTCCTCACGCTGATCATGCTGCTGCCGATGTGGATCGGTCAGATCATCAACGTCCCGTTCCTCTTCGGCGGAACGTCGCTCCTGATCGTGGTGGGTGTGGGACTCGATACCATCCAGCAGCTCCAGCAGCATCTGCTGCTGCGCAAGTACGATGGCTTCATGAAGAAGGGTCGCGTCCGCTTCCGCGGGCGGCAGCCCACCGGTTTCTGAGCGGGCCGCCAACAGCAGACTCGAGTCGACTGACAGACGGATGAACATCGTACTTCTCGGCCCGCCCGGTGCCGGCAAGGGTACCCAGGGGGGGAGAGTCGCATCGCGCTTCGGGATTCCGAAGCTCGCTACGGGCGACGTGCTTCGCGAGGCCGTGCGTGCGGGCACGCCGCTCGGCCGCGAGGCGAAGTCGTTCATCGAGCAGGGTGACCTGGTGCCCGATGCGACGATTCTGGGAATCATGAAGGAGGCGCTCGCGCGCCCCGACGCTGCCGACGGTGTAGTGCTCGATGGCGTCGTGCGCACGGTACCGCAGGCGGAGGGGCTCGAGCGCGTGATGCACGAGCTGCACCGCCGCGTGGATGTCGTGCTGCTCTTCGACGTGGATCCCGAAGAACTCGTGCGACGGATAAGCGGGCGCGCCATCTGCGAGCGCTGCCAGACGCCGTACAAGGAGCACGATCCGGGCGAAAGCTGCGAGAAGTGCGGCGGACGCCTCATCCGCAGAAAGGACGACGAGCCAGAGGCCGTGCTGCACAGGATGGCCGTCTACCGCGAGCAGACGAAACCAGTCATCGACTGGTATCGTTGTCGCAGCAGGGAGGCCGACGGTCCACGGTTCGTCGAGGTGGATGCAGTTGGCGAGGTCGACGAGGTCACGAGCCGGATAATGGATGCGCTGGACGAATAAATGGTTCAACTGAAGTCGAATCGTGAAATCGAAGTAATGGCCGAGGGCGGCAGGATCCTCGCCGATACGGTGGAGATGCTGCGCGGGAAGGTCACGCCCGGGCTCAGCACGATGGATCTGGACACCATGGCCGAGGAGTTCATCCGCTCGCACGAGGGAGCGACCCCGGCCTTCAAGGGACTCTACGGATTCCCGGGCTCGATCTGTACGTCGATCAACAACGAGATCGTGCACGGCATCCCGTCGCGGAAGCGCGTACTCGCGGAAGGCGACATCATCTCGATCGACGTCGGGGTCGGCTTGCGCGGATATTTCACCGATTCGGCCACCACCGTGCCGGTGGGCAATGTCGACGACACATCGCGCCGACTGCTGGACGTGACGCAGCGCGCGCTCGCCGCGGGGATCGCGGCCGCGCAGCCGAACAGCCACGTAGGCGACATCGGCGCGGCGATCCATGCAGTGGTGAAGGAAGCCGGCTTCAGCGTCGCGCGCGACCTCGTCGGGCACGGCGTCGGCACCGCCATGCACGAGGACCCCCAGGTCCCGAACCAGGGGAAGCCCGGCCGACTCATGAAGCTCACGCCCGGCCTCACGATCGCGATCGAGCCGATGGTAAACGTTGGCGGGCCCGGCACGCGCACCCTCTCCGATCGCTGGACCATCGTGACTTCCGATGGGTCCCGCTCCGCCCACTTCGAGCACACCGTGGCCATTACCGAGGCCGGGCCGAGGGTGCTGACGAG
>JBIQLU010000102.1:11243-12629 GCA_044463985.1 Gemmatimonas aurantiaca | reverse complement strand
TGCTCACGAACCCTCTACATGAGGTGCCTGACCCCGCTCTAGATTAGGGTCTGACCCCCAACAACCATCCCCAGTGCCATGGCCGAAGTAACGCTCGATCTCCGAGGCATCCCCAAGGTGGAGGCGTACGCCGAACTCGAGTCGCACATCGACGCCGTGCTCGAAGGCGTGCGCGACGAGATCGCCGAGATGGCCACGGTGAGCGCGCTCGTCCATCACGCCTTCGGCCATCTGTGGACGGGCTTCTATCGCGTGGTGGAGCCGGGGAAGCGGCTGCTCGTCGGTCCGTATCAGGGGACGCTGGGCTGCCTGGAGATCACCTTCGGGAGCGGCGTGTGCGGCACCGCCGCCGCCGAACGCCGGTCGGTGGTGGTGCCGGACGTGAACACTTTTCCCGGCCACATCACCTGCGACGCGCGCTCTCGCTCGGAGATCGTGGTGCCGGTGTCGGGTCCCGACGGCGGGCTGATCGCGGTGCTCGACATCGATTCGGAGGAGCCGGACACCTTCGACGACTCCGATCGCGAGGCGCTGGAGCGGATAGTGCAGCGCTTCGCGCGCCGCTGACACGCCGGGCACACGCCTTCGCTCCAACGAGCGATTACTGGAGGTGCGCGCGAGCGCTATCTTCTCGAATTCCTCCCGTCGCATGGCAGAGATGAACGGCTACTCTGATCCGATCAACCACGCGCTCGCTTTCGCCGCCAAGCACCACGACCAGGAGGTGCGACGCGGTACGCGGCTCCCGTACATCACCGCCGCGCCGAACATCGCGATCATCCTCACGCGTTACGGCCGCGACGACGACACGGTCGTGGCCGGGATTCTTCTGGATGTGGTGGAAGACTACGCGCGCGAGGGAGTGTCGCAGGAGACGTTCGACGATCGCATCGGCGACAAGTTCGGCGCCGGAATCCTCGCGAGCGTGCTCGGCGTGGTCGAACGTCGCTACGACGACGACGGCGTGGAACTCTCGCACGAGGAGCGACGCGACGATCTGCTGGATCGCCTGAAGGATTCCGACGATCTCGGGCGCTGGGTGAAGGCCGCGGAGCTGCTGCACGCGTGCGGCACGCTCGTGGCGAATCTCGAGCGCACCGAGTTCCCTGAAACCGCGTGGAGCCAGCTCCCCGGCGGACGCGCGGATGGTGCCGCACGCTTCCGCCGCTTCCACGACCGACTCTCCGAGAGCGGCTTCCACGCCCCGATCATGAGCGAACTGGGGCGGATGGTGGAAGAGCTGGAGAAGCTGGCAGGGTAAACGAGGGGTCAGGCCCCCACCGGTGAGGGGGTCAGGCACCCATAAGTAGAGGCTCAGGGGAGAAAGCGGCCCGGGGCCCCTCTTAATGGGGGGTTGCCCCCCCCCCCCCCGCCCCCCTCCAGTTT
>JBIQLU010000102.1:8315-11233 GCA_044463985.1 Gemmatimonas aurantiaca | reverse complement strand
AACGCGAGGGCCCGGGCCCCCCCCGGGGGGGGGGCCAGGCCCCCATAGGTAGGGCCCCGGGCAGCCACGCTGCGGGGGCCTCTACTTATGGGTGCCTGACCCCCTCACCCCGTCACCCGATCGATTTCCTTCAGCTCGTAGTCGGTGAGCTTCCACGCCGCGGCCCCGGCGTTCGCTTTCACCTGCGCGGCCGTGGTGGCGCCCGCGATCACCGATGCGACGACGGGACGCGTGAGGAGCCAGGAGAATGCCAGCTCCAGTATCGTGCGACCGCGCGACTCGGCGAAGGCCACCAGCGATTCGACGGCTTCCATCTTTTCGTCCGCCATCCACTCGGTGCGCTTCGCCGACTTCGCGATGCGGCTCCCTTCGGGCGCCGGCTTCCCGCGGCGGAACTTCCCCGTGAGGAGTCCGCTGTGCAGCGGATAGTACGGTATGAACGCGATCCCGAGCTGCTCGCACAGCGGAATCACCTCGGCTTCCGGCTCGCGGTGCAGCAGACTGTATTCGTTCTGCACGCTCACGAAGCGCGCCGCGTCCGGCGCGACCGCGAGCTCCGCGGCGCGCAACTCCTCCGCACCGAAGTTCGAGCAGCCGATCTCGCGAACCTTCCCTTCGCGTACGAGATCGTTCAGTGCACCGAGCGTGTCGGTGATCGGCACCGACGGATCGGGTTCATGGATCTGATACAGATCGATGTGATCGGTGCGGAGCCGCTTCAGACTGTCTTCCACTGCGCGTCTGATGTACTCCGGCCGCGCGCCGCGTCGCTCGTCGTCCACCGGCTTCCCGAACTTCGTCGCGAGCACGACCTCGTCGCGTCGCCCCGCGAGCGCCCGCCCCATGTACTCCTCGCTCAGCGTCTTGCCGTAGATGTCGGCCGTGTCGAGGAAGTTGATCCCGTTGTCGAGCGCCGCGTCGATGACCTTCGCGCTCGCCTCCGCATCGAGCCTGTTCCCGAAGTTGTTGCACCCGAGCCCGACGACGGAGACGGTGAGAGAGCCGATTTTGCGAGTATTCATGGGTAAAGAAAGCAGAAGGCAGAAAGCAGACAGCAGAAAAAGACATCGGGAACGGATGCGTGCTCCCGCGGCTAACGCGCTCTATCCGGGCGCCGTTCCTGCTTCCTGCTTTCTGCTCTCTGCTTTCTTTTCCCCGTATTTCCCCTCCACATATCTCTCCAGTATCCCCAGAAACTCCGGCACTATGCCGTCGCCCTTGAGGGTCACGGAGAGCTTGCCGTCGATGTAGACGGGGGCCTTGGGCTCCTCGAAGGTGCCGGGGAGGGAGATGCCGATGTCGGCGTGCTTCGATTCGCCGGGGCCGTTCACGACGCAACCCATCACGGCCACGTGCAGCTCCTCGACGCCGGGGTATTTGTCTCTCCACACCGGCATCTGCTCGCGCAGGTACCCCTGGATGTCCTCGGCCATGTGCTGGAAGAACGTCGACGTGGTGCGGCCGCAGCCGGGGCAGGCGGTGACCTGCGGCATGAAGCTCCTGAGGCCGAGCGACTGGAGGATCTGCTGCGCCACTCGCACCTCTTCCGTGCGATCGCCGCCGGGGCGCGGAGTGAGCGACACGCGGATCGTGTCGCCGATCCCCTCGGAGAGGAGAATCGAGAGGGCGGCCGTGCTGGCGATGATCCCCTTGCTCCCCATCCCGGCTTCGGTGAGGCCGAGGTGGAGCGGGTAGTCGCAGCGCACCGCGAGGCGGCGGTAGACTTCCACCAGGTCGCGCACGCCGGAGACCTTGGCGGAGAGGATGATGCGGTCGTGTCCGAGTCCAGTTTCCTCGGCGAGGGCGCCGGAACGGAGCGCGCTCCCGAGCATCGCTTCGATATAGACGTCGTGTGCGTCGAGCGGCTCGGGGCGCTTCGCGTTCTCGTCCATCATCTCGGTGAGGAGGTCCTGGTCGAGCGAGCCCCAGTTCACGCCGATGCGGACGGTCTTGTCGTTCTCGACTGCGATCTGCACTATGGTGCGGAAATTTTCGTCGCGCCGCTTGCCACCCACGTTGCCGGGGTTGATGCGATACTTGGCGAGCGCGCGGGCACAGTCGGGATGTCTGGCCAGAAGGAGGTGGCCGTTGTAGTGGAAGTCGCCGATGATCGGGACGTCGACGCCGGCATCCGCCACGCGTTGGACGATCTCGGGCACGGCGGCGGCCGCGTCATCGTTGTTGACTGTCACGCGGACGAGCTGCGATCCCTCGCGGGCGAGGGCGATCACCTGCTCCGCGGTAGCGGCAGGATCGGCCGTATCGGTATTGGTCATGGACTGGACGACCACAGGGTGCCGGCTTCCCACCGGGACCCCCCCGACCACCGTGGTGACCGTCCGTCTACGCATTGCGAAGGTCATGCTTGAAAGCTATCGGCGCAGCCGCCCCGGTGTGAGGGGCGAGCGAGTGCGCCGCGATCTCGAACGCAGTTCACCTTTCTGGAGCCGAGCTAGATGTCCGACGATATGGAACAGCCGCCACTCGACGCCGACAGTGCGAAAGCCGCCGACGCGGCAGCACAGCCGGCCGTACCGCGTTCGCGCTGGCGATCGCGCCTGAAGATCGCGCTGCTGCTGGTGATAGTGGTTCCGATCCTCGTCGCGGTGCTGTACACGTGGAGCGCGCTGAAATTCGCGTACGCCACGGGCGCGAAGACGGGCTACGTGCAGAAGTTCTCGAAGGAAGGTTGGCTCTGCAAAACGTGGGAGGGTGAGCTCGCGATGGTGAATCTCCCCGGTGCGCTCCCGGAGATCTTCCACTTCACGGTCCGCAACGACTCGATCGCCGACCTGATCACGAAGACGATGGGCCAGAACGTGGCGATCACGTACGAGGAGCATCGCGGCGTCCCCACCTCGTGCTTCGGCGATACCCCGTACTACGTGACAGGTGTGCGGTCGACGATGGCGGCGAAG